>NZ_NYWI01000020.1:0-200294 GCF_002684955.1 Tistrella sp. | reverse complement strand
GGTGCGGCGGGTGGCCACCCGCCCCGGCGGCCGGCGCAGCCAGCTGCCGGCAGGCAGAACCCCGTGGGCACCATCGATCAGCGTGCCGGAAACCACCAACACCTCCTCACCCCCCGGCCGCCTGCCGCCGGGCAGTTCGGCGCCGGGCGCGAGGTCGAGCATGGTGACCCGCTCGGGGCCGAAGCCGTGCAGCAGGCGTTCCGTCACCCCGACGGCGCCGGCGAGGGCGGTGCAGGCCACCGTGTCGACCGGCAGGGCCAGCTGCAGACGGTCGCCCGGCAGGAACTGGCGGAGCTTCACGAACAGGATGCACCCCTCGGGCGCCCGCGGCGCATGGGAGGTGCCGGGCGGGTTGCGCAGATAGGTCCCGGCGGGATAGTCGCCGTGCTCGTCGCCGAACACGCCGCTCAACACCAGGATCTCTTCACCGCCGCCATGAACATGGGGCGAAAAGCCGGCACCCGGATCATAGCGCACCAGGCTGGTCGCGCGGGCGACCTCGTTGCCGACCCTGTCGAGCATCAGGCGGTGCACGCCGGCCGCCGGGGAGGCGATCCAGTCCTGTGGGTCCGGACGGACCAGGGCAGGGGCCGCAAAGTCGGCGCGGATCAGCATCGTTCGGATTTCCTCCCAATGTCGTTGGTCCGGTAGAAACATGTCTTCGTGAAATGGGGATGAAGACTTCATGAATCAAACGGCTGCGGCCGAATTCCGATGCGGGATTATCGATTCGTTAATCAACCTGATTGTTCCATGCGCGACGATGCGGCCACGGGCGCTCCCCCGCCCTCGGCCGCCGGTGATTTCCTGTTTTCCTCCCCCCGGGATACGGCCGCTGTCATGTCCAGACTTACCCAATCGATCGGCGCCAGGCTGATCATCGCCTTCGCAACCCTGACCGCCGTGGTGATCGTCACCGGCATCGTCGGTCTTCTGCAACTCGGCACGCTCAACCAGGCCTCGATGGATCTGAGCGACAACCGGGTGCCCAGCCTGCGGATCATCTCCCGCCTGTCGAACAACCTGCTGGAACACCGGCTGGCGGTGGCCGGGGCCGTGCTGGAAGGCAGCCCCGAGAACCGCAAGCCGCTGCTGGAGCGTGCCCGCAAGGCCGGCGAGGCGGTCACCGAGTCCTTCGCCGCCTATGAGAAGCTGATCTCGGACGACGAGGACCGCCGCCTGTTCGGCCGGGCGACCACCGCCTGGGGCCCGTATGAACGGTCGAGCAACCAGCTGCTGGCCCTGCTGGCGGCGAACGACCTGCTGGCCGCCCAGCAGATCTATCGCGGCGAGACCCGCGACGCCCGCGTGGCGCTGGGCACGGCCCTGGCGGCGCTGACCACCCATAACATGGAAGGGGCTGATGCCTCGGGCACGCGCGCCGATCAGGCCTATGCCACCGCCCATACGGTGCTGATCGCGGCGATGATCATCGGTGCGCTGATCGCAGTGGCGGCAACCCTGCTGATGATCCGCAACGTGTCGGTGCCGGTGAAGCGGATGACCGCGGCCATGCGCCGGCTGGCGGATCGCGATACCGGGGTGGTGATCCCCGGCGCCGATCGCCGGGACGAGATCGGCGAGATGGCCCAGGCGGTGGAAACCTTCCGCGACGGCATGATCCGCGCCGACCGGCTGGCGGCGGAACAGGAAGAGGCCCGCGCGGCGCAGGAGACGCAGCGGCAGCGGCGCGAGGCGCTGACCCAGGGCTTCGTCGACCAGGTGGCCGGCATCGTGACCACGCTGTCGAGCGCCACTGAACAGGTGCGCGGCAGCGCCGACGAGCTGTCGCGCACGGCCGAGGACCAGAGCGGCCGCAGCACCACGGTGGCGGCGGCGGCCGAACAGGCGACGGCCAATGTCCAGACGGTCGCGACCGCGGCTGAGGAACTGGCCGCGTCAATCCGCGAAGTGGGCGCACGCACGGCCGAGACCGCCGACGTCACCCGCCGCGCGGTGACCGAGGCGGAAGAGACTGATGCGACGGTGCAGGAACTGTCGGGCAGCGCCCAGAAGATCGGCGATGTGATCGAACTGATCCAGCAGATCGCGGCCCAGACCAATCTTCTGGCGCTGAATGCCACGATCGAGGCGGCACGCGCCGGCGAGGCCGGCAAGGGCTTCGCCGTGGTGGCATCGGAGGTGAAGAACCTGGCGACCCAGACCGCCCGGGCGACCGAAGAGATCCAGGTCCAGATCGACGCGATGACCGGGGCGACCGGCCGCACGGTCGATGCGATCCGGTCGATTTCGGGCACGATCGGCAAGGTGGGCGCGCTGACCACGGCGGTGGCATCGGCCGTGGAAGAACAGGTGGCGGCAACCGCCGAGATCGCGCGCAACACCCAGCAGGCATCGTCCGGCACCTCGGACGTGCTGCAATCGATCACCGGCATCGCCGATGCCGCCGGCCATACCGGCCAGGCCGCCGAGGAGATGAACGCCGCCTCGGGCGCGCTGGCGGAGCGGACCCGCGAGCTGCGGCGGGTGGTCGATGCCTATGTGGCGGAGATTGCACGGGTGTGACGTGACGACGGCCGGCAACGCCCGATGCCTTGTGCGCCGATCAACCGTGTCCATGTTGGTTTGGCGTCGGTTTTCTTCTATCTGAAGTAATAAATGGCCGAATATCGCCCGTCTTCATGGATTGGCAGGTTCGGCCATTTATCAATTCATTAAGGACTGCACGCATTTAATAGTCGGCAGCCCGTCAACCGTTCCCGCGGGTCTCCCCCTGAGTTTAGAGATTATCCGCGATGTTTTTATCGTCTTTGTCGATCGGCAAGAAGCTGATCATCGCTTTTGCAACCCTGACGGCGGTCATCCTGCTGACAGGTGTGTTCGGTTTTTCGCAGCTGGCGACGCTGAAAGAGGCGTCTTCTGAGCTGCGCGACAATCGTATCCCCAGCCTGAAGATCATCGCCGAAGCGACCAACGAGGTGCAGAACCATCGTATCGCCGTCGGGGGCCTGGTGATCGAGAATGATCCCGTCACCCGGGGGCCGCTGCTGGCGCAGATGCGCGGCTATGCGGACGCCTTCACGGCGGCGGGTAAAGCCTATGAAGGGTTGATTTCCGACGCGGCCGAGGCGGCGCAGGTCGCCCGGGTTGCGGCCGGATGGGATCTTTACATGGCGGCCACCGACAAGCTGGTCGCCGCAGTCCAGGCCGGTGACGAAGCGCTGGCGAAGAAGATCTATGTCGGTGAGGCACGGTCGGCACGCGAGGCGACGGTGGCCGAGCTGGACAAGCTGCGCCAGACGAATATCGACAATGCGGCCACGGCCGGCACCCGGTCGCGGGCGGCCTATGAAAGTGCGATCACCGTTCTGGGGGTCGCGATGGCGGTGGGGCTGGTGATCGCGATCGTGGCGACGCTGGTGATGATCCGCAACGTGTCGGCTCCGGTGCGGAAGATGACCGAGGCGATGCGGCGGTTGGCCGATCGTGATACCGGCGTCGACATCCCGGGCGCCGATCGCGGCGACGAGATCGGCGCCATGGCCAAGGCGGTGGAAACCTTCCGCGACGGCATGATCCACGCCGACAGGATGGCGGCGGAGCAGGAGCGGAGCCGCGCCGAGGCAGAGACCCGGCGCCAGAAGCGCGAGACGCTGACCGAGGGCTTCGTCTCGCGGATCGCCACCATCGTGACCACGCTGTCGGGTGCATCGGAACAGGTGCGCGGCAGTGCCGACGGGCTGGCGCGCACGGCCGACGACCAGTCGGCGCGCAGCACCACGGTGGCGGCCGCGGCGGAAGAGGCGAGCGCCAATGTCCAGACCGTGGCGACGGCATCGGAAGAGCTGGCGGCATCGATCCGCGAGGTGGGCGCGCGCACGGCCGAGACCGCCGACGTTACCCGCGCTGCGGTGCGCCAAGCCGAGGCGACCGACGGCACGGTGCAGGAACTGGCTGCCAGTGCCCGCAAGATCGGCGATGTGATCGAGCTGATCCAGCAGATCGCCGAGCAGACCAATCTTCTGGCGCTGAACGCCACGATCGAGGCGGCCCGCGCGGGCGAAGCGGGCAAGGGCTTTGCGGTGGTGGCATCGGAGGTGAAGAACCTGGCCAACCAGACCGGGCGGGCGACCGAAGAGATCCAGGCGCAGATCAACGCCATGACCGGCGCCACCGGCCGCACGGTGGATGCGATCCGCAACATTTCGGGCACCATTACCCAGGTCGGCGCGCTGACCACCGCGGTTGCGTCTGCCGTGGAACAGCAGGTGGCGGCGACCGCCGAGATCGCGCGCAACACCCAGCAGGCATCTTCGGGCACGTCGGAGGTGCTGGAATCGATTGCCGGCATCGCGTCTGCGGCCGGACTGACCGGCCGGTCGGCCGAGGAGATGAGTGCGGCATCCCGCGCGCTGGCGGGCAAGACCCGGGAGCTGAAAGAGGTGGTCGACCGCTATGTCGACGAGGTGGCAAAGGTCTGAGCATGCAAAATCGACGCAATTTGCGTCAGTTGTGTAGATGAGTATCTTTGATGATGGATCCGGTGGGCCTTCCGGTAAGGCCCGCCGGTTTCTTTTTGGGACAGATCGGGCCTCTCGGCAATATTTCATCGGAAGATTTCCGCGGATTTAAATGTTGAACCACGCTGTTGAATGAGTCTATTTTTAAGAGTGCCTGCCCGCACACACACGTCGCAGACCTTCTCCCCAAATAAGCGAGTCTTTATGAAGACATCGAAATGGACGATCGGCGCCAGGCTGATCGTCGCGTTCGTGGCGTTGACGCTTGTCATTGCCGCGACGAGTGTGTCGGGTATTGCTCAGTTGTCGGTTCTGGACCAGGCGGCGGGCGATCTGCGGGACAATCGCGTGCCGAGCCTGAAGCTGATCGCGCGGCTGCAGAATGCGGTCTCGGAACATCGCATCAATATTTCCGGGGCGATCATCGCTACCGATGAAGCGGGGGTAAAGGATCGGCTTGCGGAGGCTGCCAACGCTGCCACGCAGGTCGGCAGGCTTCTGACCGCCTACGAGCCGCTGGTCACCGATGATGAGGAGCGCGGCCACTTCGAGGGCGTCAAGGTCGCCTGGGCGGACTATCTTGCCCGCAACGCGCCGCTGGTGGCGGATCTTCGTGCCGGCAATCAGAACGAGGCGCGTGGATTGTTCGCGGCTGCCAACCGCACGCTGCTGATCCGCGAACTCGACGATCTGATCGAGTTCAACTCGGCCGCTGCGGCTGCGTCGGGCGAACAGACCAGGCACGCTGCCGAGAGCGGCATGAGCGTGCTGATCGCGGCGCTGGGGGTCGGCCTTGTGCTGGCGATCGCGGCGACCCTGCTGATGATGCGCAGCGTGTCCACGCCCATCCGGCGGATGACCGAAGCAATGAACCGGCTGGCGGCGCGCGAGACCGGCATCACCATCCCGGGCGCCGATCGTGGCGACGAGATCGGGGCCATGGCCAAATCGGTCGAGACTTTCCGCGCCGGGCTGATCGAGGCCGACCGGCTGGCGAGCGAACAGGCGCAGGCGCGGGCTGCGCAGGAGGCCGAGCGTGCGCGGCGCGAGGAACTGACCCAGGGCTTCGTGACCCGGGTGGCCGGTATCGTCTCGACGCTGTCGGGGGCGGCCGAACAGGTGCGCGGCAGCGCCGATGCCCTGTCGCGCACGGCAGAGGCGCAGAGCGGGCGCAGCACGGCGGTTGCGGCCGCGGCCGAACAGGCGACCGCCAATGTCCAGACCGTGGCGACGGCGGCGGAAGAGCTGTCGGCATCGGTGCGCGAGGTGGGCGCGCGCACGGCCGAGACCGCGGATGTGAGCCGGGCCGCCGTGGACGAGGCCGGCACCACCGACGGCACAGTGCAGGACCTGGCGACCAACGCCCAGAAGATCGGTGACGTGATCGAGCTGATCCAGCAGATTGCCGCCCAGACCAATCTTCTGGCGCTGAATGCAACCATCGAGGCCGCGCGCGCGGGGGAAGCCGGCAAGGGCTTCGCCGTGGTGGCGGCCGAGGTGAAGAACCTGGCGAACCAGACCGCGCGGGCGACGGAAGAGATCCAGGTTCAGATCGATGCGGCGACCAGTGCCACCGGACGGACGGTGGATGCCATCCGGTCGATTTCCGGCACGATCGGCAAGGTGGGGGCGCTGACCACCGCTGTGGCCTCGGCTGTGGAGGAACAGGTATCGGCGACCGCGGAAATCGCCCGCAACACCCAGCAGGCATCGGCCGGCACGTCGGAGGTGCTGCGCGCGATCTCGGGCATCGCCGATGCCGCCGGCCAGACCGGCCATGCGGCGGCGGAGATGAACACCGCCGCCGGCGAGCTGGCCGGCCAGACCCGGGCGCTGAAGCAGGTGGTGGACGAATATGTCGCGGCGATCGCCCGCGTCTGAGCCGGTCAATCCGGCGCGTTGCCCTGGTCCCAGCGCTGGAAGTTGTAGCCGTCGGTGATCAGGATATGGGCGAAGCGGCGGCAGACCAGGGTGAAATCCTGGTCCAGCGGCTTCTTTTCATAGCTGTAACCGGGCGGGGGCGGCGGCAGATCGTCGATGTCGGCGCCGGGGAAAGAGGCGACCAGGGCGTAGCGATCGCCCTGGTCGCCGACCAGTTCGGTGAGCGTGTTGCCGGCCAGCAGCGTGGTTTCGGTGTGACGCTCGATCAGCCCCGACGACCAGGCGCTGGCGGTGCCGTCGGGGTTCAGAACCGGCTGAACGAACAGGATCCGGGCGATGAGCATGAAGTCGATGGTTGCCCGCCCCGCCATCAGGGTGAAGGCCCAGGGCGTGCCCGCCTGGGGCGTGCCGGGATAGGGGTAGAGGACGGCTGTCTGCGGCACGCCGTTGGTGCCGGGTTCATCCTTTACCAAAGCCGCGGGCGCATCGGGATCGCCGAAGGCGACCCGATCGGGCAGCAGCGGATAGACCGCGTTCATCCAGGCATCGTAATCGCCGCCGGCATGGCTGTATATGTAGCCGCCGGGGAATTTGGGATGCTGACGATATTCCTGGTTGTAGCCGCCTTGCGGCACCTTCATCGGATCGAGCATGGGCCTTCCCCCGTCTGGTCGATGGTGACCAGAATGGCACTGTCCCAAAATGCCATCAATGGGTGATGATCAGGCCCGCATCATAATGTTTCGGTTGTGGTGCGGGCTGACCGCCGCTGCCGGGCGGAGCATCCGCGGGGCCTGACCCAGGCGGGTGATCACCGCATCGGCGAAGCCGCGGGTGCCCGGCCGCAGACGGGTGGTGCCCGGATTGACCATGTCGGCGGTGTGGATGCCGTCTTCGATGGTGGCGAGCCAGGCATCGTGGACGCACTCTGCAACCCGATGCTGGCCGATATGGTGCAGCATCATCACGCCCGCGAGCAGCATGGCCGACGGGTTGGCCAGATCGCGCCCGGCCAGCTGCGGTGCCGTGCCATGGACGGTCGAGAATATGGCGCAATCGGTGCCGAGTGCGGCCGAAGGGGCAAGCCCGACGCCGCCGGCAAGGCGGGCGGCGAGCGTCGCCACCAGATCGCCATGGCGGCCCGGCACGACCACGACACCGAAGCCGTTCGGACGATCGGCCAGCCGGGCGAGGCCGGTTTCAAGGCGCCGGCGGGTGGCGGTGATGTCGGGATAGTGGCCGGCGACGGCATCGAACAGTTCTGGCGTCAGCGCATCCGGATGTTCGACGAAGGCGTCGAGCCGGCGAAGCCCCTGCCGGCGCGCCACCGCAAAGGCATGGTGCAGAAGCCGTTCGGCCCGCATCTGCCGGGCATCGCCCTGTGCCGCCCCGGGCAGGTCGTGAACGATGATCAGATCCATCGCCGGGTGGCGGGTGGCGATGGCCGGCGCCATGGCCCGGCAGGGGCGGGTGGTGGCGAAGAGATCGGCATCGCGGCTGAGCGCCTGCACCGGGCAGGCCACCCCGGCCGGCGGCGTGGTGACCGGGGCGCGATAGAGCACGCCGGTGCGGCGCAGGCTCTGCCGGGCGGCCGAGAGCTGCCGGGCATGATCTTCCTCCGCATCCCCGGGGCTGCCGCTCAGATCCACCGGTTCCACCGCGATGCGTGCGCCGGCTGCAAGCAGGATCCTGAGGCTCGCCTGCATCACCTCGGGGCCGATGCCGTCGCCGAAAACGATGCTGATCGGCTGGTTGGCCCGGCCATGCCGGGGCCCGGGCCAGGGCCGATGGGGGGTCTGGTCGGTCATGGGCGCGCCTCCGCTCCGCTCAGGCGTCACCGGCCCGGATGATGCCGGCTTGACCCCATGCTGCCCCGCACCATGTCTTTTGGGAAATTGATAGTGCGATACCTCTCCATTGAGATGGTAAATATTGAGGATGGCAATGGCTGCACCCGTGAACCTGGATGTCGACCTGCTGCGCACGCTGGTGACCGTGGCCGATGCGGGCGGGTTTTCCCGCGCCGCCGACCGGCTGCTGCGCAACCAGTCCACCATTTCGCTGCAGATCAAGCGGCTGGAGGATCGGGTGGGGGCGGTGCTGCTGGAACGCGGCCCCCGCCATGTGCGGCTGACCGGCGAAGGCCAGGTGATCGTCGACTATGCCCGCCGGATTCTGGCGCTGAACGACGAGCTGATGGACCGGGTGCGCCAGCCCGAGATTGCGGGCCTGGTACGGCTGGGGGCGCCCGAGGATTTCGCGACCAGCCATCTGCCCGGGGTGCTGGCGCGCTTTGCCCAGGAACATCCGGCGGTGGGGCTGGAGGTGACCTGCGATCTGACGCTGAACCTGTTCGACCGCTTCGCGGCCGGCGATCTGGACCTGGCGCTGGTGAAGCGCGAGCCGAGCGCGCCGCTGCTCGGCACCCGGGTCTGGCGCGAGCCGCTGGTCTGGGTGGCGGCCGAACGCGGGGTGGCGATGCGCCAGGGCCCCCTGCCGCTGGCGGTATCGCCGGCGCCCTGCGTCTATCGCAAGCGCGCGACCGACGCGCTGGATGCGGCGGGCCGGCCCTGGCGGATCGCCTATACCTGCGGGGCGCTGACCGGCACCCATGCCGCGGTGCGCGCCGGGCTGGGGGTGACGGTGCTGCCCAAGGACATGGTGCCGGCGGATCTGGTGATGCTGGATGAAGAGGCCGGGCTGCCGGGCCTGGCCGATACCGAGATGGCGCTGCTGGTGGCCGCCGATATCGGCCCCCCGGCCCAGCGGCTGCGCGAATACGTGATCCGCGAGCTGGAGCGGGGCCGGGGGGAAGGGACGACGGGGTGATCCCGACGGCCGTGCGCCCGATCAGCCGGCGAGCACGGTGCGGACCAGCTGCACCCACCAGCTGGCGCCGATGGGGGCGGCATCGTCGTTGAAGTCGTAGGCCGGGTTGTGGAGCAGGCAGCCGCCCTCGGTCGGGCCGTTGCCGAGCCAGACATAGCAGCCGGGCTTTTCGCCCAGCATGAAGGCGAAATCTTCCGACGCCATCGAGGGCGTGGGGGCGTGGTCGATGGCGGCTTCGCCGACCACCTTCGCCGCGGCGGTTGCCGCGAGCGCGGTTTCGGTGGCGGTGTTGATGGTGGCGGGATAGCGGCGCTCGTAGCGCAGCTCGCCCGTGCACTCGTGCGCGGCGGCCGAATGTTCCACCAGGGTGGCGAGGCGGCGTTCGATCACCGCCTGCACCTCGGGCCGGAAGCTGCGCGCGGTGCCGCGGATCACGATCGTCTCGGGGATCACGTTCCAGGTGTCGCCACCGTGGATCTGAGTGACCGAGACCACCGCGCCGTCGAGCGGGTTGATCGAGCGGCCGGGGATGGTCTGCAGCTGGGTGACCAGATGGGCGGCGGCCGTCACCGCATCGCGGCCCAGATCGGGCATGGCGGCATGGCAGCCGCGGCCGCGGATGGTGATTTCGAAAATGTCGAACCCGGCCATCATCGGTCCCGGCGCCATCGCCATCCGGCCGAGCGCCAGGCCCGGCCAGTTGTGCATGCCGAAGACCATCTCGGCCGGGAAGCGGGTGAAGAGCCCGTCTTCGACCATCGCCCGGCCGCCGCCCTCGTTCTCTTCGGCGGGCTGGAAGACCAGATGGACCGTGCCGACGAAATCCGGATCCGCCGCCAGCACTTTGGCCGCACCCAGCAGCATGGCGGTGTGGCCGTCATGGCCGCAGGCATGCATGCGACCGGGATTGCGCGAGCGGTGGGCGAAGTCGTTGACCTCGGTCACGTGCAGCGCATCCATGTCGGCGCGGAGCGCAATCGCAGGGCCGGTACCCCGGCGACCATGAATGGTGCCGACCACGCCGGTGCGGCCGATGCCGGTCGTAACCTCGATGCCGAATTCGGCAAGCTTGCCCGCGACGAAAGCCGCGGTCTCGTGCTCTTCGAAGGCGGTCTCGGGGTGGGCGTGGAGATGGTGGCGCCAGCCGCGCATCTCGGCGGCGATGGCCGCAACGGCGGGATCGATGGCGACGTCGTTGCGAGGGGCGTTGGTATCGGGCATCTGGATCGGCGTCCTCTGGTTTTTGTGGCCCGCGTCGGGGAGGCATCCGTCCGCTGGTCAGCAGACCGGCACGTTGACGGCCAGGCCGCCCAGGCTGGTTTCCTTGTATTTGCTCTGCATGTCGTGGCCGGTCTCTTTCATGGTCCGGATGACCGTGTCGAGCGAGACCACGTGGCGGCCGTCGCCGGCGAGTGCCAGAAGGGCGGCGTTGACCGCCTTGACGGCCCCCATGGCATTGCGTTCGATGCAGGGGATCTGGACCAGGCCGGCGACCGGATCGCAGGTCATGCCCAGATGGTGTTCCATGGCGATCTCGGCGGCGTTCTCGACCTGTGCGGGCGTGCCGCCGAGGGCTGCGGCAAGGCCGCCCGCGGCCATGGAACTGGCGACGCCGACCTCTCCCTGGCAGCCGACCTCGGCGCCGGAGATGGAGGCGTTGAGCTTGTAGAGCATGCCGATCGCCGCGGCGGTGAAGAGCAGGGTGTCGGCCGCGGCCTCGCTGCCGGTGCCGGAATGGCGGAGCAGCCAGGCCAGCACCGCCGGCACGATGCCGGCGGCACCATTGGTGGGCGCGGTGACGATGCGGCCGCCGGCGGCGTTCTCTTCATTGACCGCGATCGCATAGGCCGACAGCCGCTCGAACCCGTCGAGGGCGGGGAGCGTGTTGGCGCCGGCGCGCTCTGCCAGCCGGCGGGCGAGATCGGCGGCGCGGCGGCGGGTCAGCCGGCCGGGCAGCGCACCGTCGGTGGCAAGGCCGCGGTCGACCGCCCCCAGCATCGCGGCCTTGATCGCCTCAAGCCGGCGGGTGGTCTCGGCCGGTCCCCAGAGGGCGTGCTCGTTCTGCCGGACGATCTCGGCGATGGAGAGGCCGGTCGCTTCGGTGAGCGCGATCAGATCGGCGCCGGTCGTGAAGGGATGGGGCAGGGGGCCGCGGTCGCCATGGACCGGCGCATCGCCGGCCCGGGCCTCGGTCTCGGCGCCCGAGACCACGAAACCGCCGCCGATCGAATAGAAGCTTTCCGCCGCAAGCACGGCACCCGCGCCGTCGCGGGCGGTGAAGTGCAGGCCGTTGGTGTGGTGGGGCAGGGTATCGCCCATGCGCCAGACCAGATCGGTCTCGGGATCGAAGGCGATCAGCTTCCGGCCGAGTGCCGCCAGGCGCTTCGACAGGCGCACGCCTTCGACGATGCCGGTGATGGCATCGGGCTCCACACCATCCGGCGTTTCGCCGGCAAGCCCCAGGATGATCGCGGTGTCGGTGGCATGGCCGCGGCCGGTGAGGGCGAGCGAGCCGTAGATCTCGACCGTCACCGCGGCCAGCGCGTCGAAGCGGCCGGCGGCATCGAGCCCGGAAAGAAAGCGGCGGGCGGCGACCATCGGCCCGACGGTGTGCGAGCTGGAGGGGCCGATACCGATCTTGAACAGGTCGAAAAGGCTGAGCGACATGGGGGCGCTGGTCCATCCGGACGGCGCGGCGCCGGGGAGAGGATGCCCCAGGCGCCGCGCACGGGTTTGGCGTGTCGTTCAGGTGGATATGGGAGGCCGGTCAGGTCCAGGCGAGCATCAGCTCGGCAACCAGCACCGAGCCCAGATAGGTGCCGAAGAAGACCAGCACCGCGACCAGGGCCAGTTTCCAGCCCGATTTCTTCGCGGTCAGGATCTCTTCGCGCGCGATGGCGAAGCCGGCATAGGCGAGGGTGGGGGTGGTGAGCGCCAGGAAGTCGATCGCCTTCACCTGTTCCAGAACCCAGGCCGAACCCGGGGTGAAGGGCAGGGTGACGGCCATGCCGACCAGGGAGATCCAGGCGACGCTGGGCAGGTAGAAGGGCATGATCTTGGTCAGCACCAGACCCGCCAGGCAGATCGCATAAAGCACCGCGATGCCGGTGAGGTTGTGCAGGAAGCCCACCTCGTGATTGACCGCGTTGACCACCAGGTCGATGGCGCAGACCACGATCAGGACCAGGGCATGGTCGAGCAGGTTGAGCTTGCGCTCGTCCGGCTCGGCCGGGACGTTGAGGGTGCCGTCGGTGTAGACGGTGTTCGACATGGACCTCACTCCCCGGCAGCGGCGCGGGCCGCGGTTTCGTGCCGGCCGCGGGTCGCGTTGTAGAGCTTTTCGACCAGCGGCAGGGCGATGAACAGGCCGGCATAAAGGCCGGTCGCATAGGTGAGCAGGTTGGAGGCGCCGGCGAGCGCCAGCAGCTCGTCCTTCATCTCGGGCAGCGCGGTTGCAAGCGCGCCCGAGCAGGCGGCCATCATCGAGCCCGAACCGACGCCGCAGGCCATGGCGAGCGAGCGCGGATCAAAAATGTCGGCGGTGGCGAAGATCGAGGCCAGCACCGCGAAGACGAAGGTGCCGAACAGCGTGCCGATGACATAGACGCCCATCACGCCGGTGCCTTCGGGGGATTTCAGCGTGTAGCGGTCGGCGATGATCGCGATGTTGGGTTCGCGCGCGATCGAGAAGGTGGCGCCGATCGCCTCGCGGCCGAGGCCCAGCACCCAGACCGCGATCGGGAAGGCGATCAGCACGGTGCCGAGATTGCCCAGTTCCTGCAGCAGCAGGGCGGGGCCCGCCGCGATGATCTTGTCGATCGCCGGGCCGATGGTGGTGCCGAACTTGGCGATGAACGGCATGATCGCGATCACGATCAGCGGCGAGGCGGCCTTGACCTCGCGCGAGCGGATCAGCTTGCCCGCCGGCTTCACGATGTTCGGGTTCATGAGCGCCGCCATGAGGAAGGCGTAGAGCAGCGGCAGCAGCAGGATCGCGCCGATCCCGATCGGGATGCGCTGGATGCCGATCAGCTCGGCGATGATCGCCAGCACGAGAACGGCAAGATGCAGCCGCCAGAGCTGCATCGTTTCTTTGATGACGGACATGAAGCGTCCCCCCGATTGGCTGGAGGTGAGACGTGAACCTTCCCAAGGTCGACACGTTATTTGACGGAGGGGCGCCACTCCCCGGACGCAGACCCCCGTTCATCCCGCCAGAATCAAAACTGTGGCCGGTGGCGGCAAGCGCTTTAAAGAGACGCAGCCGTTGCCGGGACGGCAACAGTGTATGTTATCTGCGTATGTCATCCCCGATGGGCCTCGATCAGGTGCTGGCGGAAGACCCGGGCGATTTCGGACAGCGCCGGCACCGGAAAATGGGCGGCGCAGAGGGCCACGCCGAAACTGACCAGATCGGGGCGCAGCGCCCGCATGCGGCCGGTGTCCACCCATTGCGCGGCATAGTGGCGGGGCAGGAAGCTGACGAACCGGCCGCTCAACACCAGATGCGCCAGCCCTTCCATGGAATAGGCGGTGGCGGCCGGCGGGTCGGCGAAGAGCGTGCCATAGCCGGTGGCGATGGCATATCCGCGCCGGGCATGGGCCTGGGCGCCCAGCCGGTCGAGGGTGAGCTGCTTCGCCTCGGCCCCGAAAAGGGGATGGCGGGCGCCGCAATAGAGGTTCTGTTCCTCGTGGAAAAGCTGCTGTAGTTGCACCGCAGCATTCATCGGCTGGTTCGGCACGATGGCGATTTCCATCTGCCGGTTGAGCAGCGCGCTTTCGATCTGGTTGGGCGAGACCACGGTCAGGGTGACATGGACGTCGGGCACCGCCTGGTTGAAGGCGGCGATGGCGGCATCGAGCGCGCAGCGCGGGTTTTCGACCACCGCATCGACCGTGCCGATGCGGAGTTCGCCCACCAGCCGGCCGCGCATCACCCCGACCTCGCTGCGGAAATTGTCGAGGGCTGCAAAGCACTTGATCGTTTCGGCATAGACCTTCTGGCCGTGGTCGGTGAGCGCGAAACCCGACCGGCCGCGCCGGCAGAGGGTGAGACCGAGCCGGGTTTCCAGCGCCGCCATCTGGGCGCTGATCGTGGAGCGGGAAATGCCGAGTTCGGTCTGCGCCGGTGTGAAGCCGCCATTTTCGACCACCGACCGGAAGATGCGCAGCTGGCGCAGATCGACATCGCTGAGCGGCGGAACGTGCAGGGACATGATGCGTCGCAAAATCCGGACGTGAAGTTTTGTACTTCAATCTTATTGGACGTGTTCCCCCATGACAACCTGACCGGAGCAGCCCCTCTCCGGAGCCCCGTTCCATGCCCGACACCAGTCCCGCCGCCCCCGCGCCCGTCTTCCGGCCCGTCTCCGCCTTCGACGTGCCGCGCTATGCCGGCCCCGCCAGCTTTATGCGCCTGCCGCTGGTCGATATCGACGCGGCCGCGGCGGCGGCGGTGGAGATCGGCATTCTGGGCGTGCCCTGGGACGGTGGCACCACCAACCGCCCGGGCGCCCGCCACGGCCCCCGCCAGTTGCGCGACCTGTCCTGCATGCTGCGCCCCCTGCACCCGGCGACAGGCGACGACCCCTATGCCCGGGCGGCGGTGGCCGATCTGGGCGATGTACCGGTCAACCCGGCCGATCTGATGGACACGCTGCAGCGCATCACCGGCTTCTATGAGCGGGTGAAGCGGCGCGGCATCCTGCCGCTGTCGGCCGGCGGCGACCATCTGATGTCCTATCCGATCCTGAAGGCGCTGGCCGCCGACGGCCCGGTGGGGCTGATCCATTTCGATGCCCATACCGACCTGTTCCACGACTATTTCGGCGGCTTCCGCTACACCCACGGCACGCCCTTCCGCCGCGCGATCGAAGAGGGGCTGGTGGATCCGAAACGGGTGGTGCAGATCGGCATCCGCGGCACGATGTATGACGGATCCGACGTCGCCTGGGGGCTGGCGCAGGGCGTGCGGATCATCCGCATCGAGGAATGCGAGGCCCGCGGCATGGACGATGTGATGGCCGAAGCCCGGGCGATCGCCGGCACGGCCCCCACTTACCTGACCTTCGACATCGACTGCCTGGACCCCGCCTTCGCGCCCGGCACCGGCACGCCCGAGATCGGCGGCCTGACCACGCGAGAGGCGCAGCGCATGCTGCGCGCGCTGGCCGGGCTCAACCTGATCGGTGCCGATCTGGTCGAGGTCTCGCCGCCCTTCGACCCGACCGGCGGCACCGCCTGGGTCGGCGCCTCGCTGATGTTCGAACTGCTCTGCCTGCTGGCCGTGTCGCCCGCGCTCCGCGGCCGCGCCGGCTGATCGTCTGCGCCCCCATCACCCTGATCCGGAGGATCGCCCATGCCCATGCGGATCCGTTCCCGCCTCGGCGCCGCCGCCCTTGGCCTCGCGCTCGTCTTCGGTGCCGGCGCGCCGGCCGGCGCGGCTGAAAAGCTCAAGCTCGCGCTGTCCACCTGGGTCGGCTATGGCCCGCTGTTCATCGCCCGCGACCAGGGCTTCTTCGCGAAGGAAGGGCTGGAGGTCGATCTGGTGATGATGGAGGACGTGAAGACCCGCATGCCGGCGCTGGCCGCCGGCCGGGTCGATGCCGCGGTCACCACCATCGATACGGTGCTGGGTTTTTCGACGGCCGAACGGCCGCTGACCTATCTGTTCGCGATCGACGACAGCCGCGGCGGCGACGGCATCGTCGCCCGGCGCGAGATCACCTCGGTCGCCGGGCTGAAGGGGCGCACGGTCGCCTATACCGAAGGCTCGGTGTCGCAGTTCTTCCTGAGCGTGCTGCTGAAGGATGCCGGGCTGACGCTGGCCGATATCGACAGCCGCAACATGACCGCCGGCGATGCCGGGGCGGCCTTCGTGGCCGGGCGGGTGGATGCGGCGGTGACCTGGGAACCGTGGCTGAGCCGCGGCAAGGCGACACCCCATGGCGCGGTGCTGGTCGACAGCGCCAGCCGGCCGGGGCTGATCACCGATGTCATGGTCACCACGGTGCCGACGCTGGAGGCGCGCCGGCCGGCCCTGCAGGCGCTCTATCGGGCGTGGAGTGCCGCGGTCGACTGGCAGAAGACCCACCCGACCGAGGCCGACCGGATCATGGCCAGGGGGGTGGGCGGCTGGCTGGAAGACCCGGCGGTCTTTGCCGAAACCCGCGCCGGCATCGCCTTCTACGATGCCGGGATGAACCGCCGCTTCATGGACCCGGCCAATCCGGACGGCATTCTTGCCACCATCACCATGGCGAAGAGCCTGGGCGAGGCGGCGGGGCTGTTCAGGGCGGCGGCCGAACCGGCCCGGATGATCGCGACCGGCGTGGTTGACTGAGCTTAAGCGGAGGGCCGGTACCCATGTGGACCAGAACGCTGTTTTCGCCCAAGATTTCGCTGCCGCGCAGCACCTCTCTGGGCCTCGGCACCGCATCGGTGCTGGCCATCGCCGGGCTGTGGTGCGGGCTCACCTATGGCGGGTTGACCCCGCCCGACTTTCTGGCCACCCCCGGCCAGGTGCTGGGGGCGGGGCTGGAGCGGATCCGGAACCTGTCGCTGTTCGGCCATATCGCCGCCAGCCTGCAGGTGATCCTGGCGGGCTTCATCCTGGCCTCGGTGCTGGCGGTGCCGATCGGCATCCTGATGGGCAGCTTCCCGGCGGTGCAGGCGCTGGTGGAGCCGGTGACCGGCTTCATGCGCTACATCCCGATCTCGGCCCTGATCCCGCTGCTGATTCTGTGGATCGGCATCGGGGTGGAGCAGAAGATCATGGTGATCTTCCTCGGCACCTTCTTTCAGCAGTTGATCCTGATCTCGGACGTCTCGGCGCGGGTGAGCCGGGATCTGGTCGACTGCGCCTATACGCTGGGCGCCAGCCGCGGCCAGGTGGTGCGTCAGGTGCTGGTGCCCGCCTGCCTGCCCGGGGTGATGGACAATCTGCGCGTCACCATGGGCTGGGCCTGGACCTATCTGGTGGTGGCCGAGCTGGTCGCGGCCGATAGCGGGCTCGGCTACATGATCCTGAACGCCATGCGCGGCCTGTTCACCGATGTGATCCTGCTGGGCGTGCTGACCATCGGGCTGTTGGGGCTGATCACCGACGCCCTGTTCAAATGGCTGCGCCGGCGCCTGCTGCCCTGGGCCGCCGGGCTCTGACCCGGCCCCTTTCTCCAACACGGCCCCCTTCTGCCGACCTGGCCCCTTCCTGCGCTTCCGATCGGGTGGTGACCCCCATGAGCCTGCTTGATATCGCAGATGTGTCCGTCCGCTTCCAGACCCGCGGCAAGCCCCCGGTGGTGGCGCTGGACGATGTGTCGCTGACCGTGCGCCCGGATACCTTCTCGGTGATCGTCGGTCCCTCGGGCTGCGGCAAATCCACCCTGCTGAGATTGGTGGCCGGGCTGGAACGCCCGGATGACGGCCGGATCACCCTGGACGGACGCCCGATCGACGGCCCCTCGCGGGAGCGGGGGATGGTGTTCCAGAGCTACACCCTGTTCCCCTGGCTGACGGTGCGCGAGAACGTGATGTTCGGGCCGAAGCTGGACGGCATGGCCAGGGCCGCGCGCGCCGCCATCGCCGACGAGCTGATCGAAGCGGTGCACCTGACCGGCTTCGGCGACGCCTATCCGACGGAACTGTCAGGCGGCATGCGCCAGCGCGTGGCCCTGGCCCGGGCGCTGGCCAACGACCCGCGCATCCTGCTGATGGACGAACCCTTCGGCGCGCTGGACAGCCAGACCCGCCAGGTGATGCAGGAACTGCTGCTGGAGATCTGGCAGCAGCGCCGCAAGACCGTGCTGTTCATCACCCACGACATCGACGAGGCGATCCTGCTGGGCGATGAGGTCCATGTGATGAGCGCCCGCCCCGGGCGCATCCGGTCGTCCATGGTGATCGACCTGCCCCGCCCGCGCGGCATCGACGCCCTGACCACGGGGGATTTCATGGGCTGGAAGAAGCGGATCCTGGGGCTGATGCATGCCGAGGCGGTGCGGGTGGCGGGGGGGGGAGGGTTGGGGGGCAGACCGTTTCGACAGCGAGCCGGCGCGGACGAC
The DNA here is from genome assembly GCF_002684955.1 of Tistrella sp. Taxonomy (NCBI): domain Bacteria; kingdom Pseudomonadati; phylum Pseudomonadota; class Alphaproteobacteria; order Geminicoccales; family Geminicoccaceae; genus Tistrella; species Tistrella sp. The sequence goes on along the minus strand of NZ_NYWI01000020.1, from coordinate 182,041 downwards.
GAGCTATAGCCGGCTGCTCCGAACATATCCTTTGAAATGTGCTCCATTCGTGAGCACGGTATAGGGAGCGTTCGGATAAGGAGAATGGCCATGCCCCGCGCGGCGGACACCGGGGATGACCGGCTGCAGCTGCGCCTCGACGCGGAGTCGAAGAGCCTGATCCAGCGCGCGGCCAGCTACCGGCACAAGACAGTCAGCCAGTTCGTCCTCGCGACGGCGCTGGAGGAAGCCCGGAAAGTCATCCGAGAGAACGAGATCGTCACCCTGTCCGGCCCGGATTGGACGGTGTTCTACGACGCGCTGACCAACCCGCCGGCGCCTGATGCGGCCTTGCGCGAGGCCTTCGCCAGGTACAAGAAGGCGACCGGATGAGGCACGCCCATGCGCCATGGCAGATTGCGCCGCGCGATAGCAGGGTCCACGATCGGTCGGCCTTCTCGTGTGGTGCTCCTGCACTCGACCGTTACATTCGTGAACATGCTTCCCAGGACGTGAAGCGGGATGTCGCCCGCGTCTTTGTGGCCATGCCTGCCGGGACGCTGACGGTCTGCGGCTACTACAGCCTGAGCGCCACCAGCTTTCGACGGGATAACCTCCCGGCCGGCCAGGCGAAGCGCCTGCCAGGTTACCCCGTCCCTGCTGCCCTGCTCGGCCGACTGGCCGTCGATGACGGCATGAGGGGCAAGGGTCTCGGCGCCTTCCTGCTCATGGATGCCCTGAACCGTATCCTGCTCGCGACGCAGACCCTTGCAATCCACGCGGTGGTCATCGATGCGAAAGACGACGCTGCCGCCGCGTTCTATCGTAAGTATGGGTTCATCTCGTTCATGGGCGAGAGCCGGCGGCTGTTCCTGCCGATGGCGACGATACGGAGGTTGATTGAAGCATAAGAGGCTTCAGGAGCCCGTCCGGAAAGTTACTGGATCCGATGCGACCCTCGACAGCGTCACGATCAAAAATGCGGCGCTGGTTTCAATCCACGCACCCGCAAGGGTGCGACGATGACGCCGAGCGCGATCCGGTCAGACGTGCCGTCGTTTCAATCCACGCACCCGCAAGGGTGCGACCAGAGGAACGTCGCCAAGGCCCAGGCCAGCTATCAGTTTCAATCCACGCACCCGCAAGGGTGCGACCGGACGCCTCCACGCAAACGGAGCCCCCTGCAGATGTTTCAATCCACGCACCCGCAAGGGTGCGACCCGTCTCGTACCAGCGGTCGAGGATGTCGGGCGTGTTTCAATCCACGCACCCGCAAGGGTGCGACCCAACGGGCGGGAAGTGCGCGAGGCGCTGGCCGCCGTTTCAATCCACGCACCCGCAAGGGTGCGACATCGCCGAACTCCGGGAGGCTCTGGCGCGCATGGTTTCAATCCACGCACCCGCAAGGGTGCGACTCACCCCTTCTTAATACCCTGAATCCGGCGCCGGAAAAAGGCGATCAGCGCGAACCTCCTCAGGATGTCATGCCTTGGTATGAACATGATGATTTTGTGAAATTTAACTGATTGAAAATTGGTGAGAATTTTTTCCGCGAACCTCCCGGGGCTTTTACGGGAGCTTGGGGTTCGCGGGCGAGGCGGGGCGAATCCGGGGGGGCGGCGGCCTGGGGCGGCTGTCGGGGCAGGCGGCAGGTGGTTGGACGGTCTTCGTGCGGAGACGAACCTGGATCCCGGCCTTCGCCGGGATGACGGTATAAATATTGAGTGGGATATTGGCACGTACTGAGTCGGACAGGGCTGTCGGAATGCGGAGGGGAACAAGTACCTGGACGTCGCATGGGGATCAGCGCAGTGGCCCCGCCTTAGGCATATTCTTATGCTAAAGATGTAATAAAAGTTTCCACGACCGGCGCAAATGGTCGTGCCTTCAAACTCCCCCTCTTCCAATCCTTTGTCAAGGGTGGCCTGTGGCGGCACTGTCCGGGGGGAGGGCGGCAAAGGCCCGCGGCATCACCCCGCTTCCGCGCCGAAGGCTTCCATATGGCGGGCCATCAGGTCGGCGACGGCGCGGACGGCGCCGGTGCGGGGGCGGCCGGAGCGGACGACGATGCGGGAGGGGACGTGGGCGAGGGGGGCGTCGGTCAGCGGGATGGCATGGACCTCGCCGCGGCGGAGCTGGCGGGAGACGGCGAAGGCCGGCAGATAGGTGATGCCGGCGCCGCCGAGCACGAAATGCATGGCGACGTTGATCGAATCGGTGACGAGTTTGGGCCGGATGCGCAGGCCCGAGGCGGCCTCGGCGCCGGCGATCAGCTTGCGGACGCCGAAGGTTTCGGCGAGCAGCGCCGCCGGTTGATCGAGGGTTTCGGCCAGCTGGCAGCTGTCGCGGCCAGCAAGTGCGTGGCCGGGCGGGACCAGCACGCAGAGCGGCTTGTCCGCCTCTGCCAGCACGTCGAGTTCGGGCAGGCGCGGCGGGGTGAAGACCAGGCCGATATCATAGGCGTCCTTCAGGATGCCCTGCATCATCCGGTCGGTGCCGCCGACATCGATCGAGAGCTGCACCTCGGGATAGGTGCTGGCCAGCGCCGAGACCGCGTGGTGCATAAGGTCGACCACGAAGCCCTCGCCGGTGATGACATGCACCCGGCCGGCGATGCCGCCCTTGGCGGCGGCGAGTTCGGCCGCGAAACCGTCGTCGAGTTCCAGCCGGCGGCGGGCATGGCCGGCGACCAGGCGGCCGGCTTCGGTGAAGCGGATGCCCTGTTTGGTGCGCTCCATCAGCAGCACGCCCAGATCGGCTTCGAGCCCGGCCACCTGACGGCTGATCGCCGAGGGCGCGATGTGCAGCCCGTCGGCGGCCGCCCGGATCGAGCCCGCCTCGAACACCGCCAGGAAATAGCGCAGCGGCTTGTCGTCGATCCGCAGCATGATCCCCGTTCTCCTGATCCTGTCGCGACCGGTGGGCATCGCCGCCGGCCGGGTGACGAAACCCGTCGCCATCCGTTGCCATAACGGCAACGCGCCGTTCCGGCAATAGCGCTTGAGCGGGGGGCGGGCGCGCGCTCATTTTCGGGGGGCGGACAGCCGGAAAACATCCCCCGCCCGGATGTCCGCGCAAGATCATGAGGCTGGCCGGCCAAGTCATGGCCGGCCAGCCGTCGGTTCTTCTCCCCCCGCCATCGAGATTTCAGGAGTGACGACATGACCGACCGACGGGTCGCCGTCATCGGCCTCGGCAATATGGGCGCCGCCATGGCGGCCACGCTGGCGAAGGCCGGTTTCGCGGTCACCGGCTATGATCCGGCGCCCGATGCCGAAGCCCGCGCCGGGGCGGCCGGCATCGCGCTGGCGGCAAGCCCCGCCGCGGCCTTTGCCGCCGCAGAGATCGCCGTTCTGTCGCTGCCGATGGCCGCGCATGTCGAGGCGGTGCTGGCGGGGGAGGGCGGTCTTCTGGCCGCCGGCCTCACCGGACGGCTGGTGATCGACACAACGACGTCCGAGCCCGCGGTGACCCGGCGACTGGCGGCGGCGCTGGCGGCGGCCGGCCATGCCCTGGTCGATGCCCCGGTCTCGGGCGGGCCGGCGGGGGCGGCGGCCGGCACGCTGACCATGATGGTCGGCGGTGCGGCGGCCGATATCGACCGCGCCCGGCCGGTGCTGGAGGCGCTGTCGGCGAAGATCTCGCTCTGTGGCGCGGTGGGGGCCGGCCATGTGGTCAAGCTGGTCAACAACCTGCTCTGCGCCGCACATCTGCTGACCGTGTCGGAAGCGGTGCGGATGGGCGTCGCCGCCGGGGTCGAGGCCGAGACTTTGATCGGGGCGCTGAACGCCGGATCGGGCCGGTCCGGCGTGTCGGAGGTGAACTTCCCGCGCTGGATCCTGTCGGGCAGTTTCGACAGCGGCTTCACCATGGGGCTGATGCGCAAGGATGTGCGCCTGGCCGAGGCGCTGGCGGCAGAGACCGGCCAGGCCATGCCGCTGCTGGAGGTGGCGGGGCGGCTCTGGCGCGAGAGTGCCGCCGGCCTGGCCGATGGCGAGGATTTCAACCGCATTGCCGCGCTCGACTGACCCGGGAGCCCGAGAGATGACCGAGATGACAGCCCATCGCCCGGCCGACAGCACGGCCGGGATCCGCGAAATCTTCGCCCGCCTGACCGGTTCCGACCGGATCGGCAGCTTCGTCGACGGCCGGGTGGTCGATGGCGAAGGCGAGGCGCTGCCCCTGATCGACCCCGCCACCGGCCGCCTTGTGCTGAGCCTGGCCGATGGCGGTGCGGCACTGGTGGACGAGGCGGCGGCCGCAGCCACGGCCGGTCAGGCCGCCTGGGCCGGCCTGACCCATGCCGCGCGCGGCCGGGTGCTCTGGGCGGCGGCCCAGGCGGTGCGGGCGCGGATCGAGGATTTCGCCCGGCTGGAAAGCCTGACCGCCGGCAAGCCGCTGCGCGACACCCGCGCCGAGGCGACCAAGGTCGCCGAGATGTTCGAATATTATGCCGGCTGGGCCGACAAGCTGCATGGCGCAGTGATCCCCGTGCCGACCAGCCATCTGAACTATACCCGCTACGAGCCCTATGGCGTGGTGGTGCAGATCACGCCCTGGAATGCGCCGATCTTCACCGCCGGCTGGCAGCTGGCCCCGGCGCTGGCGACCGGCAATGCCGTGCTGCTGAAGCCGTCGGAGCTGACGCCGCTGACCTCGGTGGCGCTGGGCGCGGTGATCACCGAAGCCGGCGTGCCGGCGGGGGCCGTGAACGTGCTGATCGGTGCCGGCCATACGGTCGGGGCGGCGGCGATCGCGCACCCGGCCTGTGCGAAGGTGGTGTTCGTGGGCTCGCCCGCGACCGGTGCCCGCATCGCGGCGCAGGCGGCGGCGCGGGTGGTGCCCTGCGTTCTGGAGCTGGGCGGCAAATCGGCCAATATCGTCTTCGCCGATGCCGATCTGGACCGGGCGGTTCTGGGCGCCCAGGCGGCGATCTTCTCGGGCGCCGGTCAGTCCTGCGTGGCGGGCTCGCGGCTGCTGGTCGACCGGCGGGTGCATGACCAGGTGGTGGCGCGGTTGGCCGAGGCGGCCGGCAGGATCCCGATCGGCGACCCGCTGGACCCGGCGACCCAGATCGGCCCGATCGTGAGCGGTGCCCAGCATACCCGGATCGGTGAGCTGGTTGCCCGCGGCCTGGCCGAGGGCGCGCAGGCGGCGGCCGGCGCCGGGCGGCCGGCAGGGCTGGCCGGTGGCGGGCTGGAGGAGGGCTTCTTCTATGCCCCGACCGTGCTGGCCGGCGTCGCCAACAGCATGGAGGTGGCGCGCGAAGAGATCTTCGGGCCGGTGGTCTCGGTGATCCCCTTCGACGACGAGGCCGAGGCGGTGGCGATCGCCAATGACAGCCGTTTCGGCCTGGCCGGCGCGGTCTGGACGCAGGATGTCGGCCGGGCGCACCGGGTGGCGGCGGCGGTGAAGGCCGGCACCTTCTGGATCAACGGCTACAAGACCATCGGCGTGATGTCGCCCTTCGGCGGCTTCGGCGAGAGCGGCTATGGCCGCTCCAGCGGCTATGAAGGCCTGCTGGAATATGTGCGGGTGAAGAGCGTGTGGGTCGAGACCGCGGCCAGTGCCGTGCCCGCCTTCGGCTACGCCCCGCCGGCCTGACCACAGGTAACCGCCCGCCCCGGAAGGGGCGGGCGGTTTCCCGGTTAACAGGCCGTTCTTACAGGCTTTTCGCCAGTTCTTCCTTCTTCACCTTGCCGGTGGCCGTCATCGGCAGGGCGTCGACGATGCGGATTTCGGGCACCTTGTAGACCGCCATGGCCTTGCGGCACCAGGCGTCGAGCACGTCGGCGGTGATGCCCTCCGCGCGGTCGGGGTCCAGCCGGATGAAGGCGACCGGCACCTCGCCCTTGTCGGCATCGGGGCGACCGATCACGGCGCTGCCGGCGATGGCCGGGTGCTGGCCCAGCAGCGTCTCGATTTCCGAGGGGAAGACGCTCATGCCCTTGACCTTCAGCATCTCCTTGCGCCGGCCCAGATAGCGGAACGATCCGTCCTCTTCGATCACGCCGATATCGCCGGTGCGCAGCCAGCCGTCGACCAGCGCCTGTTCGGTGGCCTCGGGCTTGTTGAGATAGCCCTTGAGCAGAGAGGGCGTGCGGATCAGCACCTCGCCCTCGGCGCCGAGCGGCTTCAGCTCTCCGGTCGCGAAATCGCAGATCTTGACCTCGGTGCCGGGGACCGGGAAGCCCACGAAGACCGGGGCGGATTTCAGGTCGTAATCATCCGTCTGCATGCCGGTGGTGAAGGTGTCCGAGGTGTGGGTCTCGGTCATGCCGTATGAGGTTTCGCGGAGCGTGAGGCCGGTCAATTCGTGCCAGCGGCGGCGGAATTCGGGGTTCAGCTTCTTCACGAACGAGATCGTGGTCATGGAGCGCAGCGACGAGAGATCGCGGGCGGTGATGTCGGGCCGGTCCATCAGCTCGACGATGTTGTCCATGATCATCGAGCCGCGGCTGACCCTGTAGCGCTCGATCGCGGCCAGCACCGCATCGCCGTCCCAGCGCGCCAGCAGCACCATGGTCGAGCCGCTGAAGACCGGCAGCAGCACGCCCAGATTCTCGCCCGCGATCCAGAACACCGGCAGGAAGTTCAACAGCACGTCGGTCTCGTCGCCCGGCGACACGAAGCTCGCCGAGGCGGCCGAGGTATAGACCATGTCGCGCTGGGTGTGGATGCAGCCCTTGGGCATGCCGGTGGTGCCGCCGGTGTAATTGATGGCGGCCCAGGCATCCAGATCGGCCTTGTGCTCGGGGCGCGGGCCGGTTTCCGCCGCCAGCACCTCCATGAAGCGGCCATCGGCGCCGGCGCAGTCGCGCGGGGCGGCGAACAGCCCCGCCGGCACCGGCAGGGTGGGCTCACCCTCGGGCGCCATGTCGGCGAAGGCGGTGGTGTAGACCGTCTTCAACGCCGTTTTGGCCCGCACCGCCTCGACCAGCGGATAAAGCTGGTCCAGCACCACGATCACCTTGGCTTCGGTGTCGTTCAGCTCGTAGGCGAGTTCCAGTTCCTTGAACATCGGGTTGACCGGCACATGGATGCAGCCGGCCTTGAGGATGCCGTAAAAGGCGATCAGGAATTGCGGGCAGTTGGGCAGGAACACCGCGACCCGGTCGCCCGGCACCAGGCCGAGGGCGGCCAGATGCGCCGCAAACCGGTCCGACAGCCGGTCCAGATCGCCGAAGCTGATCTCGCGGCCATAGAAGATGATCGCGGTCTTGTCGGGATTGGCGGCCGCGCGGCGGCTCAGATAGTCGGTGATCGGGATCTCGCCCAGCGGGTAATGCGCCTGGCGCGGCAGCTCCGCCGGCCAGCGATCCTCGCGGAGCTTCGCCACATGGGCGAGATAGGCGGCTTCGTCAGCGAAGCCCGACGACGTGGCGGGCGCGGCGGCGGCGGTGGTCATGATCCAGGCATCTCCTCTCCCGCGCGGGCGGTCCGCCGTCTCCTGCGGGGCCGGCATGCCCCGGTCTTCGGCAGCGGATCCCTGATCCCGCGCATGGGCCCAAGTGAAGCACCGGGCCCAGGGTAATTCAAACGTTTATTTGATCACCATTGACGCATCGCCCATACTTTGCCGACAACAAGAACGAGGAAACGTTCCATATGAGCTGGGAAGCCGATATCGAGGAACTGCGCCGTCGTCAGGCGATGACCGCGCGGATGGGTGGTGAAGAGAAGGTCGCGCGCCAGCATGCCAACGGCAAGCTGACGGTGCGGGAGCGCATCGACGCCCTGCTGGACCAGGGCAGCTTTCGCGAGATCGGCTCGGTGGCCGGCCGCGGCAGCTATGATGCCGACGGCCAGCTGGTCGATCTGTCGCCGGCCAATTTCGTCTTCGGCCGCGGCCGGATCGACGGCCGGCCGGTGGTGGTGGGCGGCGACGATTTCACCGTCCGCGGCGGCGCCGCCGACGCCTCGATCCATGAAAAGCAGGTGCAGTGCGAGAAGCTCGCCGGGGAATCCCGCCAGCCGCTGATCCGCCTGGTCGACGGTACCGGCGGCGGCGGGTCGGTGAAATCCTACGAGACCATCGGCCATACCTATGTGCCTGCCAATCCCGGCTGGGAGGTGGTGGTGCAGAACCTTGAAACCATCCCGGTCGTGGCGCTGGCGCTGGGCTCGGTGGCGGGGCTGGGCGCCGCCAAGACGGTGGCGAGCCATTATTCGCTGATGGTGAAGGACATCTCGCAGATGTTCATCGCCGGCCCCGCGGTGGTGGCGCGCGCCGGCGAAAGCCTGACCAAGGAAGAGCTGGGCGGCGCGATGATCCACGCCAAAGCCGGCGCGGTCGACGATGTGGTCGAAAGCGAGGCCGAGGCGTTCGAGCGCGCCCGCCACTTCCTCTCTTACCTGCCGTCCTCGGTGGACGAACTGCCGCCCCGGATTGCGCCGACCGACGATCCGGAGCGCCGCGACGACTGGCTGATCAAGGCGGTGCCCCGGGAACGCCGCCGGGTCTATGACATGCGCCGGATCGTGAAATCGGTGGTCGACCAGGGCAGTTTCTTCGAGATGGGCAAGTGGTTCGGCCGCTCGGCCATCACCGGCCTCGCCCGGATCGACGGCTGGCCGGTGGCGGTGCTGGCCAGCGACCCGCATTTTTACGGCGGCGGCTGGACGGCCGACACGGCGCAGAAGGTGGTGCGCTTCGTCGATCTGGCCGACCCCTTCCACCTGCCGGTGGTGCATCTGGTCGACATCCCGGGCTTCCTGATCGGGCTGGATGCCGAGAAGACCGCCACCATCCGCCACGGCGCCCGCGCGCTGTCGGCGGTGTATCAGGCGCGGGTGCCCTGGTGCACGGTGGTCATCCGCCGCGCCTTCGGTGTGGCCGGCGCGGCGATGATGAACCATACTCGCGCGCGCTATCGCTTTGCCTGGCCCTCGGGCGACTGGGGCTCTCTGCCGATGGAAGGCGGGATCGAGGTGGCCTATCGCGCCGAACTCGACAAGGCGCCTGACCGCGAGGCGGCCATGGCCGAAATCACCGAACGGCTGGAGAAGGTCCGCTCCCCCTTCCGCAGTGCCGAGGCTTTCTCGATCGAGGAGATCATCGACCCCCGCGACACCCGCCCGCTGCTCTGCGAATTCGCCAATCTCGCGGCCCCGCTGCGCAGGCCGGGCTTCAGGGCGGCGGGGTTCAGGCCTTGAGGGCATCCGTACCACCTGCCTCCGCGAAGCCCTGCCATCAGGCGGGGCTTCGCTCCCGGATGTCCGGCCATCGAATATTTTGAAAGTATTGTGGCCTGTTGTTTGTGGCAGGTCGGGACACCATATGTTGAAGACGGGACAGAACGTATCGACGCCTGGATAATTGTCGTAGTTCCGGGCGATTTCAGGTGTATGGGATACCATCACTTTGCAGAAGGCGGTCGTCAGAAAGACGGGTACGCCGAAGACAGCCGCACACGCGGAACCAGAGTCGTCCCGAGCCGTTTCATTCCAGGCCCTCTGGTGATTTCAGCCCAGCAAGAGTACATACCATGAATACATCAGCGAATTTGCGGCAGGATGTGCGGCAATTCCAGGCGCCGATCTTACACAAGAGCCTGCTGCAGGTGGTGACGTCGTTCGGTGGCTTCTGGACCAGCTGTGCCGCCATGTATCTCTTAAGCGATATATCCTACTGGCTTTCGCTGGCACTTGCTCCGCTGGCCGCCGGGTTTCTGGTACGCATCTTCATCATTCAGCATGATTGCGGGCACTGGTCGTTTTTTCGCGGGCGCCGTGCAAACGATCTTCTGGGCTTTGCCTGCAGCCTCTTCACGCTGGCGCCTTACGCCTCCTGGCGCCGTCAGCATGCGGGCCATCACGGCGTGTGGAACAATCTCGACCGCCGGCAGAGCGGCGCCGACATCTATTCGTCCTGCCTCACCGTGGCCGAATACAACGACCTTAGCCGGCAGCGGCGCTGGTGGTACCGGATCACCCGGCATCCGCTCGTCGCCAATCTTTTCCTGCCGCCTTTGGTCTTTCTGGGGCTGTACCGGGTGCCGTTCGATGCACCGCCGACGTGGCGACGCGAGCGTCGGGCGGTCTATGTGACCGATGCGGTGCTGGTCGCGATGGTCTGTGGTCTGGGGCTGCTGCTCGGCTTCGGTGAGGTGGCGAGCATACAACTTCCGATCATGATATTGGCGTCGATCATCGGCGTGTGGCTGTTTTCCGTCCAGCATCGGGCCGAGACGACGCGGTGGGCGCGCGAGCGTGACTGGGATCCGGTCTCAGCATCCCTGCAAGGATCGACCTGCCTGCGCCTGCCGGCCGTTCTGCAATGGTTTACCGGGAATATCGGCTTTCATCATGTGCATCATCTGAATGCACGCATCCCCAACTATCGGCTCCAGGAATGTCATGAGTCGATCCGCGAGCTGCATGATGTTCCGACCCTGTCCCTCAAGGCGGGGCTCGGCGCGGTGCGCTATGCCCTGTGGGACGAGCAGCGCGGACGCATGGTCACGTTCCGCGAGGCAGCCCCCCGGTCGTGAAAGGCGATGACTGATCGAGGGATCGTCTGCGATTTCAGGTGGTTGTCAGAACCTGTCTGGAGACCCGCATGTGGAGCCGGGCCACAGACCTGCTGCTCTGCGCATTCGCCGGCCTGGCGACCTTGACCTCACCGCGCGCGCGACGCAGTTATTGAAGGGGCCAGAGCGACCTGAACGGACACGGGCGACCTGAACGGACACGGGCGACCTGAACGGACACGGGCGACCTGAACGGACACGGCGGGAGACAGGGTCATGACCAGCATCACCATCCACGATCTGGACGACGCGCTGACACGCCACCTCAGTCGCCGCGCCGCCGAACACGGCCGGTCGGTGGAAGAGGAAGCGCGGGACATCCTGCACCAGGTGATCACCGGCAGCACGGCCGCGGATGCGGACATGAAGGCGGCGCAGGATCGGGCCGCCGCGCCGGAAAACCTGGGCCGGACCATCCATGCCGGCTTTGCCGCCATTCGTGGGGTAGATCTGGAGGTTCCGGAGCGGGGGACGATCGCGAACCGCCGTCATTTTCCTGAGGGCTGCTGTCTCTCCGGTTGATTGACATCCGGCCGCCGCTCACCGACATTCCCGAGATCGGCTTTGAGAATGTGGGCGAACGCCTCCCCTCATCGTTAACGGTTTACGATTCAAAACCCGCCTGACCCGGCGGGTTTTGTGATTCCTGCCTGAAAGAAAGACGAGTATCTCCCGTCTTCGGACACGCTGTTCAACGCCGCCGCCGCTCCATCACCCCCACAATCCCCGCCAGCAGTTCCACATCCTCTTCCGGCAACAGCTTCACCCCGTTGACGACCTTCAGGGCGCTGTCGGACAGCGTCTGCAGTTCGCCGGGGGCCGGCAGGGTGTCGAGGAAGAAGTCGGCGATCCGCACGTTCAGGATGCGGGCGAGCTGGTCGAGCGTGCGGATGCTGGTGACCACCCGGCCGCGTTCGAAATTGGAGATGGTTTCGACGTTCTTGCGCATCAATTGGGCAAGCTGCGCCTGCGTCAGACCGCGGGCTTCGCGGAACGCTCTGATGCGTGTGCCGATGTGAATGCCGATGTCCATGGGCCCGATCCTGCGGACAAAGCCATCGGCTGACCATCTGCGTAATTCACGGGGTCTTTTACCCCACGTAATTTTAGGATATGGGTGGCGTTCGGCGCATGGGGGGCGTGCGGATCAACCGCGGATGGGGCAGGTGCAGGGGCATGGCGACGGGAAACCGGCGGGGTGGGCGCAGATCGGGCCGGGGTAGATCGGGCGGGGGTAGATCGGGCAGGTGGTTGGTGGCCATGGCGGCCTTGGTGGCGGTCGCGCTCGCCGTCACCCTCCCACCCCTTGCCCATGCCGCCTGGCAGCGTCTGCCGCCTGAACTTGTCCCTTTCGACCCGGCGCCGCCGGGCGGTGGTGCGGGGGGTGCGGCGCGGCCGGTCTGGTATCTGGCGGCCGAGGGGCGAGAGAGTGTGCTGGTCGCCAGCTGCCGCGCCGGTGGCGGGCCGGTGCTGTACTGGGTGGCATTGGCCGGGGCGGCCCGCGCCGGCGGGCGGGTGCCGCCGGGGGTGGCGGCGCTGGAGGTGGTGTGGCGGGTGGGGGATGGGCCCGCCCAGAACGGTATCTGGTGGGCCGGGCCCACGCCCGACATGCTGCGGCCGGAAGGCGATCTGGCGCTGCTGGAGCGGCTGGCCGGCGAAACGCGGTTCGAGATGCACGGTGCCCGGCTGCCCCTGCAGCGCTTCGACGTGACCGGCACCGCAACCGTGGTCACCGATGTGGTGACGGCCTGTCTGTCCGATGGCGCCGCTCCGCCCCCATCCAACTGAGGAGGGGCGTGGCCGGGGTCAGCCCTGGCCTGCCCGTCCCGCCCAGAATTCCGCCCCTGGAAACCGCCCCGCGGCCTGGGCGTAATAGGCGGCCAGGCGGCCGCGATACACGGCGCGCAGATGCGCCTGCGCCGTCACCACCTGGGGAATGGCGCTGCTGTCGCCGCCGAGTGCCGCATCCACCGCGCGTGCCGCCTGGCGGCCGGCATGCATGGCCGAGAGCAGGCCCTGCGCCGAGAGCGGGTCATAAGCCTGGGCGGCATCGCCGGCCGCAATCCACCCGGGGCCCGCCAGCCGGTCCAGCGCCGTGCCGCCGGCATCGCAGGCAGCGACGGGATCCAGCGCCGCCCCGGCATCGGCGTGGCCGGTCAGGCGGGCCAGATGGGGGGCTTCCAGCCGGGCCGCATGCCAGCGCGGCCGGTCGGCCAGAATGCGCGCCGCCGTGGCCGGGCTGGTGTGCAGCGCCGCCATCACGGCGCCCGACGGCAGCCGTGCCGCATACCACCAGCCTTCGGGCACCGCCTCGATCACCGTGCGGTCGAAGCCCGGATCGGCCATCGGCCCCTCGGTGACGGAGAGCCGCGCGAAGATCGCGATCAGCCGGTCGTCGCGCAGCCGGCCCGCGCCCAGCTGGCGGGCCAGCGCCGCCCGCCGCCCGGTGGCGTCGATCAGCCAGCGCGCCCGCACCGGCGGCCCGCCATCGGAGAAATCGACCCGCCAGAGGGGGGCCGTATCCGGCGCCGCATCCCCGCTCTCCCGCCGGACCGCCACCACCCGCGCCCGGCGTCGGCCGGCGCCGGCATCGATCGCCGCCCGGCGCAGCGCCGCGTCGAAAGCCGGCCGGTCCAGCCGCCAGCCGGGGCCGTCGGGGCTGCGCAGGAAATCGGTCGCCTCCAGCTCCGCCGTGGCCCAGGCCGACCAGCTGCCACGGACGCGGGTGTGCCGTTCCGGATCGGGCGGCGGCAGGCCGGCGGCGCGAAAAAAGCCGGCCGCCGCACCGGGCAGGGCCTCGCCGATCTTCGTGTCGTTCGCATCGGCATGCGTGCGGCCCGGATCGGCGATCATCGCCCGGCGCCCGGCCATGGCCAGCGCATGGGCCGCCACCGCACCCGCCGGGCCGCCGCCGGCGATCAGGACATCGACCACACGGCCGGCGGGTGCGACCGGCCGTGTGGGATGGCCGTCAGCGGCGTCTGTCGGTGTGGCGGACACGGATCGACCGGAACTCCTCCATCTGGGCTTCGCTTTCCCAGCCGGCGCGGCGGGCATCGCTGTCGGGCCCCATGGCCGGGGCGGCCGCGGCGAAAGCGGCCTTCATCAGGGCGGCCCCGCGGCTTTCCACGAAGATCACCGGTGGCAGATCGGGATCATCCTGCACGCCCGGGCGCGCCTCGACAATGCCCTGGGCGCCGAAGCGGGCGATCATCTGGTCCATCACATCGGCAACGCTGCCGGTGAAACCGCGCATCCAGCTGGCCCGGCGCTGGAAGGCCGCGACCCGCTGGCCGTGCGGCAGGTCTTCGTTCATCACGGTCTGATAGTCTTCCGCCGTCAGCACCTGGTTCGGCACCCGCGCCGGCCAGAAGGACGGCAGATAGGGATCGTAAGCCGCATCATAGCCCGACCGGCAGAAGGCGGTGTCGCCCTGCCAGGGCAGCGCCATCCAGCGCGTCACATCCCCCGGCGCCTGGGCATAGACCGGCCCGCCGGGGCTGAGCGCCACCGCCTGGGTCAGTTCCTTGCCGTAATCCTGCTCCGGCTGGCCCGCCGGGCGATGGCGCAGGCGATAGGGCGCCTGATACATGCTGCCATGGCGCATCGGCCAGGTGACCTCGCAGCCCGGATGGAAGGCATCGGCGATGCAGAAATGCAGGGCCGCCTTGTCGAGCATCGCCGGCTGATCTTCCAGCGGCACCTGATCGATGCTGTGCGGGGCGGGCCCCGAGGGCCGGTCGTCGGTGAACCGCCCCTCCACCCACATTTCCATCAGCGCCGCCCGGGTCGGCGACATCGGCAGATAGTTGTTCGGATCATCGGACTGGAACGAGCCATAGGCGTCGCCATAGAGCCAGGGCCAGACGCTGGGTTCGCAGGCGATGGTGTGGGGCGCACGGAAGGCGTTGTAAATGTTCTGCCGCAGCTCCATCCACGGGTCGTCGCCGCCCGCGGGCGGGGTCGCCAGCTTGTCGATCAGGGCGGGATCGGTGAAATCCATCGGCCCGCCGGCGCCGAACAGTCCGGCAAAGCCCTTGTTCACCCATTGCAGACCGGTCAGCCGTTCCAGCACCGGCTGGATGTCGCGGGCGAAGGAGGCGATATCCGGCATCGGCAGCCGGCCGCTTTCGATACAGGTGTCGGTCAACAGGTCGTGGAGCGTGCGCCAGGAAATCACGTCCGGCGCATAATTCGGCGGCGCCACCACCACCCAGGCCGGTTCCACCGGCAGCGGCCGGCCATCCAGCACCACCGCCGCCGTCACCGGCCCGTCGGAGGTGTCGTCGTACCAGTCGTCGGCATTGTTGAAGCTGTTCGGATCCTCGGGCCGGTAGACCGGCGCCCCCGAGGGCGAGGCCGAGGCCCCGCGCCCGCCCAGGAACAGCAGCCGCCCGGCATCGTCGGTCCGGATCTCGCCCAGCGGCACCACCGTGTCCTTGAACTTTCCGGTGTCGAAGGCATGGTCGGCGCCGCCCGAGACATCGGGTCCTGAGATGCTGCGCGGGCCGGGATCGATCACCAGAATGCCCCGCTCGGCAAAGGGGATGTCGGGGTTGCGGCGCGGCACCGCCATGGTCGCCGCCTCGGGAATGTCCAGCGCCGCCTGGAACTGGTACCAGGCCGCCTTGCGGTTCACCGGATGCACCGTCCAGGTGATGTCGGCATCCGCCGCCGTCAGCTCGCGCACCACCCGGCCCTCGGCGTCGAGGCCATAAATGCGGAACCGCGCCGCCTGCCGCTTCAGCGCGCCGGCCTCGTCGCGATAGAAACCGGGCTCTTCAGGCTGCGGTGTGGTCACTTCAGGGCCGATGTAATACGCCGTGGCGGCATCGCCGATGCGTGCCACCCCGATGGCCGGGTGGATCGCCGCCCGCACGATCTCTGCCATTCGTCCTGCCTCCCCTTGTCCATCGGCCCCGATCCCGGGATGGCCTCCGGTCATCCTGCTGCCGGCGCCGCACCGGCGCCGGTTATCGAGACTTATTGGGCACATGATGCCAGCAGACATCCCGGAATGCATCGGATCTTTTCTAAGGGCGCGCTTTGTTTGCAAGACACGCATCTTTCAGGCGATAAGTCCTGAACGAGCGCAGCCGGACGGCCGGCGGCATCCGCTTGCATCCCATGCATTCCGCGGCGGTCCGCGATTGAGCGGACCCGCCTTCGCCGTCTATGCTGTCGGGGCCGCGCGGGTGCGGCCGGGACGGGGCGAACGACAGGCACGGAGATCACGCGACGCATGGCGCGACAATCAGCGCGGCGGAAGCCCACGCGGCCGGGATTGCGGCAGCGGTTCCTGGCGTGGTGGCGCGGGCGCAATCGGCCGGTGCTCGCCCTGCCGGCGCCGACGCCGGCCCTGCCGATCCTGGATCTGATCAACCGGGTGGACCCCGATCCGCCGTCGGACGACCAGGTGATCGGCAAGAAGGGCAAGGGGCCGCTGTGGACGGTGGACCGGATCACGGTCGCCGAACATCTGTGGGGGGAAGGCTTCATCCAGCCCGGCGGCCCGGAACTGGTCGACGAGCTGATCCGGCCGCTGAGCCTGGACAATTCCATGCAGGTGCTGGATATCGGCGCCGGGCTGGGCGGGGTGGCCCGCGCGATCACGAAGCAGACCGATGCCTGGGTGACCGCCTTCGAGCCCGACCCGCTGCTGGCCGAACGCGGCAACGAGTATTCGACCAAGGCCGGGCTTGGCCGCAAGGCGCCGGGGCAGCGCTTCGATGCCGGGGAAAGCAAGCTCAAACCGAACATCTATGACGCGGTGATCAGCCGGGAAGCGCTGTTCACCATGCCCGACAAGCCGCAGCTGATCCGCAACCTGGCCGGTGCGCTGAAGCCGCAGACCGGCCAGATGCTGTTCACCGACTATATGCTGCCGTCCCGGGGCTATGTGATCCCCGATCTTCGGACCTGGGCGGCGGTGGAGCCGGTGATGCCCGACCCCTGGAGCCTGGACGAGGCGCTGGCGACCATGGAGGCCCTGCGCCTGGATGTGCGCATCCGCGACGACATCAGCGAACTGGTCCACCGGATGATCCGCCGCGGCTGGGCGGATTTCGCCAAGCGGCTGGAGGGCGGCAACATGACCCGCGGCTTCCGCCGGGCGCTGCTGAAAGAGATCGAGATGTGGGCGGCGCGCGCGACGTTGATCGAACGCGGCCATCTGAAGGTGTACCGGGTGTATGCCCGACGGGTGGGGCGCTAGGTCTCCGTGCCGGGTTTTCGCCGACGCGGCCGCCCCGGGCGGCGGCGGGGATCGGGACGGGGGGCCCAGGGATCCGGGAAGGGAAATTCGGGCGGGTCCGGCGGCGTGTCGACGAAGGGGGAGGCTCGCCACCAGTCGGCCCAGGCGTCGGGGTTTTTCACCCCCCAGCTGGTGTCGTAATCGATGGCGATCATGCCCGGATGGTCCAGCGGGCTGAAGATGCGGTACCGCCAGCGCGGGCAGATATAGCCGTCGAACAGCGTCATGCGCCGGAACACCACCGCCTCGGTCGGGTTGGTCGCCCAGTCCAGCGGCGGCGGCATGTCTGCAGGGCGCCGCCCGGCCGGCGGCCACAGCTGCACGTACCAGACCGGCAGTCCGGTTTCCGGGTCGCGCGGGGGCATGTCGGCGGCGGGCCCGGACCCGTCGTCCAGCTGCCGGACCAGGCTGTCGGCGGCCACCATGGCACGCCGCGCCTTGCGGATCAGGCGGTGCCGTGCCGCCACGGTGCCGCGCGACCTGCCGGTTCTTTCGATCGCCAGGCGGGCGGCGGTATATGCAAGCGATGCAAGATCGAAGGCGGTGATCGTCATTGGTCGGGCAGAGCCTGATTGCGGTGGGCCGGTCCCTGTCAGAGTGGGCGAAACCGGCCGCGGCGATCAGCCCCGACGATGCGGCCGCATGCGGCCACGGGGCATGATCAAAACTCCGCGCTTCCGCGTTGACAGCCGCAGGGGGCATCGATATCCTCCGCGCACTTTTCGCCTGAGGAGGAGCCCGGGGCAGTGCCCGAGGGCGCGTGAACCCGCGAGGACCAGACCGATGAAGGTGATCAACTCCCTGAAGAGCGCCAAGAAGCGCGACAAGAACTGCCGCGTCGTGCGCCGCAAGGGCCGCGTTTACATCATCAACAAGTCCAACCCGCGCATGAAGTGCCGCCAGGGCTGATCCATCGGATCGGCCGGCAGCCTTCGGCGCCGGACTTGCGATGATCCCGGGACATCGTGCCCGGGGGACGCTTTCGAAACGGCCGCCGTCCTTCGGGACGGCGGCCGTTTCGCGTCTGAAGCGTTTCGCGTTTCCGGATCGGTCGGGCGGTATATGATGTCTGCTCTGCGTTCAACCTCGCGCCGCGCGACCCGAGGAGACGACCCGATGCGCATGCCCGCCCCCGAAGCCGCAGCCCTTGCCCAGAGAGACGAGCTGATCGCCGAATTCCGCGCCCTGCTGGGGCGCGATGCGGTGATCGCCGACCAGACCGGGCTGGAGGTCTACGAGAATGACGGGCTGACCGCCTATGCCCAGAAGCCGATGGTCGCGGTGCTGCCGGCCACGACCGACGAGGTGGCGGGGGTGCTGAAGATCTGCGCCCGGCGCGGCATAAGGGTGGTGCCGCGCGGGGCGGGGACGTCGCTGTCGGGCGGTGCGCTGCCGCTGGCCGACGGGGTGCTGCTCGGCCTGGGGCGGTTCAACCGTATTCTGGATGTGGACGTTGCCAATCGCTGTGCGGTTGTACAGCCGGGGGTGCCGAACCTGGCGATCACCACCGCGGTCGCGGCACATGGGCTGTATTATGCGCCCGACCCGTCCAGCCAGATCGCCTGTTCGATCGGCGGCAATGTCGCCGAGAATGCCGGCGGGGTGCATTGCCTGAAATACGGCGTCACCACCAACAACATCCTGGGGCTGGAAATCGTGCTGATCGACGGCACGGTGGTCCGGCTGGGCGGCCGGCATATGGATGCCGGCGGCTATGATCTGATGGGCGTGCTGACTGGATCGGAAGGTCTGCTGGGGGTGGTGACCGAGGTGACGGTGCGGCTGCTGCCGCGGCCGGAAACGGTGCGCGCCCTGCTGATGGGCTTTCCGCAGGTGGCCGATGCCGGCGCCTGCGTGGCCGAAATCATCGGGGCCGGGATCGTGCCCGCTGGACTTGAGATGATGGACCGGGATGCGATCCACGCCGCCGAAGCCTTCTGCGATGCCGGCTATCCGCTGGATGTGGAGGCCCTGCTGATCGCCGAACTGGACGGGCCGGGCCCCGAGGGGGAGGCGCTGATCGCCCGGGTCGCCGCCATCGCGCGCGCGGCCGGGGCCACCAGCCTGCGCGAAAGCCGCGACGAGGCCGAACGCCAGCGCTTCTGGGCCGGACGCAAGGCGGCCTTCCCTGCCGTGGGGCGGATCTCGCCCGACTATTACTGCATGGACGGCACCATCCCGCGCGGCCGGCTGCCCGAGATGCTGGGGATCATTTCCGGGCTGACGCGGGAATACGGGCTGCGCTGCGCCAATGTCTTCCATGCCGGCGACGGCAATCTGCACCCGCTGATCCTGTATGATGCCAATGCGCCCGGCGAGCTGGAGCGGGCCGAGGCCTTCGGCGCCGAAATCCTGAAGGCCTGCGTGCGGCTGGGGGGCGTGCTGACCGGCGAACACGG
Source organism: Tistrella sp. (assembly GCF_002684955.1). Classification (NCBI taxonomy): domain Bacteria; kingdom Pseudomonadati; phylum Pseudomonadota; class Alphaproteobacteria; order Geminicoccales; family Geminicoccaceae; genus Tistrella; species Tistrella sp. Next base: position 162,878 of record NZ_NYWI01000020.1, on the reverse strand, counting down.
CGTCGGCATCGAGAAGCGCGATCTGATGGGCGAGATGTTCACCGAAACCGATCTGGCCCATCAGCAGCGGCTGAAATGCGCCTTCGACCCCGACGGGCTGCTGAACCCGGGCAAGGTGTTCCCCACCCTGCATCGCTGTGCCGAGCTGGGCCGGATGCATGTCCATCACGGGCAGCTGCCCCACGCCCATCTGCCGAGGTTCTGAGCCGATGACCACAGAAAGCTTCAGGCCCGCCGATGCGGCGGAGCTGGTGGAGATCGTGGCCGCATCGGCCGCGGCCGGCCGAAGCCTGGCGGTGGCGGCGGGCGGCAGCAAGGCGGGGCTGGGCCGGCCGGTGGATGCGGCGGCGCGGCTGGAGCTGGGGGCGCTGACCGGCATCGTGGACTATCAGCCGGAAGAGCTGATGCTCACCGCGCGGCCGGCGACGCCGCTGGCCGAGGTGGCGGCCCTGCTGGCCGGACGCGGCCAGATGCTGGCCTTCGAGCCGCCGGGCCTTGCCGCCCTTTGCGGTGCGCCCGATGCCGTGCCGACCCTGGGCGGCACGGTTGCGGCGGGGCTGGCGGGGCCGCGGCGGATCCGCGCCGGTAGCGCCCGCGACCATCTTCTGGGCCTGGAAGCGGTGAGCGGTCGCGGCGAACGCTTCAAGGCCGGGGCGAAGGTGGTGAAGAACGTCACCGGCTATGACCTGCCCAAGCTGATCGCCGGCAGTTTCGGCACGCTGGCGCTGATGACCGAGATGACGCTGAAGGTGCTGCCGGCGCCCGAAGATGCGGTCACCCTGGTGCTGCCGATGGCGGCGGCCCCGGCGGTGGCCGCCATGGCCCGGCTGCAGGCCGGGCCGCTGGAGCCGACGGCGCTGTCCTGGCTGCCGGCGGCGCTGGCGCGGGCCGCCGATCTGCCCGAGACGCGGGACGGGCTGCTGCTGGTGCGTTTCGAAGGCCCCGACGGCGCGCTGGCCGACCGGTTCGGCCGGGCGGAAGACAGCGGGCTTGGTGCCTGCGAGGCGGTGCTGGATCTGGCCCACAGCCAAAAGTTGTGGAGTTGGATTGCTGAGGTTGTGCCGATCCTGGCGCCCGAGGCGGAAGAGGTGGTCTGGCGGCTGTCGGTGCCGCCGGCCGCAGGCGCGGCGCTGCTCTATGATGCGGTGGCGGGGGTCGGCGCGCGCGGCTTCATCGACTGGGGCGGCGGCCTGGTCTGGCTGGCGGTGCCGGCAGAGGCCGGTGACGACGGGGGAGCGACCGCGCTGCGCGCCCTGGTCGCCCGTCATGGCGGCGGCCATGCCACGCTGATGCGCGGCCCCGAGCCCCTGCGCCGGCGGGTGCCGGGGTTCGAGCCCGAAGCGCCGGGGCTGGCTGCCCTGTCGGAACGGGTGCGCCAGGGCTTCGATCCGCTTCGCCTGCTGAATCCGGGCCGCATGCGCGGCGAGGAGACCCGCCCATGAAGACCAGTTTCGCCCCCGACCGCCTGGCCGACCCCGCGATCGCCGAGGCCGAGCAGATCCTGCGGCGCTGCGTGCATTGCGGTTTCTGCACCGCCACCTGCCCGACCTTTCTGGAACTGGGCGACGAGCGCGACAGCCCGCGCGGCCGGATCTACATGATGAAAGGCATGCTGGAGCGCGACGAGCCGGCGACGGCGGATGTCGTGCGCCATATCGACCGCTGCCTGGGCTGCTTCGCCTGCATGACCACCTGCCCGTCAGGGGTGGATTACATGCATCTGTCCGACATGGCGCGGGCACGGGTGGCGGAGACCTATAGGCGGCCACTGCCCGAACGGCTGCTGCGCGGGCTGCTGGCCCGGCTGCTGCCTTATCCGGGCCGGTTCCGGGCGGCGCTGATCGGCGGACGGATCGCGAAGCGGCTGGGCCTCGACCGCTGGCTGGGTGGTATCCGCCCCGAACTCAAGGCCATGATGGCGCTGATGCCCGACGAGGTGCCGGCACCGGCTGCCACCGACCGGCCGCAGCTCTGGCCGGCCGAAGGTACCCGCCGGGGGCGGGTGGCGCTGCTGGCCGGCTGCGCCCAGCAGGTGCTGGCGCCGGGGATCAACGCCGCGCCCATCCGGGTGCTGACCCGCCATGGCTTCGAGGTGGTGGTGGCGCGCGAGGCCGGCTGTTGTGGTGCGCTGGTCCAGCATATGGGGTTGATGGAACGGGCGCGGGACCAGGCCCGGCGCAATGTCGCGGCCTGGGCGGCGCTGGCGGATCAGCCGGGCGGGCTGGACGCGATCGTGGTCACGACATCCGGCTGCGGCACGCCGATCAAGGATTACGGCCATCTTCTGGCGGGCGACGCCTATTATGCCGATCGGGCCCGGCTGGTGGCGGGGCTGGCCCGCGACGTGACCGAGGTGCTGGCGGATCTGGATCTGACGCCGGTGCGCAGCCTGCCGGCGGGGCTGCCGGTCGCCTATCACGCGGCCTGTTCATTGCAGCACGGCCAGAAGATCCGCGATGTGCCGAAAGAGGTGCTGAAACGGCTGGGCATCACGCCGCTGGAGCCGGCCGAACCCCATATCTGCTGCGGCTCTGCCGGCACCTATAACATGCTCCAGCCGGAACTGGCCGGGCGGCTGGGGGCCCGCAAGGCGCAGAACCTGCGCCGCACCGGGGCAGCGGTGGTGGCGGCGGGCAATCTGGGCTGCCTGACCCAGATCGCCACGCATATGCCCGACGCCCGCTTCATCCACACCGTAGAACTGGCCGACTGGCTGACCGGTGGGCCGGTGCCCGAGGCGCTGGCCGGGGCGGTTGACGGGGTGGTGTGAGCGTGGTCAGGAGACGTTGTCGTCGTTGTCGAGGTTGGTCATGCCACCGATAGCGGTTTCCGACATCGGCAATTCGGCGCCCCGGGCTATTTGGCCCGGATCACCCCGCCGGTGCCCAAGGCGCCGGCGGGGTGATCCGGCGGGTGCGGTTGCCGGCGCGGCGAGAGCCGGATCAGGAGACGGCGGTTTTGCCGTCGGCGCTGGAGCGGAGAGCAAACGCCGTCGTTGACGTCCGGATCTGGCTCAGCTGGGGCTTGTGCCAGGCTTTAGGCGAGGTGGATATCTTCTGGTTGCAGATCTTCTTCATCATGTTACTTCGGCTTTCATTTTGAGCAGAGGACATATTCTCTCAGCTTGGAGCTTCAAAATGATTGTATTCAAGCCGGGAGGTCTCTGCGATGCCTGATCGACAGCCGGTCTTCATCGTAAAAGGAGTGCGGATCAGTCAGCGATAGCCGAACCGGGCCATCACCGTGCCATGGGCGGCTTCGATCCGGGCCGCCTGGGCGGGGGTGAGCGCGCTCGGCCAGCCGGCGGCGCCGCCCTTGCGGAAGAAGCGCCGGCCGGGGGCGGCGGCATTCGTGAAGCCGGTTTCGGCTTCGCGGCGCTGCAGGCGGCTGAAGGTGGTGCCGTCGACCGCCCCGGCAATGGTCGCGGGATCGGCTGGCCAGCCGAGGAAACGGGTGATGCGCGTGAAGATGTGGTGCGGATCGGCCAACATATCCTCGTAGCGGATGATCAGGACAGGGAATCCGAGAGGGGCAGCCGTCCAGCTGTCGACATGGGCCGACCAGCTGCCAAGCGGCTGGCGGAGCTGGCCGTAAAGACCGTCACCGCCGGTGTCGAGGGCGGCGTCGGGCTGTGCCAGGAGATCGATCGCGGCATCGATCGACAGGCCCCAGTGATGGGCATTGGAAACGGCAAGATCGCGCGGATCGCGGATCAGATAAACGGCACCGCGGGTCAGTGCGGCGGGGAAGACCGGTCGACCCTCGGGTGTGGCGGTGAACGCCTCATGCGTGCGATGGAGATGCAGGCCGGGTTCGGCTGCCAGCCGCCGTGCGAAGGCGGCCGGGCGAAGGTTCGAGGCTTCGTCATCGGTGAGCCAGGCACTGTCGAGGCCGAGGCTGCGATCGAAGAGTGCACGGTTGCTGGCCATGGTGAGCCACCCCTGATCGAGCACGGCGAAATCCGGCGCCGCGCCGCCGTGCTTCAGGCTCCACAGCGCCAGCCGGAGCCAGGTGCTGCCGGATTTGGGATAGGCCGTCACCCAGACGAAGCCGTCGCCCGGCGTGATGTGATCCGAGGTCATGGCATGGCCTCGATATGATCGGCGAGCCGGGTCGGGGCCTGCCAGTCGCGGCGATGACGCAGACGAATGAGCGGCGCACGGCCGAGCAGGGCCGCGACCCCGGCGAAGATCGGACGGGCCCCGCGCAGGATGCGGCCTTCATGAAGCTGGCGGATGTTGCCCTCCATGGTCTGGAAGCCTTCGAGGCCGCGGGTCGGCAAGACCTCCAGATCGCTGCCGCCGATGGTCTGCCAGAGGTGGAAGATCGCCGTGACCGGCAGGGAGGTCGTGTGCTGCGCCGTCGGCAGATGACGCAATCGCGGCACGCCCGCCCGCCCGAGCTGCGGCGGTGGGGCATTGATGCGGCCGGCATAGCGGGCGCCGGCATCGGCATGCAGGGTGAGGCCGGCCGGGCCGGGCAGGATGAGCGCCGGCCCCGGCAGGCCCGAGAGCACGACGATGCCGTCGGCGAGCAGATGATGGCCGCGGGCGAGGAGTTCGGCCGCAAGCAGGGATTTGCCGCTGCCGGAGACACCGGTGAGCAGCACGGCCCGCCCGCCGATCACCACCGCCGTGCCCGAAACCGGCAGCAGGCCGTGGATATGGCAGGCAAGGCCGGGGAGCATGTCTTCCGCAAGCAGCAGCCGGGCGGCCGCGGGATCGGCGGCGCCGGTGGTGTCGAGCACCGCGCGGGTGGCGGCGGCATCCAGATGGCAGGCACCGCCGATGGGACCGGTGAGACGGATGCTGCGGTCGGCCTCGATCCGGATCAGCGGGCCGGCATCCAGCGGCGGCGCGTCGGGCAAGGGCGGCAGCGGCCCTTCGGTGACGGTGATCTCGGGGACGGCGGCGGCTGCGCGTGCCATCAGATATGGTACATCAGGGTCTGGCGGTCGGTATCCGACAGATTGCGCATTTCGGCGAGCGTGCGGTTGTCGAGGATGCCGGCGATGGCATTGCGGACATCCATCATCATCAGCCGCACCGCACATTGTTCCTCGTTGGTGCAGTCCTCGCAGCGGCGATAGGACCGGCGGCTGGCGCAGGCGATCGGGGCGAGCGGGCCGTCGAGCACCCGGATCACATGACCGATCCGGATGTCGGAGGCCGGGCGGGCGAGGGTATAGCCGCCACCCTTGCCCTTCTTGCTGTGCACGAAGCCGGCATTGCGCAGCTCGCCCAGGATCGCGTCGAGGAATTTCTTGGGGATCCCGTTCTCGGCGGCGATGTCGGAAACCAGGGACAATTCACCCGGCTCTTTGCCCGCCAGGTGTACCAGGGCCTTGAGCCCGTACTTGCCCTTGTTGGTCAGCATTTTGGTCGGGGGTCTCCGCAGGCCGCGTCGGAAAGTCTTTGTGGCCGGTAGAGATAGTGGAATGACGCCACAGGATCAACGCTGCAAGGCAGAGCACGGCGCCGAAACCCGTCAGGGCCGTCGTCTGTCCCCACTGGTCGGCGGCGGCACCGGTCAGGATCACCGGCAGGCTGAAGCCTGCATAGGCGAACAGGAAGAAGCCCGCGGTCGCCCGGGTGGCAAGCGGGCCGGCCCGCATCAGGATGCCGGCGAGGCCGCCGGCATGGATCAGCCCGTAGCAGGCGGTGGCGGCCAGCGCCGTTCCGGCGAAGACCGCCGCCACGCTGCCCGAAAGGGCGCCCCAGGCGATGAGCGCATAGCCCGGCACCAGCACGGCCAGACCGCGGCGGATCGCGATCTCGGGCGCCATGCGTCGGGCGGCGGGGACCGCCAGGATGCCGGGCACGATCACCAGGAAGGTGGCGAAACCGGCATGGGCGCCGAGCCCGGCGCGGGCGAGGCTGGCGGGCAGCACCGCGATCACCAGCCCGACCACGGCCCAGGCGATGCAGATCGCGCCGCCGAAGACCAGGGTCCCGGGCGGGAAAGCGGGCCAGCGCAGGCCGGTGCCCCCGGAGGCGAGGCGCGGTGCATCGGGCAGGCCGTGCAGGCCGGTGAGGGCCAGAAGTGCCATGCCGATCCAGATCGGGCCGCTGACGGGTTGCATCCAGGATTGCGGATCGAGCAGCAGACAGAGCGCGGTGAGCGCTGCACCGAAACCGAAGCCGGTGGTGGTTGCGACCGAACCCCGCGCCGCAACCCGCCGCGGATCGGTGCCGGGCGGGCATTGCACGGCCATCAGAGCGGGGGCGAGGGTCGAGGTGATGGCGACCGCTATGCCGAGCAGGGCGCGCGACAGGCCGAGCATGAGAATGCCCGGCCAGAGGATCATGACCAGACTGGCGGCGAGCGCGAGGCCGAGGGCGAGCCTCGCGGTGTTGAGCGCCCCCAGACGGTCAGGCAGGCTGCTGCCGGCAAGCAACACCGGCAGCGCGCCGCCGACATAGGCCGCGAAGGCGAGCCCGGCCATGGCCGTCCCCTCGCCATCGACTTGCGCCAGCCGGGCGCTGAGCGGGGTGAACAGATTGCCGGCAGTGGTGACGGTGAGCAGGGCGAAGGCCAGTCGCCCTGGTCGGCCGGTGCGGGCGTGGTGTGGTGCGGCGGTGTCGAGATCTGTGGTCATCCGGCAGCTTCCCAGGCGCGGCGGACATGCCGCGCCGGTCAGGCTGCCGCGGGATCCCGCCCCTCGCCAGGGACGGGGCGTGCCGGAGACGATCAGACTGTACCTGCAAACGACAGGTACGGTTCAGCTGAGGCCAGTGGACGAGGCCGCCCCAGACCTCGTCGAACCGGTCGCTGCTCAGATTTCCGGCCCCGGCTTCCGGTAACGGCGATCATCATGACCGCTCGACCGTACCCCTTGACTGGCGGTACGGTTGGCGCGCCCTGTTCAATCGGAGGCCCGCAGTTTGATTGCCCCCCTCGACCGCAGCCGCCCGGAACCGCTGGCCGATCAGCTGGCCGCCGCCGTGATCGCCTGGATCGAGGCGCGCGGGGCGGAGACGGCTGCGGGGGCGGCCCTGCCGTCGATCCGCCGGCTGGCGGCAGAGACGGGGGTCAGCCGCAACACGGTTGTCGAGGCCTATGACCGGCTGGTGGCCGAGGGGCGCATCCTGTCGCGGCCGGGGGTGGGCTTCCGGGTGGCGCCGCCTGCAGCACCGCTGCCGCCGGCTGCCCCCGATCCGGGCGGGGTGGCGGCGGTGGCGGACCGGGTGTGGCGGCTTTATGACGACCGGCCGGCGCTGCTCCGGCTGGGCGGCGGCCGGCTGCCCGACGACTGGCACGACACCACCGATCTGGCGCGCGCCATCCGCCGGGTCACGCGCGAAGGCGGGCGGGCGCTGATCGATTACGGCACGCCTTTGGGCGAGCCGCGGCTGCGTCGGCTGGTGGCGCAGCGCCTGGCCCGGCTGTCGGTGCCGGTGGCGGAAGACCGGGTGATGCTGACCACCGGCGCCAGCCAGGCGCTGGATGTGGTGATCCGTGCCTTGACCCGGCCGGGCGATGCGGTGCTGGTGGAAGATCCGGGCTATCACAATCTGTTCGGCCTGCTGCGCCTGCAGGGCGTGCGCATGGTGGCGGTGCCGCGCCGGGCGGACGGGCCGGATCTTCAGGCGCTGGACGCGGCGGCCGCCGCAAGCGGTGCCCGGCTGTTCGTGACCAACGGCGTGCTCCACAACCCGACCGGATCGACCACCACGCCGCAGATCGCCCATGGCCTGCTGACGGTTGCGGCGCGTCACGACCTGACCATCGTCGAGGACGACATCTATGCCGATTTCGAAGAGGGCAGCCCGGCGGTCAGGCTGGCGGCGCTGGACGGGCTCGACCGGGTGGTGATGGTGGGCAGTTTCTCGAAACCGCTCTCATCCGCGCTCAGGGTGGGCTATGTGGCGGCGGCACCATCGCGAATGCGCGGGCTGGTGGATGTGAAGATGCTGTCCTCGGTCGCCTCGTCGCGCTTTGCCGAACAGGTGATGGCGGTGCTGATCGAGACCGGCGGCCTGCGGCGCACGGCCGAGGCGCTGACCCGGCGCCTGGCCCGCCAGCGCGCCGCCCTGCTGCCGGCGCTGCGCCGGGCCGGCTGGCGGCTTTTCGCCGAGCCCCGCGGTGGCATGTTCGTCTGGGCGGCGCATGAAGACGCAGCCGATGCCCGCCTGCTGGTCGACGCGGCGGCCGCCCGCGGCATTGGCCTGGTCTCCGGCGCGGTCTTCCGGCCGGGGCTGGAGGAGGGGGCGTGGCTCAGGATCAACATCGCCGCCGCGGCGGATCCGCGGGCGCGGGCGTTTCTGAAGGATCCGCTGGGTTGAACGGTCAACCCTCGTGCGGCAGCAGCAGCGGGCCGGTGCCGGGGGCGAAGACGTGTTCGTTGAGATTGCAGCCGGGGCCCTTGCGGTCGACGACCAGAAGATGGGCCATGTCCAGCACCGTCAGCGGCAGGTGCCAGGTGCCGCGGCGATAGCTGACGCCCTGGCGGCCGTCGGTGACGAAGGCCTGCATGTTTGCCGGATCGGGCTGGCGGCTGGCGGCCGGCGCCACCACGATCACGAAGCGGCAGCGGGTGAGCGGCATGAAGGCCTGGCTGCCGAGGGGGTGACGTTCCATCACCTCGATCACCAGCGGCAGCGAGACCGCTTCATGCGCCTGGAACAGGCTGATCGCACCATAGCCCTCGTCATCCGTCTCCACCCGCGCGAGCTGATCATAGCGCAGCGTCGTGCCGCCATTGATCGCGATCGGCGCGCGGCCGGGATCGGCGGCGTCGAGAACCTCGCCGAAGGGGGCGAAGGCCGCGCGGGTCAGGTGCCGCGGCCTTAAGATGGTGCGGGGATAAGCCTGCATCTGGACGCTCACTCCATGGCGCCGGGCACACCGAAGATGCGCAGCCGGTTGACGCCGCCGTCGGGGAAGATGTTGAAGCGGATGTGGGACACCACACGGTCCGCATCGGGCGTGAAGCCGTGCGGCGCATCTGGTCCAAGCTTGCGGGAGGTCAGGATTTCCGCCCAGAACAGGCTCTGCGGCACGGTGGCCGCATCTGCGGCATCGGGCGCCATCACGCCCTGAACCGAGCAGGTGTCGGGATAATTACCCTTGAACTCACGCGTGTCGATTTCGATAAATGCAACCCTGCCCGGCGTCGCCAGACGAATGATGCACCAGTCGTGGCCGGGTTCGCGCCGCCGCCGGGTTTCCCAGCCATCCTCCATGCGCGATGCAAGGCCGGGCAGCAGCAGGTTGCGCGGGTCGCCGTAATGAGCATCGTTCCAGGCGATCACCCGGGCGCCGCCCAGGGCCGAGGACAGCTCCACCAACCCGTCGGCGCGCGGTGCCGGCAGGCCGGCCGGGCGGCCCAGAACGCGCAGCCGCGCAACGCCGCCATCGGGGAAGATGTCGAGCTTCAGATGAGTCCAGGGTCGGCCATCGGCCGCGCGCACTGCCGGATCGGGCAGGAAGGCGTTGGGAGCATCGCCCTGAAGGGGCGCGGGGGCCAGGATCGGCTGCCAGCGCGGATCATCGGCGGCAGGGGCCTCGGTCAGATCGGCCGCGGCCAGCGCCCACAGACCGGCGGCGGCGGGGTAGTTGCCGGTGAAATGGCGGGTGTCGATCTCGATCGCGTCGATCCAGCCGGGGGCGGCCAGCGCCAGCACGCACCAGTCATGGCCGTCATCGCGCCGGCGGCGGGTTTCCCAACCATCCATCCACTTGCCGGCCTCGTCGTATTTGCCGGGGATGAAGACCGGGGCGGCATCGTCGATCAGCCGCTCCAGCGCGCCGAAGAACTGGTCGGAACAGCTGAGCGTGCGCGCACCCAGCGCGCGGGAGGCGAGGTTGACGGCAGCGGTGGGGGCGAAGCTCGGCATGGATCTGATGTCCGTTTCGTTCATGGGGGCTGAAAGCATGATCAGGGCCGCAGCACGCCGACGCCGGCGCGGCTGGCGGCGGACAGGATGTGGCGGTGCATGGCATCGCGCGCGCCCTGCGGGCTGCGGGCACGGATCTGCGCCAGGATGCGTTCATGTTCATCCAGCGGCGCGCGCACGCTTTCGCGATTGGCGAAGGGGATGCGCCGGGTTTCGGCCAGCATCGGCCCGGCCGGGCGCATCGCCGCCGGGAAGAGCGGGTTGCCGGCCGCGACCAGAAGCCGCTGGTGGAAATCGCCATCGGCCTGGGCGGCGCGCACCAGATCGCCCTCGGCAAGCGCCGCGCGCATCTCGGCCACCGTCTCGGCCAGCCGGTCGATTTCGGTATCGGCGGCGGTGATCGCAACCAGCCCCGAGACGAAGGGCTCGATCGCCAGCCGCAGCTGATAGACCCGGGCGGCATGGGTGTAGCGGTCGCCGCGCGGCCCCGGGGCGGTGTCGTCGGCGGACGGGTCGGAGACGAAGACGCCCTTGCCGGCCCGCACCCGCACCAGGCCCAGGGTTTCGAGCACGGTCAGCGCTTCCCTGAGCGATGTGCGACTGACGCCCAGACGTTCGGCAAGCGTGCGCTGGGCCGGCAGCGCCTCGCCGGGGGCAAGCTCTCCCGCCAGGATCATGCGCTGCAGGCGCTCGGCAACGTATTCGGGAACGCTGTCTCCGGCCAAATCCGGCTCCTTCGGCTAGACCGGTCTGACCAGTTGGACCGGTTGGCTTTCCGGAAGCATGGCCGGATTTCTATGGGTTTGCAAGCGGATGCCAGGGGTGGCATGCTGGGGTAAGGCAAAAAACGGCGTTGACTCATGCTTAAACAATGGGCACGCTTAAAACATGAGCAGCGGCAACAGGGGGCCGCGGGATGCTCGAGATCCGGGCAGGGCGATGTGACTGCCGCCCAGGGACGGACCCGGATTTTCGGGGCAGGCGTCAACAAGCGGGGAGTGCGGGGCATGACGATGACCAGGCGGTTCGGAACCGGGCTGCGGCGGCGCAGCGTGCTGGGGGCGATGGCGGCGGCCGTGCTGGTGGCGGCCACCGGCGGCTTCGGCATCACGGCCGAGGCGGCGGGGCTGGATGCCATTCAGAAGGCGGGGGTGCTGCGCGTGGCGGTTCCGCAGGATTTCCCGCCCTTCGGCTCCGTCGGCCCCGACATGGCGCCGCGTGGCTATGACGTCGACATGGCCCGGCTGATCGGCGATGCGCTGGGGGTGAAGACCGAACTGGTGCCGGTGACCAGCGCCAACCGCATCCCGTACCTGACCACCGACAAGGTCGATCTGGTGATCTCCAGCCTGGGCAAGAACCCGGAGCGCGAGGCGGTGATCGACTTCACCAATGCCTATGCGCCGTTCTACAACGGCGTCTTCGGCCCGGCCGATCTGAAGATCGCGGGCGCCACCGATCTGGCCGGCCATACGGTGGGCGTCACCCGCGGTGCGATCGAGGATCTGGAGCTGTCCAAGATCGCCCCCGCCGAGGCCACCATCCGCCGCTACGAAGACAATAACGGCACCATCCAGGCCTTCCTGTCGGGGCAGGTGGAGCTGGTGGCGACCGGCAATGTGGTCGCGGCCGCCATCCTTGAGCGCAACCCCCGCACCCGGCCCGAGCCCAAATTCCTGATCAAGAACTCGCCCTGCTATATCGGCGTCGCGAAGGGAGAGGCGGCACTGGTTGCAAAGGTGAACGAGATCATCGCGGCCGCGAAGGCCGACGGCCGGCTGTCGAAGATTTCGGAAACCTGGCTGGGCGCACTGCTGCCGGCGGATCTCTGAGGCGGCCGGCGGGGCAAGGGGCCGCCCCCTTGCCCCCAAGCCATGCGGTCTTCCCCATCGGCCCACCCTTCCCGCAAGGGGTCGTCCATGGCCTATCAGTTTGATTTCACGCCGATCCTGACCTATTCCGACGTGCTGCTCCGCGGGGTGGTGCTGACGGTGGAGCTGATCCTGGTCGGCGGCATTTTCGGCATACTTTTGGGCATTCTGTGTGCCTGGGCACGATCGGAGCGTATACCGGTGGCGGCGGGGATCGTCGCCGCCTATGTCGAGCTGATCCGCAACACGCCGTTCATCGTGCAGCTGTTCTTCATCTTCTTCGGCCTGCCCGCGGCGGGTGTGCGGCTGGGCGAGGTGGAGGCGGCGATGATCGCCATGGTGGTCAATCTGGGCGCCTATTCGGCCGAGATCATCCGCGCCGGCATCCAGGCCGTGCCCAGGGGGCAGTGGGAGGCGGCGGCGAGCCTGGGCATGACCCGGGCGGAATGCTTCCGCCATGTCGTGCTGGTGCCGGCGCTGCGCAAGATCTGGCCGGCGCTGTCCAGCCAGATCGTCATCGTGATGCTGGGCTCGTCGGTCTGCTCGCAGATCGCGGCCGAAGAGTTGAGCTTCGCCGCTAATTTCATCCAGTCGCGCAGCTTCCGCGCCTTCGAGGCCTATCTGGCGGCGACCGCGATCTATCTGGCCCTCGCCATCCTGACCCGGATGATCCTGCGCCGGCTGGGCGACCGGCTGCTCTACCGCGCCGCGCGCCATGCGGCCCTGAGCGCCGGCCGGGCGGCCGCCGCCACCGGAGGTGCGGTCCATGGTTGAGTTCGGCACGCTCGACATCCTGCGCAACCTGATCGACGCCGCGCTCTGGACCGTGGTGCTGTCGGTGATCGCCTTTGCAGGCGGTGCCCTGGTCGGGCTGGTCGCACTGTTCGCCCTGGTCTCGGGCCGGCGCCTGCCGGCCATGCTGGCACGCGGTTATGTCGAGGCCTTCCAGGGCACGCCGCTGCTGATGCAGCTGTTCCTGATCTTCTTCGGCCTGCCGCTGGCGGGGATCGAGGTGTCGGCCTGGACGGCGGCGATCGTGTCGCTGGTGCTGTTCACCGGCGCCTTCCTGGCCGAAATCTGGCGCGGCTGCGTCGAGGCGGTGCCCAAGGGCCAGTCCGAGGCCGCCCAGGCGCTGGCCATGTCTTATGTGGAGCGCATGCGCTGGGTGATCCTGCCCCAGGCGATGCGGATCGCGGTGCCGCCGACGGTCGGCTTCTCGGTCCAGGTGGTCAAGGGCACGGCGCTGACCTCGATCATCGGCTTCGTGGAACTGGCCAAGGCCGGGACGATGATCGCCAATGCCACCTTCGAGCCCTTCACCGTTTACGGCTTCGTGGCGCTGATCTACTTCGCGCTCTGCTACCCGCTGTCATTCGCCGCCCGCCGGCTGGAAAGGAGGCTCCATGTCGCCCGCTGATCAGACGCGGCCGCTGGTCGAACTGGCCGGTATCCGCAAGAGTTTCGGCCTGGTCGAGGTGCTGAAGGGGGTCGATCTTTCGGTCGAAGAGGGCCGGGTGGTGGCGCTGATCGGCCGCAGCGGATCGGGCAAGAGCACCTTGCTGCGGATCATCAACGGCCTGGAACGGCCGACCGACGGCGTGGTCACGGTGGATGGCGAACGCGCCGACGGCCGCGAGAGCGAGCGGGAGCTGAAGGCGCTGCGGCTGAAGGTCGGCATGGTCTTTCAGCAGTTCAACCTGTTCCCGCATCTCTCGGCCGGCGGCAACGTCATGCTGTCGCTGAAGGTGGTGAAGAAGATGGGCACGGCCGAGGCCGAGGCGGTGGCCCGCGAGATGCTGGCCAAGGTGGGCCTTGCCGATCGCTTCGATCACACGCCCGATCAGCTGTCGGGCGGCCAGCAGCAGCGCGTGGCGATCGCCCGGGCGCTGGCGATGCGGCCCAGGGTGCTGCTCTGCGACGAGATCACCTCGGCGCTCGACCCCGAACTCGTCGCCGAGGTGCTGGCGGTGGTCCGCAGGCTGGCCGAAGAGGGCATGACCCTGGTGATGGTCACCCACGAGATGCGCTTTGCCCGCGAGGTCTGCGACGAGCTGGTGTTCATGCATCAGGGCCGGATTCACGAGCGCGGTGCGCCTGCCGAACTGTTCGCTGCACAGCGGACACCGGAGCTCGCGGCCTTCATCGGCGGGCACTGAACGCGAAGACTGTTTATTATAAGAAACCAGAGAGAGAAAATCACGCATTCGGACAAGATAGGGCAGCTTTCCTGAATATTCTGCAGGCGTTGCGGCGCTTCGTCGCAAGTTCAGGCCCTTAACGTATTCTTCATCGCCCGCACACGAAGATGCTGCGCAGGTTCACACCATCAACAGGCGCGCATGATGTTCTGGCGGAAGAATGACGGTATGGAGGGAGCCGACGGAGAAGCGGCTCGTCAGATGGAGCTTCTCGGCCGGTATGCCGGTGTGGGATTGTGGGACGCGGTGCTCTATCAGGGCGACGCGATGCATGCCAAGGCCTCGTGGCATTTCTCGGACGAGTTCCGCCGGCTGGTGGGTTTCGCCCATGGCGACCGGCAGGGTTTTCCGGACAAGGTGCAGTCCTGGTCCGACCGGCTGCATCCGGAGGATTCCGGCTATACCTTCGAGGCCTTCGCCGCCTGCCTGAACGACAGGAGCGGGCGCACCGGTTACGACGTCACCTATCGGCTGAAGATGAAGGACGGCGCCTGGCGCTGGTTCCGCGCGGTGGGCGGCGTGGCCCGCGACGCCCAGGGCAACCCGCTGCGTGCCTGCGGCTCGCTGATCGACGTGCATGACCAGAAGGCCGATGTCGAGCGCATGGCCCTGCTCTCGCGTCATGCCGGTATCGGTCTCTGGGACGCCCAGCTTTACGAGGGCGATGCCATGCACCCGAAGGCGCAGTGGCGCTTTTCGGGCGAGTTCCGCCGGCTGGTGGGCTTCGATCGTGAGGACATGACCGGGTTCCCCGACAAGGTGAATGCCTGGTCGGACCGCATCCACCCCGAGGATACCGCGGCGACTTTCGACGCCTTCGGTGCCTGCCTGAACGATCGCAGCGGCCGCACCGGCTATGACGTCGCCTATCGGTTGAAGATGAAGGACGGTAGTTACCGGTGGTTCAAGGCGATCGGCGGCGTGGCCCGCGACGCCCAGGGCAACCCGCTGCGCGCCTGCGGCTCGCTGATCGACATCCACGCCCAGAAGCTGGCGGAGCTTGAGAACGAGCGCGCCGAGGCCAATCGCCGCAAGGGCATCCACGACATCGCCGACACGCTGTCGGCCCGGGTCGGCAGCTCGGCCGATCGGGCGACCGCCAACACCCAGGTCGTGGCGACGGCGACCGAGGAACTTTCGGCCTCGGTGGGCGAAATCGCCGCCCGTTCCAGCGCGGCCGCCAATGCGTCGGCCACCGCGGCGAACGAGGCGACGCGCACCAACGAGACCGTGCAGGCCCTTGTTGCGGCTGGCGAGCGGATCGGCGTGGTCATCAAGCTGATCAACAACATCGCCAGCCAGACCAATCTTCTGGCGCTGAACGCCACCATCGAGGCCGCCCGCGCCGGCGAGGCCGGCAAGGGCTTCGCGGTGGTGGCCGGCGAGGTGAAGAACCTGGCCCAGCAGACCGCCTCGGCCACCGACGAAATCGTCGAACAGATCGCCTCGGTCCAGCGCGAGGCCGCCCGCACGGTGGACGCGATCCACGCCATCTCGGCCGCCATCGGCGAGGTCCAGACCATCTCGGCCTCGATCGCCTCGGCGGTGGCCCAGCAGGACGCGGCCGCGCGCGAGATTTCCGCCAGCATCACCCAGGTCGCCCGCGATGTGGGCGACGTGTCGGAAAATGTCGGCGCGGTGACCCGGCAGCTTCGGGCCGGGTAAGCGGAGGGGGTGGACGCCCAGGAACGGACGGAATGCCGCCGGGGAGGGGACTCTCCGGCGGTTTTTCTTTGGGGTGGGCCGCCTCAGCGTTGTGGGGGCCGCATGGTCGGGGCCGGTGCCCGGAACCGCCGCCGTGCCTCGGCTTTGACCTCCGCCATGGTCGCAAGCGTGCTGCGGCCGCTCTCAAGCCCCTCTTGCACGGCTGCACACAGCTCTTCGACCGTGTAGCCCGGCAGGTCGCGCCGCTCCTTCCATTCCCGCACGGCATCCTGCACGACATCGGCCGCGGTCGCATACTCTCCGGAGGAGACTGCGGCATGAACGGCGTCGGTCAGGTCGGGGGTGAGAGCGATAGAGATCCTGCTGGTGGCGGCCATCTTTTGCCTCCTGATCCGGGGATGTCCTGTCGCACCCGCAAGGGGGGCGACAGTTTCAATCGAGCTTGTGGCGCTTGCAAAATGCGTTTCAATCCACGCACCCGCAAGGGGTGCGACGACCGTGCGGGTGCTGCCGCTGGGGGTGGCGGCGGTTTCAATCCACGCACCCGCAAGGGGTGCGACTGTGTCCTGATAGACCCGTTTGGATCGGCGAAATTGTTTCAATCCACGCACCCGCAAGGGGTGCGACTAGATGGCAGAGGCGATCTCTTCGGCCTGCCGCTGTTTCAATCCACGCACCCGCAAGGGGTGCGACCCATCCCCTTTTAATACTCTGATTCGGCGTCGGAAAAAAGCCGATTTGCGCGAACCTCGGGGCGGAATATGCGATGGTATGTGTGTGACGTCACTGTAAAATGCATGCACTTGAAAGATAACGGAAATCTGGCGTGCGAACCTCCCGGGGTTTTTACGTGTGCTTGGGGTTCGCGGAGATCGGGGCTGAGTGGGGGGATGATCGCCCGGGGGGTGGGGTGGTTGCAAGGGGGATATGTGCGGGGCGCGGGGGCAGGGGGAACCCGCGGGTCCGGGGCGTGGTTCGGGTGGCGGGTGGGGGGATGTCTGCCCATATGATGATGCGCCACAGCAGCAGGAGCCGGATCATGGTCGATCTTCATCCGCCCGAGGTGACCACCGCCCCGCCGCCCGGCGAGGTTCGGGCCAATGGACGGCGGCCGCGGGTGGTGATTGTTGGCGCCGGCTTCGGCGGGTTGCAGGCGGCGAAGGCGCTGGATGGGGCGCCGGTGGAGGTGATCGTCGTCGACCGGCAGAACCATCACCTGTTTCAGCCGTTGCTGTATCAGGTGGCGACCGCGACCCTGTCGCCGGCCGATATCGCCTGGCCGATCCGCGCCATCCTGCGCCGGCAGGCCAATGCCACGGTGCTGATGGCCGAGGTGGACGGCGTCGACACCGCGCGGCGCGAAGTGCGGGCGGGGGCGGCGCGCATCCCCTATGACCAGCTGATCCTGGCCACGGGGGCCACCCATTCCTATTTCGGCCATGACGACTGGGCGGGGGCGGCCCCCGGGCTGAAGCGGATCGAGGATGCGACCACGATCCGGCGGCGGATCCTGCTCGCCTTCGAACGCGCCGAAATGGCGCGGTCGGATGACGCGCGGCGCCGGCTGCTGACCTTCGTGGTGGTGGGCGGCGGCCCGACCGGGGTGGAGATGGCGGGGGCGATCGTCGAAATCGCCCGCAAGGTGCTGCCGCCGGATTTCCGGTTGGTCGATCCGCGCGCCGCCCGCATCGTGCTGGTCGAGGCAGGGCCGCGCATCCTGCCCGCCTTTCCCGAGGATCTGTCGGATTATGCCCGCCGCTCGCTGGAGGGGATGGGCGTCGAGGTGGCGACCGGCGCGCGGGGGACGGCCTGCGACGCGGACGGCGTGTCGGTGGCCCTGGCCGAGGGCGTGACGCCGGCCGCCGGCAGCGCGATCGAGGGCGGGCGGATCCCGGCGTCCACCATCATCTGGGGCGCGGGGGTGGTCGCTTCCCCCGCCGGCAGCTGGGTCGAGGCGCCGCGCGATCGCGCCGGGCGGATCCAGGTCGGCCCCGATCTGAGCGTGCCGGGGCACCCCGAGATCTTTGCGATCGGCGACACCGCCACCGTCACCGGCCCCGAGGGCCGGCCGGTTCCGGGCATTGCGCCGGCCGCCAAGCAGATGGGCGATTACGTGGCAGGGGTGATCCGCGCCCGGGTGACCGGATCGCCCGTGCCCGGCCCCTTCGCCTATCGCCATGAGGGCGATCTGGCGACGGTGGGGCGACGATCGGCGGTGGTGAAACGCGGCCGGCTGAAGCTGACCGGCTTCACCGGCTGGGCATTCTGGGGCATCGCCCATGTCTATTTCCTGGTCGGGCTGCGCTATCGCATCGCCGTCGCATTCAAATGGCTGTGGGACTATCTGACCCTGCAGCGCGGCGCCCGGCTGATCACCGGCACCGAGGAAGACGGGCCGGTGGGCCAGGCGCCAGTGGACCAGGCAGTGGTGCCGTCGGCGGCAGAGGCAAAGGAGGCGGGGCGAGGCTGAGCCCCCGTCAGACCGCCCCCTCACACGGGCAGTTCGGTGGTCGACAGGATTTCTTTGAGCACGAAGAAGGTGCGGATCTGGCGCACGCCGGGAAGTTTGATGATCTCACCTGCATGCAACTTGTTGAAGCGGGCGAGGTCGCGGGTGCGGAGCAGGAGGAAATAATCCACCTCGCCCGCCACCAGATGGCATTCCAGACAGCCGCTGAGGCTGCGGGCCGCGGTTTCGAAGGCCTCGAAGCTTTCGGGCGTTGAGCGGTCGAGCACCACGCCCACGAAGACCAGGGTGGTGAGGTCCACCGCCTGCGCATCGATCATGGCGACGGTGCGGCGGATGATGCCGCGCGCCTTCAGCTTCTCCACCCGCCGCAGACAGGCGGTGGCGCTGAGATTGACCCGCCGGGCCAGTTCCGTGTTGGGCAGATCCGCATCGCGCTGCAACTGGCGCAGGATGTTGCGGTCGATGCGGTCCAGGCTGTGATCATCCTCCATGGCGGGCCCTTTCGGATGGCGCATGAAAACTGCGCCTTGGCCAGAAATCATGCAATTCAGAGCGGCTGATTGTCGAGATGGCGACCGATTCCGCGAAGGCTGGGCCCGACAACGCATTTGCCCGAAAACCGGGTCCGGGGGACGATTTCAGGGTGGGCGGCGGGAGAGGCCCGCAACTTTAACGGGAGGTTCTGATCATGCATCTGGATCGTTTCGCGCGCCATCGCCTGACCTTCGGCCCGACCCCGATCGAGCGGCTGGACCGGCTGTCGGCGGCGCTGGGCGGCGGCGTCACCATCTGGGCCAAGCGCGAGGACTGCAATTCGGGCCTGGCCTTCGGCGGCAACAAGCTGCGCAAGCTGGAATATCTGGTGCCCGAGGCCCTGGCCCAGGGGGCCGACACGCTGGTCACCATCGGCGGCATCCAGTCCAACCACACCCGCCAGGTGGCGGCGGTGGCGGCCAAGCTGGGGCTGCGCTGCCGGCTGGTGCAGGAAAACTGGGTCGATTATCACGATGCGGTCTATGACCGGGTCGGCAATATTCTGATGAGCCGGATCATGGGCGCCGAGGTCGAACTGGTCGATGCCGGCTTCGGCATCTCGTTCAAGGAAAGCTGGGAACAGGCGCTGGAGGATGTGCGCCGCCGCGGCGGCCGGCCCTATGCGATCCCGGCCGGGGCGTCGGATCATCGCCTGGGCGGGCTGGGCTTCGTGGGCTTCGCCGAGGAGGTGCGGGCACAGGAACGCGAGCTGGGTGTGCGCTTCGACTATGTCATCGTCTGTTCGGTGACCGGCAGCACCCAGGCCGGCATGGTGGTGGGCTTCGCCGCCGATGGCCGGGCGCGGCAGGTGATCGGCATCGACGCATCGGCCACGCCCGACGAGACCCATGCCCAGATCCTGCGGATCGCAGAGCGCACCGCCGATCTGGTCGGGCTGGGCCGGCCGGTGACCGCCGAAGACGTGGTGCTGGAACGCGGCTATGCCTATCCGTCCTATGGCGTGCCGTCGGCCGAGACCAACGACGCGATCCGGCTGGCCGCCCGGACCGAGGGCATGATCACCGACCCGGTCTATGAGGGCAAATCGATGCAGGGGATGATCGACCTGATCCGCAGCGGCCGGATCCCCGCGGGCGCCAATGTGCTCTATGTCCATCTGGGCGGGGTGCCGGCGATCAATGCCTACAGCTTCCAGTATCGCAACGGTTGAGGTATTGATGGAACACGAATTATCCCCTCTTAAGTTATATCTCAAAAAATCTTGCTACCTTGGGTAGATGGATTTAGGGTCGTTGTCGGACGGGGTTGAATAAGGCCGGAAGCGCCCCCCCGCCAGACCGACCCCGATCCGGGCCGGTCCCCCAACTCAGAGATCTGGAACAGGACGGCAGAACCGGCATGGCCTTGTCAGAGAGGCATGCCGGAGAGGGGCGGTTTCGCGCCCGCCGTCGGACCGGCCCGCCCCGGCGCGCCATGTGTGTCACCAGGGCAGGACCGGACGGCCCCGACCCCCGCGCGCCCTGCCGCGCGGGGGCCCGGACGGCGCGTTGCCCGCGGCACGGCAGCCAAGGGGATAGACCATGCCATCGACACCGAAACACATCTCGATCCTGAAGGAAACGCGCGACGCCGACCGGCGGGTGATCCTGCTGCCCGATGCGGTGCGCCGGTTCGTGGCCGACGGCTTCGACGTCGCGGTCGAGGCGGGGGCCGGCGCCGGGCTGGAGATCGGCGACCACGAGTATCGCGCGGCGGGCGCCCGCATCGTGGACACCGCCGAAGCCTGGGGCAGCGGGCGGTATATCGTGAAATACCGCTATCCGTCGGAAGCGGAATGGCGGCATTTCCGCCCCGACACCCATCTCTGCGCCTGGTTCTATCCGGGCGAGACGCGGGCGCTGACCGAGGAACTCTGCCGGCGCGGCGTCACCGCCTATACCTATGAATTCTTCCGCACCGAGGATGGCCACTTCCCGCTGATGGCACCCGACAGCGAGATTTCCGGGCGGCTGGCGGTGCTGGAAGCGGCGCATCTGCTGCTGAATGTCGAGGGCGGATCGGGCGTGCTGCTGGCCCATGTGCCCGGCGCCCGGCGCGCCCGGGTGGTGGTGATCGGCCATGGCAATGCCGGCGGCGCCGCCGCGCGCACCGCGGCGGCACTCGGCGCCGAGGTAACGGTGCTGGGCCGGCGCGCGGATGCGCTGCGCCGCTTCGCCACCACCATGCCGGCGGATGTGACCTGCGAGCTGAACACGCCCGAGGCCCTGGAACGGCTGGTTCCCGAGGCCGATCTGGTGGTCGGCGCGATCCTGATTTCCACCTACGACACGCCGGTGATGGTGCCGCCCGAGCTCGTGGCGCGCATGCGCCCCGGATCGGTGGTGGTGGACATCACCTGCGGCTATGGCGCGGGCTATCTGCCATCGGCCAGCACGGTGGTCCGCTGGGGCAAGCCGGTCCCGCGGCGCCACGGTGTGGCCTTCGTGAAGAACGATGTGATGCCCATGGCGGTGCATCAGAGCTGCGCCGAGGCCAACAGCGTGAACATGACCCCGCATCTGCTGGCGCTGGGCAATGCCATCTTCGATCCCGCGCGCCCCGATCCGGTCTCTGCGGCCGGCTGTTTCGTGGCCGGCGGCCGCGTGATCCATCCGGTGATCCTGCACGATTATGCGGTGCTGGACGGGCAGGCTGCGGAATGACCGCCACAACCGCAATCCCGCAACCTATGATTGATAAGCCGCCTGCGGTTGCGGATTACGCCGCACGGGCGGCGTTCTACGAACTGGAATACGACGACACCGCCGATCTGCCCTTTCTGCTGGCGCAGGTGGGGCCGGGGGTCACCTCGATCCTGGAAGCACCCTGCGGGGTGGGGCGGGTGACCCTGCCGCTGTCGGCCACCGGCCGGTCGATCACCGCCCTGGACCTGGAGGTGGCGATGATCGAGAGGCTGGCCGAACGCGCACGGCAGATGCCCAACGGCGCCCTGATCGAAGGGGTGGTGGCGGATCTGCGCGCGGTGCGGCTGTGCCGGCGCTTCGATCTGGTGATGAGTCCGGCCGAAGGGGTGCAGCTGTTCCTTGACGACGACGACCTGGACCGGGCGATCACCACGCTTGCCCGCCATGTCGACCGCGGCGGCCGGCTGCTGATCGACTGCGCGACCTTCGACCCCGCAGCCCCCGACGACCCGCGCGACCAGCCGGGCTATTTCAGCCCCGGCCTTGCCGACGGCACCGAGATCCTGGAATGGCGGCGGCCTTTCGATGCGGTGGGTGCAACGGGAGGCGGGGGCCGCATGACCCGCTGGCGCACCCAGTGGAATACCGGCCCCACCATCCGTTTCCGCTTTCGCTATCTGGTCGAGACCGCCGATGCGGCGGTGCCGGCGGCCTTTACCTCGACGCTTGAGCTGCGCCGCCCCGACCGGGCCCGGATCGAAGCCGCGGCCGCCGCGGCCGGGCTGGTGCTGCATGGCCTGGCCGGGGACCGGCGGGGCAAGCCCTTCGCCGACGGCGCGCCGCGGATGGTGTTCGACTTCCGGCGCGGCTGACGCCCGGCTGCGACACGCTTGTACAGAAGGAAGGCCACGATGAGCGAGACCGAGGCCCTGTCGGGTCGGCTGGACGATGTCGGCCAGATCTTCGACAACGAGACCGGATTCCGCCGGACCACCCGGCCGTCGGATCTGCCGGCGGATCCGGAACGCCTGGCCTATTTCCACCGCTATCTGGCGGATTACTTCAACGACGCCTTCGTGCCCGGCATGGGCGCCGAGGCGATCCTGGCGGTGCTGGCCGAACATGGCGGCCCGGGCGGCCGGGTCGGGCGCTGGCTGGATCTTGGGGCCGGCACATCGACCCTGTTCTGGTCGCTGGCGCTGGAGCGGGTGGACGAGATCCATGCGGTCGACGTGATCCCCGAGGCGCTGATCGTGCTGGACGGTTTCGTCCGCGCCGGCCGGGTGCCGCCCTGCTATCGCGACGTGATGGCGATGCTGGGCCGGCCGGCCGATCATCTGGCGGAGATGCGCCGCCGCATGGCCGGCTATATGGTGTTCAACGCGCTCGGCCCCTGGCCGCGGGCGCTTGAGCCTGAGCGATTCGACCTGGTCACTGGCTTCGGCACCGTCGGCATCCTGCCGGATGCCGCATCCCATGCCGCCTGTATCGCCGAGATCGCCCGCCATCTGGCGCCGGGCGGCCGGATCGTCGGCACCGACTGGATCCGATCCCAGGCCTTCATCGATCGCGACGGCCACGACAACCGCTATCTGGACCGCCCGGCGCTGGAGCGTGCGGCGGATCTGGCCGGGCTGGAGCTGCTGCATGGCACCCGGCTGCCGATCCGGGGCGACCCGCTTTACGACCACATCCTGATCTGGGCCTTCGCTGCGCGGTGAGCGCGCAGCCGGGTCGGTCGTCGCGCCGCGCAAGGGCGCCTGATGTCCAAAGGATGGAGGGATGACGGATGTCACCCCATGTACAGATACCCGATACCACCGGCGATCGCGGCTTTCTGGGGCGCCATGTGCTGGCCGAATTCTGGGGCTGCCGCCATGTCGACGACCCGGTCTATGTGGAACGGGCGCTGAACCGCGCGGCGATCGATGCCGGGGCGACCACGCTGGGCAGCAATGTCCACCATTTCGGCGACGGGCTGGGGGTCACCGGCATCGTGATGCTGGCGGAATCCCATATCAGCATCCATTCCTGGCCGGAATTCGGCTATGCGGCGGTGGATGTGTTCGTCTGCGGCCGGGCCGATCCGCATCGGGCGATCGCGTCGCTGCAGCGGGCCTTCAGCCCCGCCCGCACCGGGCTGACCGAACATTTCCGCGGCGCGCCGGTGGCGATGCCGGCAGAGGCGGGGTGACGGGCGATGAAACGCGATCCTGCCCGCTTCGTGCCCCGCACCGCGCCGCCGCCCCCGATTGCGGGAACCGCGGCGGCGCTGGAGGGATTTGCCACCGCCGCCGGGATGGTGCGGGCGCTGAGACCGGTGGAACCGGTCTACTGCCTGTACCCGCCGCTGCTGCGCAGGGCCGCCCGGCGCTTCGTCGAGGGCTTTCCCGGCCGGGTGCTCTATGCCGTGAAGGCCAATCCGCAGCCCGAGGTGCTGCACGAACTGTATGCCGCCGGGATCCGGGATTTCGACACCGCCTCTCTGCCCGAGATCGCCCTGGTGAGCGGGTTGTTCCCGGATGCGGTCTGCCATTTCATGGCGCCGGCAAAGCTGACCGGCACGGCGGAGACGGCCTTCAGGCGCCATGGCGTGCGCAGCTTCGTGGTCGACCACGACAGCGAACTGGACCGGCTGCTGGCGATCGCGGACCCGGACACGCTGATCCATGTGCGCATGAAGGCCTTCGACCCGCGATCGGTTTATGAGCTGTCGAGCAAGTTCGGCGCGACCGAAGACGTCTGCCGGCGGTTGCTGCGCCGGGTGGCCGATGCCGGGCTGCGGCCGGGGCTGGCCTTCAATGTCGGCTCGCTCTGCCGCCACCCCGATGCCTATGGCGATGCGATCGCCCGGGCGGCGGCGCTGGCGCGCGAGGCGGGGGTGGAGATCGCCACACTGGATGTCGGCGGCGGTTTCCCCACCCCCTATCCGGGGCTGGCACCGGAACCGCTGGAGGATTTCTTCACCGCCATCCGGCGCGCCGCCGCCGCAGCCCCGCTGCCGGCCGACTGCACGCTGATCTGCGAACCCGGCCGGGCGCTGGTCGCCGAGGGCCAGTCGCTGGTGGTGCAGGTGATCCTGATCAAGGACGATCTGGTGTTCCTGAACGACGGCATCTACGGCAGCCTGAAGGAGCTGCAGATCTCCAACCAGAGCGTCGTCTACCCGCCGGTGGTGATCCGCCCGGAGGGGCCGTCGCCGGCGATGACCACGCGGCCCTGCGAGATATCGGGCCCGACCTGCGACAGCCTGGACCTGCTGCCCTTCCGGATCGAGCTGCCGGTGGATCTCCGCGAGGGCGACTGGATCAAATTCGGCCTGGCCGGCGCCTACAGCAACGCCATGACCACCGCCTTCAACGGCTTCCGTCCCGATCGCTGGGTGCGGATCGACGGCGACCTGCCGCCGGGCCTCAGGCCGGCCGGTGAATGCGACAGCCGACACTCGGGCGAAAGCGAGGGCCCCTGATGACCGTTCAACGTCCCGACACGCCCACTGCCCGGCTTCAGGCGGCGGACAACAGTTTCGTGCACCCCTGGGAGGATCTGTCGGCGCTGGGCCGCAACCGCCGCACCATCATCGCTCGCGGCGAGGGCATCCATCTGATCGATACCGACGGCAACCGGATGATCGACGGGCCCGGCGGCATGTGGTGCGTCAATCTGGGCCATGGCCGGCGCGAGATCGCCGAGGCGATCGCCGCCCAGGCCATGACGCTGGCCTATTTCTCACCCTGGGCGGTGGGGGCGGAGGCGCCGGCCCGGCTGGCGGCCCGGCTGGCCGCGGCGGCGCCCGGCGACCTTGCCCATGTCTTCTTCACCACCGGCGGGTCGACCGCGGTGGATTCGGCGCTGCGCTTCGCCTTTTTCTACAACAATGTCCGCGGCCGGCCCCACAAGAAGCAGGTGATCGCCCGCATCGGCGGCTATCACGGCAGCACGCATCTGGCGGCCGGATGCTCGGGTAAGTTGTCGGAAAAGAAGTTCATGGATATGCCGGATGGTATCCATCTGCTGTCATGTCCCAAGCCGCTGCTGCGCCCGGCAGGCATGAGCGTCGAGGCGTTCTGCGACGCCCGGGTGGCGGAGCTGGAGGCGAAGATCCTGGAGCTGGGCCCGGAGCGGGTGGCGGCCTTCGTGGCCGAACCGGTGCTGGCGTCCGGCGGGGTGATCGTGCCCCCGGCGGATTATCACCGCCGCTGCCAGGAGGTCTGCCGCCGCCACGACGTGCTGTTCATCTCCGACGAGGTGGTGACGGCCTTCGGCCGGCTGGGCCATCTGTTCGCATCCGAGGCGGTGTTCGGCCTTCAACCCGACATGATCACGCTGGCCAAGGGGCTGACCTCGGGCTATGTGCCGATGGGCGCGCTGCTGATTTCCGACCGGCTGGTGCGCGAACTCGGTGCGGCCGACGGCGCGGCCGCGCGCGTGTTCTTCAGCGGTTTCACCTATTCCGGCCATCCGGTCGCGGCCGCCGCCGCGCTGGCGGCGCTGGAGGTGATGGAGCGCGACCGTATTCTTGAGCATGTGCGTGCGGTGATGCCGCATTTCGCCGACCGCCTGCGCAGCCTGGAAGATCTGCCGGTGGTGGCCGAGGTGCGGGTGATCGGGCTGATGGCCGGGGTGGAATGCACCCTGGATGCCGATGATCCCGACGAGGCGCGCGACTATGCCTTCACGCTGAAGGTCGACCGGCACTGCCAGCAGCTGGGGCTGCTGGTGCGGCCGGTCTACAATATGTGCGTGATGTCGCCGCCGCTGATCATCACCGCGGCCGAAATCGATCGCATGGTCGCGATCCTGCGCGAGGGCATCTGCCGGGCCATGGCCGAGGCACGGGCCGAAGGCACGCGGATCAGCGCCTGACGGCGGGGGTGTCTGTCCGGAGCGTACCGGCGGCCGCCGGTTGCGGCCGCCAGCCCGGCGCCAGCATCCAGAGAAGGGCTGCGACCTGCAGGCCCAGCATCACGCCGAAAGCGGTGCGGTGGGCGGCGGCGGGATAGATGCCGTCGCCCGGCGCGTCCCAGAGGCCGATGATCGCACCGACCCCGTATTGCAGCACGAAGCCCGCCGCGGTGGCGAAAAGGTTGAGCAGGCTGATCGCCCGGCCCGACAGCCGCGCCGGCAGGGCCAGCGACAGCAGGGCATAGGTGAAGATCGGCCCGGCGGTGAACAGGCCATAGGCGATCCAGAGCGGCCGGGTGAGCACGCCCGGCGGCATCAGCAGGATGGCGGCCTGCGCGGCCACGAACAGGGTGGTGGTGGCCGCGGTGATGGTCCAGAGCCCGATGCCCGCACGCTGCAGCCGGTCGGCGAGCAGGCCGAAGCCCAGCTGGCCGGCGACGATCGCCAGCGCCAGCCACATCAGCGTCGAGGCCGCCGGCACCGGCGCCAGGCCGTCGACCTCTGCCAGCCAGGCCCCCGCCCAAAGCCCCTGATAGGCGAGCCAGGCGCCCTGGGCCAGGAAGGAAACCGGGCCGATCTTCCAGAACACCCGGCTGGTGGCGATGCCCGCGAGGCCGCGAAAGGCGGCACCGATCGAGGCCCGATCGGCGGCGTCGTCCTGGGGGCCGTCTGCCGGTTCCGGAACCAGACACCAGATCACCACCGCCAGCACCAGGGATGCGACCGCCAGTCCCAGAAAGACGTTGTGCCAATGGGTGCGGGCGATGATCAGCTCGGTGGGCAGGGTGGCGGCCAGGGCGCCGAGCCCTGCCAGACCCAGCGTCGCGGCATTGGCGAGCGCCAGCCGCCCGGGGGGGAACCAGGTGGCATTGGCCTTGAAGGCCGCCGCCCAGCAGGCGGCCATGCCAAGGCCGATGAGAAAGCGGCCGGCGACCAGGCGACTGAAATCATTGGCGGCGAAGACCACGGCACCCAGTGCCGCCACCGCCATCAGGCTGCCGACCACGCGCCGCGGCCCCCAGCGATCCAGCGCCACGCCCACGAAGACCTGCGACCCGGCGATGGCGGCCAGGAAGACCGCGGTCAGCAGCCCCAGCCGTTCGGGGCCGAGGCCGAGCTCCGCCTTCAGCAGCCGGCCGACCACGCCGTTGACGTTGCGGAAGGTTTCCGACAGCAGATAGGCCGACATGAAGGGCAGGAAGACCAGCAGAACCACCCGCAACCCGCGGGGGGCTGAAGTCCCGGTCCGGCCCTCGGGGCGGGGATCCCGCATCAGATGATCATGCCGCAATGGCGGGAATCGCGGATCTCGTCGCCATGATCGATGTCGACGAACTGGGATCCGTAGGTGGTCTGCTTCTGCACCCCCCAATCGGCGCCCATGCCGACGCCGCCGCCGGTCGCGGCCTCGCCTTCGAACATCACCCGGTCCAGCCGGGCGCGCCAGTCGATGAAGCGCATGTTCACCGCCAGCCGGGTGGCCATCGGCCCGGGGCGGAGCGGGCTGCTGCGGTGCCAGACATATTTGTTGAACAGGAAGGCATCGCCGACCGCGAAGTGATCCTCTTCCCGGTGCTGTTCGAACAGCCCGGTCATCAGGATGCTGTTTTCGTTATAGACCTGCGCCAGCCCGGCCGAGATGTCGGCGATCGATTCCCCCGCGATCAGCCGCGCCGACAGCAGGCTCGACATCTGGAAATTGCCCCGGGCCGAGAACAGCGTCTCGGGGATATAGGCCATGCCGCCGCCCTGGCCCGTGGGGTCGATCGGATCCAGCGGGATCCAGATGCTGTAGCCCATGTCCTGCGGCCGGATGAAGCGGAAGGACAGCGAGCCGTAATGCCAGGGAAAGCCGTTGCGTTCGCTGTTCAGCTCGAAGCCCTGGGCCTCGGTCATGATCAGCCGGGTGCCGGTCAGCGTGCCCAGCACCTTGCGGAAGGCGCGGGCGGTGTAGACCGCCTTGAAGGTGTCGGTCTCGCCCAGGGCATAGGTCAGCCGGCGGAAGGTGTCGCCATAGGTGGCGCCGATATCGCGGGCGGCGACGACCGATTTCAGCGCCTCGGCCCTCAGGGCATCGGTGCAGTCGGGCGTCAGCAGGCCGCGCAGCGCGATATAGCCCTTGTCGCGGAAGCCGGCGATATCGTCGGCGGTGAGCGGGATCGGGTTGACGAGATCCCGCTCCGGCGCGCGGTCGAAGGGCGAGGTGGCTGCCGTGGCCGCGGAGGGTGAGGTGGCGGCCGGAACCGCGGAGGCCGTTGGTGCGTCCATCGTCTTGCTCCCCGTCATGAAGACGGGCCGCCGGCCGGCATGTCCGTGATGTCCGTCAGGGACCGCCCGCCGGTCAGGCCCGGTGGCGTCGGAACGTGAGGTCGCTGCTGGCGTGAATTCGCCTATATGACATCATGGCGATGGCTGAAATTCAACCATTGGATAAAAGAAACGCCCGGCAGGCGACGGCCGGCCGGGCTGATGATCCGTCATGCGACGGCCGACGTTCAGCCGCGGGGCACGATGCCCTTGATGTAGAAATCGGCAAGGGCGCGGGCGTCTTCGGCGGCGAGTTCGACCATGTTTCGCAGCTCCGCCTCCGACGTGCCGTTGGAGGCTGCCACACGCAGGGCTGCATATTCCGCGCGACGATCATGCGAGATAACGCCCGGAACGCTGCCGGATGGCCTCTCGGGCGGGAAGCGCATATGGAGGGTGTCACTCATTGTCGATCTCTGGGGAAGAGGGCGCAGACGGGCGCCTCAATGCCTCTGATATTGGGTGAGGATGATCAGGCTGGCAAGGGCAAGAGCCGCGTGGCGCAGCACTTCCGTGTTGCCGTAGTTGAACCGGTCGACGACGTTGCTTGATGCTGTCAGAACGCCGATCGGGGCGTCGCTTGCCGCTGCCGGCCCGATCGGGAAAGAGGCAAATGCGCGATAGGTTGCGCCGTCATACTCGCGGGTACATGCGGGGGCGGTGGCAAGCAGGGCGGAGGCCTCCGGCCTGCTCGTATCACCGGTCACCTTCGAGCAGCGGTCGGCAAAGGCTTTGCCTACATGTCCCTGTCCAGGTGCCCAGGATCTGCCGAGTTTTCCGCCTGGGTGCTGGTCATGCTTGAAGCGCCAGACGTTTTGCAGCAGACCGCTGTCGGGATCATGAAGGTAGACGGCGAAGTCGAACAATTCGGTACTGGTCTCCATCCGGAACAGCGTCGCCCGTTGGGCAACAACAAATTTCATGGCCTCGTCTATGATTTCCTGGCGCGTCGGTGCTGGGTGTATCTGACAGCCATAGTGAAGGATCATGTTCATCCATAGCAGGTCGGCCTTGCTCTGGAAGGAAAGCAGTTCGAGGAAGGCGTTGGCATGACGAAGATCCGCATCTCTCTGACGGAGATCCTTATCTGCCCGCGCCATCTCCTCTGCATGAGCCAGCATCCGGCTGTCGGCGGCCTGCTTCAGATCGAGTGCGTCGAAATAGACCCGGCCTGTCCCTTGGGAGGCGGTATGGACGACGAAGCCGGCGACCAGGGCCGACATGACAGACAGGAGGACGGCGGTCGTCACTGCCGCTGCCGGCCAGTTGTCGGTGAAAGCGGTTATGAGCGCGATCAGGGTCGGAAAGACGATGACGAGGTGGAGTGTCATCGCTTGCCTGAGCCGATCATCGGCATGTGCCGCGCGGCGTGCCACTGCCGTGATCCGCTCGATATGCTGGTCCACATGTCCTCCCTGTGCTGGGGATGGCGGCGCGGCCGATCATGCGGGATCATACGGTCATCTTCGGCCGGAATCTATCCGGTATGTGTATTTATTCCGGGATGAAATTCTCCAATGGGGATCATGTCGGGTCTCACGCCGCCCTGAGTTCCGGGATCGGCGGTTCCAGTTCTCCGGCATAGTGGCAGGCGACCTGGTGGTCGTCGGGGAAGCGGCGCAGTGCCGGTTTTTCGGTGCGGCAGCGGTCGGTGGCGAAGGGGCAGCGGCCGGCGAAGCGGCAGCCCGGGGGCGGGTCGATCGGGCTCGGCGGTTCGCCGGTGATGGTGAAGCGGTCCGCAGGCGCCGTTCCGGCATGGCGTTCCGGCGACAGCGCCGAGGCCATCAGCGACCAGGTATAGGGGTGACGGGCACTGGCGAAGAGCCGGCCGGTCGGGGCCTGTTCGACGAATTCGCCCAGATACATCACCGCCACCCGGGTGCAGATGTGCTGTACCACCGCCAGATCGTGCGAGATGAAGACGTAGGTGAGGCCGCGATCGCGCTGCAGGCCCTTGAGCAGGTTCAGGATCTGGGCCTGGATGGCGACGTCCAGCGCCGAGACCGGCTCGTCGCAGACCACCAGTTTCGGGCTGGTGACCATGGCCCGCGCGATGCACAGCCGCTGGCGCTGGCCGCCCGAGAACTGGTGCGGGAACAGCCGGCGGGCATCGGGGTGCAGCCCCACCTGCCGGAACATGGCGTCGACCAGGGCGTCGCGGTCGGATTTCGCCCCGAGATTCATCAGGTCCAGCGGCTCGCGCACGGCGGCCCCGGCGCGCAGGCGCGGGTTCAGCGACGAGAACGGGTCCTGGAACACCATCTGGATCATCGGGCGGAGCCGGCGCAGCGCCTCGCCCGAGGCGGTGCCGAGATCATGGCCGTCGAGGCGGATATGCCCCTCGACCGGATCGACCAGACGCATCAGCGCCCGGGCGGTGGTGGACTTGCCCGAGCCGCTTTCGCCGACGATGCCGAAGCATTCACCCTCTGCGACCTGGAAGCTGACCCCGTCGACCGCATGCACGGTCTTGCCCGAGGGCAGGGGAAAATGGACCTTGAGGTCTTCGACCGAAAACAGGCTCATGGCCGCGCCTCCGCGGAATGGGGGGTGACGTGCCAGCAGAGTGCCGTATGGGCGGGGCCGGTCGGCACCAGCGGCGGCGCCTCGGCATGGCAGCGGGCATCGGCCAGGCCGCAGCGCGGGCCGAAACGGCAGGCCCGCGGGAAGCGGCCGAGCGGCGGCACCATGCCCGGGATCTCGCCCAGGCCGTGCGGATCGGGCTCAAGGGCGGCGGCGCCGAGCCGGAGCCGGGGCGTGCAGGACATGAGACCGCGGGTATAGGGATGCGAGGGGGCGCCCAGAATGGCATCGACCGGGCCGCGTTCGACGCATTTGCCGGCATAGAGCACGGCGACCTCGTCGGCCATGTCGGCGACCGCCCCCAGATCATGGGTGATCAGCAGGATGGCGGTGCCGGTGTCCATCTGGAGTTCGCGCAACAGCCTGAAGATCTGCGCCTGGACGGTGACGTCGAGGGCGGTGGTCGGCTCGTCGGCGATGATCACCCGCGGCCGGCAGGCCAGCGCGATGGCGATCATCACCCGCTGGCGCATGCCGCCCGACAGCTCGTGCGGATAGGCGTCGAGCCGCTGTTCGGGGCCGGGGATGTGGACCGCGCGCAGCATCTCCAGCGCGATCTCGCGCGCTTCCGCCCGGCTGCGGCCCTGGTGCAGTTCCACCACCTCGGCGATCTGCCGCCCCACGGTCATCACCGGGTTGAGCGAGGTCATCGGCTCCTGAAAGATCATCGAGATGGCGTTGCCGCGCAGCTGGCGCAGCCGCGGGGCGGCAAGGCGGGTCAGGTCTTCGCCGTCGAACAGGATTTCGCCGCCGGTGACGGCGAAGCGTTCAGGCAGCAGACCCATGGTGGCGAGTGCGGTCATCGACTTGCCGCAGCCGCTTTCACCCACCACGCCCAGCGTGCGCCCGGCATAAAGGTCGAGCGAGACCCCGTCGAGGACCGAGAGCGACCGGCCGCCGATGTCGACCTCGACCTTCAGATCGCGGATGGAGAGGATCGGATCGGCCATCACCGCTTCCTCAGCTTGGGGTTCAGCGCATCATTGATGCCGTCGCCGACCAGGCTGATCGCCAGGACGGTGATGAAGATCGCCACACCCGGCAGGGTTACGGTCCACCAGGCATCGAGCAGGTAGTTGCGGTTCTGGCCGATGATCAGCCCCCAGGACATGGTGTTGGGATCGCCGAGCCCCAGGAAGCTCAACCCCGCTTCGAACAGGATGGCGGTGCCGACGGCAAGGCCCGCCGCCACCACCAGCGGCGGCAGGGCGCCCGGCAGGATCACCCGGAAGATCAGATAGGCGTCGCGGGCGCCCGAGGTGCGGGCGGCGGCGACATAGTCGAGCTTGCGGATGCGCAGGAATTCCGCCCGGGCAAGGCGGGCCACCTGCGGCCAGGCGACCGCGCCGATCGCGACGGTGATGATCGGCAGCGAGGCGCCGAAGATGGTGACCAGCACCATGGCCAGCAGCAGCGGCGGCAGGATCTGGAAGAATTCCGTCACCTTCATCAGCGCCGCATCCATGACGCCGCCGAAATAGCCGGCGAGCGAGCCGATCAGAATGCCGATCCCCACCGAGATGGCGGCGGCGGTGCCGCCGACCGCAAGCGTCGCCCGGCCGCCGGCGATGATGCCGGCCAGGATGTCGCGGCCCAGATAATCGGTGCCGAAGGGCGCGTAGTCGCCAAGCGGCGGGGTGAAGGGCACGTCGACCATCGAATAGGGATCGACCGGGTAGACAACCGGCCCGAGGAAGGTCGCAAGCAGCACCAGGGCCAGCAGCAGAATGCCCAGAATGGCCGACTGGTTGCGGGCGAAGGCGCGGAAGAACTCGACGGCCGGATGCACCGGGCGCGGTGCGTCCAGGGCCGGGTCGGCGGCGGGCGCGGTGACGCCTGCGGCGGTGGCGGTCTGGTCGGTCATCGCGGGGCTCCGGTGGCTTTGGGCTTGCGCGCGGCAGCGGGCTTGCGGGTGCGGATGCGCGGATCGACGAGGCCATAGGCGATGTCGGTGAGGATGTTGGCCACCACCACCAGGATCGCCGAGAAGAACAGGATCCCGAGCAGGGTGGGGTAGTCGCGGCGCAGGATGCTTTCGAAGGCGAGCCGGCCGAGGCCCGGCCAGTTGAACACCGTCTCGACCAGCACGGCGCCGGCGAAAAGCTGGCCGAATTGCAGGCCGACCATGGTCACCACCGGGATCAGCGCATTGCGCAGCGCATGGCCATAGACCACGCGGCGCTCGCTCAACCCCTTGGCGCGCGCGGTGCGGATGTAATCGGCCCCCAGCACGTCGAGCATGGTGGCGCGCGACAGCCGGGAATAGATCGCGATGTAGATCGAGGCGAGCGTCACCGCCGGCAGCACCAGATGGTGGGCGACATCGGCTACGCTGCCGAGGAAGGTTTCGGCGCCGCGAACATCGGCCATGCCTGAGACCGGGAACAGCGGCAGGATCGACGAGAACAGGATGACCAGCATCAGCCCGGTCCAGAACACCGGCGCCGAATACCCGGCGAGAGAGACCAGCGTCACCAGATAGTTGAGCGGGCCGCGCGGCCGGCGGGCGGAGAAGATGCCGAGCAGCGTGCCGACCAGCACCGCGACCGCAAGCGCCGTCACCACCAGCAGGATGGTGGCCGGCAGGCGCTGGAGGATCAGCGACAGCACCGGCTCCTTGAAATAATAGGAGAAGCCGAAATCGCCGTGGAGGATCTTCCAGACATAGACCCCGAGCTGGACGTGCAGCGGCTGGTCGAGGCCGTATTCCGCCCGCATGCGGGCGATCAGCTCTTCCGAGGCGCCGCCCATCTCGCCGACGATGACCGAAACCGGATCACCCGGCGCCATCTGGATCAGCAGGAAGTTCAGCACCACCACCGCCAGCAGCAGGCCGAGGGTCGATGCCAGGCGGCTGAAAAGGGGAAGCAGGCGTTTCATGTCGTGCCCCGGCTCGTGGATCGGGTGGGACGGGCGGGCGCGGGGAAAGAACCGTCGGTGAGGCGCCCCCTGGAGGACGCATCACCGACGCGCACCGGCGAAGACGTTACTTCTTGTCCCAGTAGACCTCGTCCAAGGGCGAGGCGGCACCCCAGATGGTGAGCGGCGGGTTCTTCAGGTTGGATTTGTAGACCGTGTTGAACGGCGTGACGTTCAGGTACAGGATCGGCGCGTCGTCGACGACGATCTTCTGGAATTCGGCATAGAGCGCCGCGCGCTTCGCCGGATCCATCTCCTGGCCGGCCTGTTCCAGAATGCGGTCGACTTCCGGGTTGCTGTACTGCTGGGTGTTGGACCAGATCACACCCTTGCGGATGTTCGACGACAGATAGGTGCGGTTCACGCCGATGACCGGGTCGCCCCAGTTATAGACATTGTCTTCGGTGACGTCGAAGTCGTAGTTGGAGATGCGCTGCGCCCAGGTCGGGAAGTCGGGCGAATTGCGGACCTCGACCACGATGCCGACCTGGCGGAGCTGGGTGCGCAGATATTCGACGATGTTGCGCCCCTGATCGGTGAAGCCGGGGATGTAGTCGGCGGTCATCGTCAGGCGCACGCCATCGGCACCGGGCTTGAGCCCGGCCTTGTCGAGCAGCTCTTTCGCCTTGGCGAGGTCGAGGTCATAGTGCTCGACCTGATCGGTCGCGAGCGGCGAGGAGGGCACGATCGGCCCGTAGGCCCGCTGGGCGACGCCGCCGAGCAGGCGGTCCAGGATGAATTTCTTGTCGATCGCATAGCCGATCGCGCGGCGCACATCCGGGTTGTCGAAGGGCGGCTTCTTGGTGTTGAAGGCCAGCCAGTTGAGCGCGCCGAAGCCGTCGGAGCCCTTGTCCGAGACGGTCAGCCCCTCGGTCTTCTGCAGCATCTGGATGTCGCGGACGGCCGAGACATAGGGCACCAGATCGATGTCGCCGCGGCGCATCGACAGCACCATGCTGGTCGGATCGCCGATGATCTGGACGATCACCTCGTCCAGATAGGGGCGGCCCTTGATGAAGAAGTTGGGGTTCTTCTTCAGCTTATAGTATTCGCCCTGCTTGTATTCCTCGAAGACGAAGGGGCCCGAGCCGACCGGCTTCAGGTTGGCGGGGTTGGACTGGATGTCGCCCTCGCCATAGACGTGTTCGGGCAGGATCGGCATCAGCGCCGGCGACATCGCCAGCAGCAGCGCCGGATGCGGATGGGCGAGTTTGATGATCGCCGTCTGCGGGTCCGGCGTTTCGACGTCGGTGACCGGCGCCAGCATGGTGGTGAAGGGGTGGTTCTTCTTGATCGTCATGATCGAGAATTTCACGTCTTCCGACGTGATCGGCTGGCCGTCATGGAAGGTCGCCCCCTCCACCAGATGCAGCGTCACCGACAGGCCGTCGGCCGCCACCTCCCAGCTTTTCGCCAGATAGGGCTGCGGGTTCCAGTTGGCGTCATAGCGCAGCGGGCTGGCGAAGATCTGGGTCGAGGCAAGCGCCGTCGCCTGGCCGGACTGAATGGCGCCGTTGAAATGGCGTGGCACCTGGGTGGTGCCGACCACCAGCGTGCCGCCGTCTTCGGGCGCCGCCTGCGCCCCCGTTCCGCCGAGCGCCGTGGCCCCAAGGGCGAGTGCGACCGCGGCCGCGAGCGTGAACTGCTTCAGTCTGTTCAGCATGTGATGCCGTCCCCCGTTCTTGTCAGGTCGATCTGGCCGTTTCGGCCTCTCTGTCAGCTCTGGTCTTGTTTTTGGGTCGTCTGTCTCGTGGTCGTCTGGTGTGTGGTCGGGAGGGCCGCGGTCAGGGCAGACCGTTCAGCCCCCGCAAGGCGGAGATGCCGGCCGTGATCGCAAGCAGGCCGATCGCGGCGCGGCGGTAGTTGCCCTCGCTCAACCGGGCGAAGACCCGGCCGCCGGCCCAGGTGCCGACGATCAGCGCCGGCAGGGCGACCAGGGCCGCGATCACCTGGTCGCGATGCAACTGGCCGGCCAGGGCGAGGCCCGGCAGGGCCATGAGCGAGGTGAAGAAGAAGAAGACCATCAGCGAGGCGCGCACCCGTTTCGCCGGGGTGGCGGTGCCGAGGAAATAGGCGATGGCCGGCGGCCCCGGCATGGCGGCGAGTCCCGAGAACAGGCCGGCCACCAGGCCGGCGCCGACCGCGCTGCCGCGACCCGGGCGCAGCAGCCCCTGGGGGCGGCCGATCAGCACGGCCAGGCCGAGCATCACCACGCCGGCGATCACGATGCGCATCACATCCGGGCTCAACCGGTCGAGCAGCCAGATGCCGGGCATGGTGCCCAGAACCGCGCCCAGCGACAGGAAGGCGAGGGTGCGATGGTCGGTATCGGCCCTGAGCGCCACCACGTCGCGCAGGCCGACGAAGCTTTGCAGCAGCAGCGCCACCGCGACGGCCTGGGCGGGGGGAACGGCCAGACTCATCAGCGGCACGGCGGCCAGCGCGAAGCCGAAGCCGGTGATCCCGCGAAGGATGGCCGCCGCGAAGACGGCCGGAACGACGATAAGAAGGGTGCCCGACATCCGGCTCCGGCTCAGTCGAAATTGATGACGATGGTCTTCTTGCGGGTGAAGTGCTCCAGCATCGCTTCCAGCGAGGCTTCCTTGCCGAGCCCCGAGCGGCCGAAACCACCATAGGAGACATTGGGCTGGATGGTCAGGTTCTGGTTCACCTGCACATAGCCGGCATCGATGCGCTGCGTGGCATCGAGCGCGGTGGAGAGAGAGGCGGTCCAGACCGTGGCCGCAAGCCCGTAATGGGTGGCGTTGGCGCGGGCGATCACCGCGTCGTAATCCGTCCAGGGCTGGATGACCGCCACGGGGCCGAAGATCTCTTCCTGCACGCAGGGGTGATCATCGGCG
The DNA here is from genome assembly GCF_002684955.1 of Tistrella sp. Lineage (NCBI taxonomy): Bacteria > Pseudomonadati > Pseudomonadota > Alphaproteobacteria > Geminicoccales > Geminicoccaceae > Tistrella > Tistrella sp. Next base: position 126,081 of record NZ_NYWI01000020.1, on the reverse strand, counting down.
ATGTCGGTGAGCAGGGTGGGCTGCATGAACAGCGCAGGATCGAGGGCGGGATCTTCCGGCAGGCGGCCGCAGCGGGTGATGCGGGCGCCGTCGGCCTCGGCCAGATCCAGATAGCGGCGGATGGTCGCCATCTGCTTCGCCGAAATGATCGTGCCGACATCGGTCGCCTCGTCGAGCGGATCGCCGATGACCAGCTGGTCGAGCCGGGCGGTGAGCGCCGCCAGGAAGGCGTCGTAGAGGTCCTGATGGACATAGATCCGGCTGGAGGCGGTGCAGCTCTGGCCCTGGCGGGTGAAGCGCATGCCCGAAACCGCGCCCTCGACCGCCTTGGCCAGATCGGCATCGGCGCAGACGATCATCGGGCTCTTGCCGCCCAGCTCCAGGCTGACCGGCACGATCCGCTGGGCGCCGGCCTCGTAGACCGTCTGGCCGACCGCTTCCGATCCGGTGAAGGTGATCTTGGCGACATCGGGGTGGCTCGTGAGGGCGGCACCGCAGAGGGCGCCGGTTCCCGAGACGACATTGATCACGCCGGCCGGCAGATGGCGGGCCAGGATGGCGGCGGCGGCGAAGGTGGCATAGGGCGCCTCTTCCGAGGCCTTGACCACCACCGTATTGCCGGCGACCAGCGCGGGCGCGATCTTCAGCATCATCAGCACCAGCGGCACGTTCCAGGGCAGGATCGCGGCGACGACGCCCAGCGGCTCGCGGGTGGTCATGGTCAGCATGCGCGGGTTGAAGGGGATGGTCTCCCCCTTCAGTTCCGATCCGAGCCCGCCATAGAATTCCAGGATGTCGGCGGCGGTGCGCAGCTCGCCGCGGCATTCGGTGCGGATCGCCTTGCCGGTTTCCAGCGCCAGCACCCGGGCCAGATCCTCCAGCTCGTCGAGGATGGCACGGCCGGCGGCGGCGACCCGGCGGCCGCGATCCCGTGCCGGCATCGCCGCCCAGCCGGGCCAGGCCGCCCGGGCCGCCGCGACGGCGGCATCCACTTCGGCCGGGCCCGATGCGGCGGTGACGCCGATGTCTGCGCCGGTGGCAGGTGCGATCACCGGCAGGGTCGCCGCGGCGGCAAGGCGTTCGCCGCCGATCAGGTTCAGGCCCTGCCAGGCGGCGATGATGGCGTCGGCGGCCAGGGCTGTGGGCGTCTGCACGGTCATGATGCGGGCTCCGGGGGGAGGGGAATGAAAGAGGCTGACATCACCCGGCATCCCCGCGCAGCAGGGCGGCGAGATCGAGGCCGGGGGTGCTGGCGATGGCCATCAGCCGGCTGGCGGGGGGCTGGTCCGCCGCCTCGGGTCCGAATTCCCACTGCCCCTGCACCCATTGCAGCAGCTGGGGGTGGGCGGCATCGGTGAACTGCACCCAGCCCTTCAGGCGCAGCAGGCTGCGCGGCAGGCGGCCGAGCGCTCGGTTCAGGCCCGCACGGTCGAAGGGCTGCGGATCGGTCAGAGTCAATGGATGGAAGATGCGATCGTGGCCGGCGTGGTGCTGGCCATGCGGGGCGGCCGCGAAGATGGTGACCTCGTCGCGCACCAGCAGCGCGGCCGGGATTTCGGCCCGCACGGTTTCGATCACCGGCCGGCCGGGGGCCAGGCGGCGCAGCGCCGCCCGCGCGGCATCGCGCGCCTGCGGGCCGGCCATGTCGACGCGGTTGAGCAGGATCAGATCGGCGCCGTCGAACTGGCGGGCGACGGTGTCGCCGACCAGCGGATCTTCCAGCTGGTCTGGCAGGTTGGCGGCATCGGCGAGCGTCACGACCAGATCCAGATGCAGGGCCGGGTCGAGCAGGGCGTATTCGGCCACCCGCCGCGGCTCTCCCACACCGCTGGTCTCGATCAGGATGCGGTCGGGAGCAGCGGCCACGGCGCGCGCGATGGCGGTGGCGAGCCCGTCGGCCATGGAGCAGCAGATGCAGCCATTGGCGAGTTCGAAGGTGAGGCCGTCGCCCGACGTCAGGATGGCCGCATCGACGTTGATCTCGCCGAAATCATTGACCAGCACCGCGGTGCGGGTCGGGCTTTCGGCCAGCAGCCGGTTCATCAGCGTGGTCTTGCCGGTGCCGAGAAAGCCGCCGATCACCGAGACCGGTATGGTCGCGGGCGGGGGCGACATCACGCGGCCCCGATCGCGCTCTGGTGCGGCGTGCCGCCCAGGATGGTGCCCCAGATCCGGACATCCTTCAGCGCCTGGGGCGCGATCCCGGTGGGATCGTCCTCCAGCACCGCGAAATCGGCATATTTCCCGACCTCGATCGAGCCGACGACATGGTCGAGACGCAGCTGCCAGGCGGCGCCCAGCGTGATGGCGTGGAGCGCGTCGGCGACGCTGATCTTCTCTTCCGGGCCAAGCTCGCGGCCGGTGGCCGTCTGCCGGTTGACCGCACACCAGGCGGTGAAGAGGGGGGCGAGCGGGGTGATCGGCGCGTCGGAATGCATGGCGAAGCGCACCCCTTCGGCCATGGCCGTGCCGCAGGCATCCATGCGCCGGGCGCGATCGGGGCCCATGGTCAGGGCGGCGTGCTGATCGCCCCAGTAATAGATGTGGTTGGCGAACAGATTGGCGGCGATGCCGAGCGCCGCCATGCGCCGGAACTGCGCGGCATCGGCCATCTGGCAGTGCTGAAGCACATGGCGATGATCGGGGAAGGGGGCCTCCGCCAGGGCTTCGGCCAGGCAGTCGATGGCGAATTCCGAGGCCTGGTCGCCATTGACATGAATGTGCATCTGGATGCCGGCGGCGTTATAGGCCTTCATCTGCGCCTTCAGCACGGCCGGCGGCTGGTTCCAGATGCCGTTGGGGGCGCCGTTGTGATAGCCGGGCCATTTCAGCCGGGCGGTGAAGCCCTGGATCGAGCCGTCGGTCATCACCTTGACGAGGCCCGGGTGGAATTTGTCGTTGGCACGCTCTTTCAGAACCGCCATGCGGGCGATGCCGGCCTCGGGCGCCCAGGCGGCGGCGGCCATGGCCGGGGCGATGCGCACCGGGAAATCCTCGGCCGTGGTGGCGGCGACATAGGCATCGAGTGCGGCATCGTCGAGCGGCGCATAAAGATCGGTGCAGGTGGTGACGCCGGCATTGGTGGCCGAGCGGCCGAAACGGCGGAGCGAGGCGATGCTGGTCTCGGTGAGGGCGAATTTCGCCCCCACGGCCTGGCGGGCGTATTGCATCGCCGCCATTTCCTGCAACTCGCCGGTGACGTCGCCCTGGCCGTCGCGCAGGATGCCCTCGACGCCGGTCACCTGGAAGAGGCCGCCTTTGTCCAGCACCACGGTGTTGACGTTCATGATGTGGAAGCTGGCATGCATGACCAGCACCGGCCGGGTGGTCGACACCCGGTCCAGATCATGGCGGGTCATCCGCGCGCCGCCGTAATAGATCGGATCGAAGCCCCAGGCGAGCAGCGGCTGATCGGGATCGGTGAGGGCTGCTTCCGCCCGCTGCAGGCGCTGGACCGCGTCTTCGATGGATCTGATCCCGCCTTCCAGGCTGCCTTCGGGGGAATGGCGCGGGAAGAAGCCGAGGAAGGTATCGGCCCAGACGGCGCCTTCCATCGCATGGCAATGCGCCTCGATCAGGCCGGGCATCAGCACCTTGTCGGCAAAGCGATCATCGATCGGGGCCCCCCAGCCGGCTGCATCTTCGGCATCCCCGACCGCCAGGATCCGCCCCTCGCGCAGCGCCACATGGGTGGCGACGGGGCGGTTGCGCGCCATGGTCAGGATTTTCCGGGCGCGGAAGACCTTGATCGGTTCGGACATCGGGTTCCCTCATCAGCAGCGGTCTTCACGACGCTATGAGGGTGGGCCAACGGGGGACAGGGCCAGGGGGGGGAGGTTGGGATGGGCCAGGATCGTCCGGCCGGTATGTCCTGGCCCGGGCGTCGAAGGATGCCGGCCAGCCCCTGGTACAGGTGGCATGGCCACACCGGCGCCTGCCGGGGCCGGTGTGGCTGCTGCCGTCAGACCGGCGTTTCAGGCGACGGATCCGTCAACGCGGATCAACCGGAACCGCAGGGCCGCCCCGCGCGGCGATGTCGGCTCCGGCATCCAGAAGCAGATCCTCGCGGAAGCGGGCGGCGATGAGCTGGACGCCCACCGGCGACCGGCCTTTCATGCCGGTTGCCACCGAAAGGCCCGGCAGGGCCAGGAAGGGAATGCCGAGCTGGGGAAGCTGGGCATCCCAGACGCGAAGATAGGCCTCTGCGTCCTTCAGGTCTTCATTGAAGGGGAAGGGCAATTCGGCCGAATTCGGCATCAGCAGGATCGGATAATCCTGGAAGAACATCTGCCATTTGCGCGCAAGCGTGGCGCGGGTCTTCAGCAGGCCGTGAAGTTCGGGCAAGCCTATGGAGCGGGCCAGTTTCTCCTGACCGCGCAGCATGGCGATCACGCCCGGATCGCCATCGGCCTCGGCCGCGGCGAGGGTGCCGTCGAAATCCTCGGAGAGCCAGAGTTTGACCTGGGCCTCGCCGGCCTCTTTCAGGGGCGGGATGGTGTCGATCTCGTCGACCTGCCAGCCTGCGTCGCGCAGCCGTTCCGCCGCGTCAAGCAGGGCTTCGACGATGGCATCCTGCGTATCCAGCCCGTCCGGTCGCAGCGACAGAGCCACCCGGCGGGGGACATCCGGCCCTTTCAGCGGGACCGGCGCATACCAGGGGTCGCGCGGGTCTGGCTGCGCCATCGCCTCGAAAGCCAGGCGCAGGTCGTCGATGGTGCGCGCCAGCGGGCCGGACACCGACATGAGCTGGCCCGAAATCCCGCGTTCGGGAAGGCTGGGATTATAGTTCGGCACCCTGCCCAGCGTCGGCCGCAGCCCATGCACCCCGCAGGCATAGGCCGGGTAGCGCACCGATCCGCCGATATCCGTCCCATGTGCGATGGCGCCGATGCCACTCGCCACGGCCGATGCCGCTCCGCCGGAGGAACCGCCGGGGGTGATGCCCTTGTCGAACGGGTTGTAATTGTCGGGATAAAGCCGGGAGGTGGTGAACCATCGGACCCCGAAGGAGGGCATGTTCGAGCGTCCGATCGACACCGCGCCGGCGCATTCGAGATTGTCGACAACCGGGCCGTTTTCGGCCGCGATGTTGTTTTTGTAGGCGACCACGCCAAAGGTCGTGGCAAAGCCGGCCTCGTCATTGGTGACTTTGATCGTCACCGGCACGCCTGCCAGCGGTCCGGGATCGCGGCCCTCCAGGATCATGGCGTCGACCTCGGCGGCGCGTGCCAGCGATCGCTCGGGGTTGTAGTCGACGATGGCATTGATCAGCGGGTTGACCGCTTCCAGCCGCTGAAGTGCCGATTGCGTCGCCTCGACCGCCGTGAACGTCCCGGCGCGGACGCCTGCGGCGATGTCGACCGCGGAAAGTTTCCAGATGTCCGACGTCATGCTTCCTGTTCCTCTGTTATTCAAGGTTTCTTGGTTTCAACGAAGCGAAGCGGGTGCATCCAGGCCATCGTCGGAGACCGTGAAGCCGGGCCCCGGACGTTTGCAGAATGCGTCACATGAATCGCTACTGGAGCAGGAAACGCTTGCATAGGTGCAGATGGCATCTATCCATGGCTACAGTCCGCCCGATCGGTGCCGTCTGCGGCCCGTTGCCCCGGGCCAAAACACTGGTGATCCCCGCAGGGCGACGTTAAATTCAGCCCATCTTTCCGGCCGCTCCCCTGCAGGCAGAGCTGCGGAAGTCTGGGATGAGCCAAATGATCGAAAACTTCATCCGGCTCGACCGTCATTCGGCGGAGAGTCTGCAGATGCAGATTCGCCGCCAGATCGCCATCGCCGTGGTTTCCGGCCGATTTCCGCCGAATTATGCACTGCCGTCGGTCAGAGGGTTCGCGCAGCGGCTCAATGTGAGCAACAACACGGTCTCTCTGGCCTATGATGCGCTGCGGCAGGATGGGTTCATCGCCAGCAAGAACCGGTCCGGCTATTACATTTCACCGGATGCCCACGCGATCCGCGACGCCGCGGTTATGCGGGACGCCGCCCGCGAAGATGCCGATCGCTTTGATTTCAAGGCGCATTTTCGCGGCGCGACCTATGACCAGCCGCGCACGACCAAGCCGCATGATGCGCTTGTCCGTTTCCGTTTTCCTTTCATTTGCGGACATGTGGATCCGAACATATTCCCCGTCGGTGCCTGGCGGGAATGTGTGCGCGATTCGGTGAACTCCCTCCAGATCCGCAACTGGGCGATGGATTTTTCCACCGTGGACGACCCGCTTCTGGTTCAGCAGCTGATCTTGCGGGTTCTTCAGCCGCGCGGGATCTATGCCAATCCGGACGAGGTTCTGATCACCGTGGGCGGCCAGAACGCGCTTTACATCGCCCTGAAGCTTTTGCTGAGCAGACGCGGCGTTCTGGGGGTGGAAAACCCCGGTTATCCCGAGGCCGCGAATATTGCCCGGATGGACGGGCATCGGGTACGCCACCTTCCCATGGATGAAGAGGGCCTGATACTTTCGCCCGAAGCATTGGAGTGTGGCTGTCTTTACGTGACGACCACCCATCAGCATCCGACGACGATCACCATGTCGGAACCGCGCCGCCATGCGTTTCTGGAAAAAACACGCGAGAAGGGCATCTTCATCATTGAAGATGATTATGAGGCAGAGACGACCTTCGACGAGAAAGCCGTGCCGGCGCTGAAGGCGCTCGACCGCTATGGCAACGTCATCTATGTCGGCAGTCTGACAAAGTCTTTGATGCCGGGCCTGCGGATCGGGTTCCTGGTCGCCGACCGCGATTTCGTGACCGAGGCGCGCTCTTTCCGTCACCATATTCTGCGGCATCCGCCGATCAACAACCAGAATTCCGTGGGGCTTTTTCTGGAGCGCGGGCATTTCGACAGGTTCATCGCACGGCTGCGACAGGAATACATTGCCCGGTCGGAGGTTATGCGCAAGGCGCTGCACACCTATCTGCCGGAACTGGACGATCGCGTGCGCTTTGGCGGGAGCAGTTGCTCTCTCAGTTTTGCCGACATGCTGGACACGCTGGCCTTGCAGGAAGCGGCGGCGCGTCGATCCGTGTATTTTGAAGAATTGAGCAAGAATTTTGAAAACCCCGAAGACGGTCGCTCGTGGATGCGCATCGGGTATTCCTGCATCGACAAGGCGCTGATCCCTGAAGGCATCCAACGCCTGTCGGAAGCGGTTGCCGAACTGCGCGGCCTGCAAAGGTGATCTGAGGCCTTTTGCCGGTCGCGGGCACCCGTCGCATCACGTCAGGTCATGTGCCCGCCCTCCCGCGCCGCCCGCCCCAGCCTTTCCAGCCCCGGATCGATGCGGCGTTCCGAGATGTAGGAGATGCCGAGGCGGATGAAGCGGCCGGCCTGGGCTTCGGGCATGAAGGGGTCGCCGGATTCGATCAGCACGCCGAGGCCGGCGGCGCGCTCGGCGAGGGCGCGGCCGTCGATTTCGGGCGGGCATTCGAGCCAGAGGCAGGAGCCGCCGGTGGCGGGGGATCGGCGGAAGCCGGGGAGGTGTCGGTCGCAGCCGTCGGCCATCCGGCGCCAGCGGAGTTCATGGGCGGTGCGCAGCGAGCGGAGCAGGGCGGTGTAATGGCCCTCTGCCAGGAAGATGCCGGCGGTGCGCTGGTTGTTGAGCGGCGTGGAGCGGTGCATCAGCCGGCGCAGCCACAGCGCCTCGCGGATCAGGGCGGCATCGGCGACCATGAAGCCGATCCGCACCCCCGGCGCCAGCACCTTGGACATGGTGCCCAGATAGACCACCCGGCCGTCGGTGTCGCGGGATTTGAGCGTGCCCGCCTCTCCCGATCCTGAGAGTTCGCCTTCGAAATCATCCTCGATCAGGATCGTGCCATGGGCGCGGGCGGTGGCGTAGACCCGGTCGCGGCGGCGCTCGCTCATCGAAACCATGGTCGGGCATTGATGGGCGGGGGTGAGAACGGCGAGGTCGAGCGGGCCGGCGCCTGAGAGATCGGCGCCTTCGGCATCGACCGGCAGGTCGACGATCTCGGCCTGTTCGGCCGCGAAGATGTTGCGGCCGTCGGGATAGCCCGGCACCTCTATGCCCACCCGGGTGCCATGGCGGGCCAGCAGGCGGGCGAGCAGATAGATGCCCTGCTGGGTGCCCAGCGTCACCAGGATCTGGTCTTCGCGCACGAAGATGCCGCGCTGGGGCAGGATCTGGGTGCGGATCTGCTCGATCAGCAGCGGGTCGTCTTCGACCGCGCGATCGGCGGTCCACCAGTCGATGGCGGCCCGGCCCAGCGCATCGCGGGAACAGGTGCGCCAGGTGTTGATCGGGAAGAGGTTGGGATCGACCTGACCGTAGATGAAGGGATAGTCGAAATCCTGCCAGTTCGACGGTTTGACGATGTGGCGGAGCGTCGACGGGGCCTGTTTCAGCCGGCCCTGCCAGTTGATCGCCCCGCCGCGCAGCGGCGCCTGCGCCTCTTTCCGGATCTGGCCGGCATCCGCCGGCAGGCCGCGGCCGACGAAATAGCCCTGGCGGGGCAGGGCATCGAGATAGCCGCGGGCGACCAGTTCCTCGTAGACGGCGGTGACCGTGTTGCGGGCGATGCCGAGCTGTTCGGCCAGCCGGCGCGAGGGCAGCAGCTTCTGCCCCGGGGTCATCTGCCCGGCGTGAATGGCCGCGATGATCGAGCGGCGCAACTGCGACTGGATCGATTCGTCGCTCTGCCGTTCGAGGACGGATATCGACATGCGGGGGCCTTCCTGGGAGGTCGTACCCGGCCAGTATTGCACGAAAGCCGGGCAGGAAAGCCAGCAGTCCGGACACCGCGCCGGCGGGAGCGGCAGAGGACGGTGGTCGTGGTTCCATAGAATGACGGGCCGTGGACCTGTCGCGGCCGCGCGAAACGGCGTAGCTCGATGGATGATCACGGACCTGTTGCCACAGGCCCGACCGAACCGGAGCCGTCACGATGTCTGAAAACGACCTGTCCCATATCGTCGAAGCCGACCGCGCCCATGTCTGGCACCATCTTGTGCAACATCGGGTCTTCGATGCCCGCGACCCGCGGATCATCGTCGAGGGCAAGGGCATGTCGGTCTGGGACCAGAACGGCCGCCAGTTCCTGGATGCGCTGTCGGGCGGCGTGTGGACGGTGAATGTCGGCTATGGCCGCGAGAGCATCGCCAATGCGGTGCGCGACCAGCTGATGAAGATCAACTATTTCGCCGGCTCCGCGGGCTCCATCCCCGGCGCGCGCTTCGCCGAACGGCTGATTTCCAAGATGCCGGGCATGAGCCGGGTCTATTACTGCAATTCGGGCAGCGAGGCGAACGAGAAGGCGTTCAAGATGGTGCGCCAGATCGCGGCCCGGCGCTATGGCGGCAAGAAGCACAAGATCCTGTTCCGCGAGCGCGACTATCACGGCACCACCATCACGGCGCTGTCCGCCTGCGGCCAGCCCCAGCGCGCCGAGCAGTACGGGCCGTTCACCCCCGGCTTCGTCGAGGTGCCGCACTGCCTGGAATATCGCAAGCAGTGGGATGTGGAGAATTACGGCGAGCGCGCCGCCGATGCGATCGAAGAGGTGATCCTGCGCGAGGGCCCCGACACCGTCGGCGCCATCTGCCTGGAGCCGATCACCGCCGGCGGCGGCGTGATCACCCCGCCCGAGGGCTATTGGCAGCGGGTGCAGGAGATCTGCCGGAAATACGACGTGCTGCTGCATATCGACGAGGTGGTCTGCGGCGTCGGCCGGACCGGCAAGTGGTTCGGCTATCAGAATTACGGCATCGAGCCCGACATGGTGACCATGGCCAAGGGCGTGGCTTCGGGCTATGCCGCGATCGCCTGCCTGGTGACCACCGAGGCGGTGTTCGACATGTTCCGCGAGGACGCCGCCGACCCGATGTCCTATTTCCGCGACATCTCCACCTTCGGCGGCTGCACCGCGGGCCCCGCGGCGGCGCTGGAGAACATGCGGATCATCGAGGACGAGGGCCTGCTGGAGAACACCCGGGTCATGGGCGCGCGGCTGATGGAGGGCTTGCAGGCGCTGAAGGACAAGCACGCCATGGTGGGCGATGTCCGCGGTGCCGGCCTGTTCGCCGGTGCCGAGCTGGTCGCTGATCGCGAAACCCGTGAGCCGCTGGCGGAAGCCCGCGTCCAGGCGGTGATTGCGGCCTGCGATGCCGAAGGCGTGCTGGTCGGCATGACCAACCGTTCGCTGCCCGGCTTCAACAACACGCTGTGCTTCAGCCCGGCGCTGATCGCGACCGCCGACGATATCGACCATATCCTGGCGACGGTCGACGGTGCGCTGACCAAGGTCGCGGCCGCCTGATCAGAGGCCGGCTGACGGACCGAAGGGGGACGCCTGCGGGCGTTCCCCTTTTTTCGTGCGGAGATGCGCGACCCTACCCCGCGACCACCTCTACCCCCGAGCGCCCGGCGCCCCGGGGGGTGACGCGGATCTGGACCGGGATGCGGTCCTTCAATGCCTCCACATGGCTGATCACCGCGACCCGGCGGCCGGTAGCCTGCAGGCGTTCGAGCATCGAGATCGCCATGGCCAGGGCATCGGGGTCGAGCGCGCCGAAGCCTTCGTCGATGAACAGGCTTTCGATGGCGAGCCCGCGGCCGGCGGAAATGTCGGCGAGGCCCAGGGCCAGCGCCAGGCTGACCAGGAAGCGTTCGCCGCCCGAGAGGTTGTGCACCGCGCGCGCCTCGTCGGCCATGTCGTGGTCGACCACTTCCAGCGCCATCTCGGCGCCCTCCATGCGGCGCAGCGCATAGCGCGGGTGCAGCTCGCCCAGATGGCGGTTGGCACCGGCGACCAGCCGGTCGAGGGTGAGCGACTGGGCGAAGCGGCGGAATTTCGTGCCGTCGGCGGCGCCGATCAGCTCGTTCAGCTGCGCCCAGACGTCCGCCGCGGCCCGGGCGTCGGCGAGGGCCGCGGCAAGCCGGCCTGCCGCCACGCGGCGGCTGTCGTCTTCGGCGAGGCGCTGTTCGGCCTGGCGGCAGCCGGTCTCGGCCGCGGCGCAGGCCTCCGCCGCCTCGGCATGTGCGGCCTCGGCCACCGCGCGCAGAGCGGTATCGGCCCCCGAGGCGATGGTGTCGGGATCGGCGAGATGGCGGTCCAGATCCTCCTGCCGGGCGCGGAGCGTGGCCTCGGCCTCGGCCAGGCTGCGGGCGAGCGCGTCGAGCCGCCGGGCCTCGGCATCGAGCGCCGGGGCGCCGGCCGCGATCACCGCGCGCAGGGTGTCCGCATCCATGTCGAGCGCCGCACGGGCGGCCTCGAGCGCGGCATCGGCCGCGGCGGATGTCTCTGCCGCGGCGGTCACCGCCGCCTCTGCCTGGGTGCGGGCTTCCATCGCCCGGGCATGGGCGGTCGCGGCCTCGGTGAGGCGGGGGAGGGCGGCATCGAGGGCCAGACGCGCGGCGTTGCGGGCGGCCTCGGCCTCGGCCTCGACCGCCGCGACCGACCGGCCGTCGAGCAGGGCGGCGCGGCTGTCCCGCAGGGCGGCGTGGCTGCGGGCGCAGTCTTCGGCATGTGTCGCGGCGCGGTCGGCGGCTTCGGCGGCGGTTTCGGCGCGGACCCGGGCCGCGGCATGGTCGGGGGCAAGGCGGGTGTGCTCGGCCCGGGCGGCTTCGGCCGTGGCCTGGGCCTCGGCCAGCTCGGCGGCGCGACGGCGGATCAGGGCGGCGAAGCCCGCGGCATCGGCGGCGAGGCTGTCCCGCCAGTCGGGATGGGCGGCATCGAGCAGCGCGGCCAGCCGCTCGTCCAGCCGGGCGATACGGGCCTCCAGATCGGTGCGGCGCTGCTCGCCGCGGGCGATCGCGGCCCCGGTTTCGGCCCGGCGCGCGGCCAGATCGGCAAGCGTTCCGGCGGCCGCATCGCGATCGCGGGTGGCGGCGCCGTGGTCGCGGCGAAGACCGGCCGCCCGGGTGGCGGCGGCGTCGATCGCGGCGATCCGGGCCTCCGCCGCCTCGATCGCATCGACGACCGCCTCGCGCCAGCCGGCGAGACGGGCGGCCGGCGGCCGATGGTCGGTCGTTTCATGGCCGGCTTCGGTGGCGGGCAGGGGCGGCAGGGCGTCGAGACCGGCTTCGGCCGCCGCATCGGCCAGCCGGGTGAGCAGGGCCTCGTGGTCGGCGGTCGCGGCGGCGAGGGTTTCCGCCGAGCTGTCCCGGGCGGTGGCGGCATCGGCGGCGCGGCGGGTTTCGGCGCGCGCACGCTCTTCCGCCCGGGCGAGGGCGGTGGTGAGGGCGGCAAGCCCGGCCTTGAGATCGGCCAGCCGGGTGCGGTCGGCCTCAAGCCTTCGGGCGAGCAGATCGTCGACCGCCCGGGTCGGATGATCGGTCGACCCGCAGACCGGGCAGGGCGCGCCCGGGATCAGCAGGGCGCGCAGCCGGCCGGCATGTTCTTCCGCCGCCGCTGCCGACAGATCGGCGGCCCGGCCGGCCTCGTCGAGCCGGGCTTCGACCACAGGCAGGGCGGTGCGGTGGCGGCTGGCCTCGGCGGTTGCGGCCGCGGCGGCCTGGGTTGCGTCTTCGGCCGTGGCGGCATGGGCGTCGCGGGCGCGGGCGGCCTCGAACGCCGCGACCATCACCTCGGAGAGGTCGTCGAGGTCATGATCGATCTGAACCAGCCGGTCGCGGCGGCGGCGCAGCGCCCGTGCTGCGGCCTGATCGGCCTCGGCCTCGGCGGCGGTGATCGCCCGGGTGAGTTCGGCCATGCGGGCGGCGGCGGCATCGCGGATGGCGGCGAGGCGGCCGGTCTCTGCGGCATCGGCCCGGTCGCGGGCCTGAAGATCGTCGAGGCCGGCGGTCAGCCGGCGCAACTCGTCATCGAGGGGCGCACGCTCCAGGAGGGTTTCGGCCGCGGCTTCGGGATCGGAGACCGGCGGGGCTGTGGCCTCCAGCGCGGCCAGCCGGGTGCGGGCTGCGGTTTCGCGGGCCTGGGCCTCGGCGATGGCGGCGGCCAGCCGGTCGGAAGCCGACTGATGGCCGGCGGCGGTCTCGGCTGCCGCTTCGGCGTCGCGCCGGGCCTGGGCGAGGGCCTCGGCGGCGGCGCCGACCTGCTCGTCCAGCCGCCGCGCCTCGGCCAGATGCGGGGCGCGGGCGGCGTCTGCATCCCGGCAGCGGCCGACGGCCGCCTCGGCCCCGGTCCGGGCGGTGCGGGCGGTTTCATGATCTGCCTCGGCCCGGGCAAGGGCAGTGGTGGCCGCGCCAAGCCGCTCGCGGGCCCGGGCCAGGCCCAGGGTGGCGGCATCCGCCGCCGCCAGTTCGGCGCGGGCGGCCAGGGCGGCCCGGTTGCGGGCCAGCCGGTCGCGGTCGGGGGACGCGGCGTCATTGGCCAGGCGGGCGGCCTTAAGCGCCTCGGCCGCGGCGGTTCGGGCGGCCTCCAGCGCCAGGCGGCGATCGACCCGACGCAGGGTCTCGGCGGCGACCTCCTGCCGCGCACGGGCGGTGGCGAGGGCCTGACGCGCCGCCTCTGCGGTGGCCTCGGCCTCGGTCCGGGCGGTCTCGTCGAGCGGCTGATGCTCGCCCAGCTGAAGGCGGATGCGGTCGATCTCGGCCTGCGCAGCCTTGTTGCGCTCGAAGGCGGCGATGGAGATGCGGCTGTAGATATTCGTGCCGGTTATCTTTTCCAGAACGTCCGCGCGCTCTTTCCCCGTGGCACGCAGGAAGGCATCGAAGTCGCCCTGGGCGAGCAGCACGGACCGGCGAAACTGGTCGAAGTCGAGCCCGATCCGGGCCGCGATTTCGATGCCGACCTCGCGCTTGCTATTGGCCACGACCTGATCTGCATCCAGATCGGTCAGCACCCGCTTTGCCGCCTGCAGCGTGCCGGTGGCCTTGCCCCGGGCGCGACGCACGCTCCAGTTGGCCCGGTAGCGACGACCGTCGCGGCCGATGAAGTCAATCTCGGCCTCGGCCTCGCCGGCGCCGTGGCTCAATACCCGCCGGCCGTCATGGAGGCCCACTTCCATCGGTTGATCCTTGCTCGCGGCAGGGCTCCTGGGCAGGGCATCGTAGAGCGCCAGGCAGACGGCATCGAGCAGGGTCGACTTGCCGGCGCCGGTCGGGCCGGTGATCGCGAGGATGCCGGCATGGGCGAGCGGCGGGGCCTCGAAATCGATCGTGAAATCGTCCTGAAGGCTGGCGAGGTTGCGGCCGCGGATCCGGAGCAGGCGCATCAGGCGGTCTCCTCCGCATCGGTATCGGGGCCGGCATGGGCATGGGCCAGGAGTTCGGCGAAGGCGCGGGCCAGCGCATCGGGCGGGTCGGTATCGAAACGCTGGCGGTGCAGCCGGGCGAAAACATCGGCCGGGCCGATCTCGTCCAGGGCGGGCGGCAGGCTGGCGCCGTCGGCGAGGCTGCCGCCGCTGCCGCGGCTGAGCGCCCGCACCCGGGCAAGGCGCAGCGGCGCATCGCCCAGCGCCTCGGCCACCCGGTGGCGGAGATCGGGAACGGGGGCGTCGATCGCGACCACGACCTCCAGATAGGGGCGGTGATCGGGGCTCTCGGGCGGGGCGACCTCAAGGCCGGCGACCGCGGCGAGGGCGGCCTCGGGGTCGAGCGCACCGGTCTCGGGCACGCGCAGGAAGGCGACCGGGCGCGGCACCGGGATCAAGCGATGGGCTGCGGGACCCTGGCCGTCGGTCTCGACCAGCACCACCGAATGGCGATAGCTGCGCTCCGCCATCGACATCGGAAAGGGCGCGCCGGCATAGCGCAGCGGCATGGCGGCTTTCAGCCCCTGGGCGCGGTGCAGATGGCCGAGGGCGACATAGGCATAGCCCTCGGGGAAGATGCCGGGCGACAGCGCCTCCTCGCCGCCGATCATCACCGGGCGCTCGCTTTCGGCCGAGACGTCGCCGCCGGTGACGTGGAGATGGCCGGTCGCGATCACCGGCAGGCCGGGGAAGCGGTCGCGGGCGGCGGTGAGGGCCTGGGCGTAGATGTCGGCAAGCGCCGCGGCGCCGCCGCCATCGACCGGCAGATCCCCCGGGCGGGGATAGGCGATGGCGGCGACCACCGCGGCGGTGCGGCCGGCGTCATCGGTAAGCGGCACCAGCGTGCGGGCGGGATCGGGCCGGCCGTCGCTGCGGGGCAGGGCGCCGAAGATCGAGATCCGCGACCGGTCGAGCAGCGGGGCCGGCAGTTCCAGCCGGCTGGGCCCGTCGTGATTGCCGCCGACGATCACGATGTCGAGCCCGGGCCGGCGGGCCAGCGCCGTGTTCAGGAAGCGGTAGAGCCGCTGCTGGGCGGCGACCGGCGGGTTGACCGTGTCGTAGACATCCCCCGCCACGACCAGCGCATCGACCGCCTCGTCATCCAGCGTGTCGAGCAGCCAGGCGAGAAAACGGTCGTGCTCAGCGCCGCGGTCGAAACCGTGCAGCTCCTGGCCCAGATGC
The DNA here is from genome assembly GCF_002684955.1 of Tistrella sp. Lineage (NCBI taxonomy): Bacteria > Pseudomonadati > Pseudomonadota > Alphaproteobacteria > Geminicoccales > Geminicoccaceae > Tistrella > Tistrella sp. Next base: position 110,711 of record NZ_NYWI01000020.1, on the reverse strand, counting down.
CAGTCGGCGGTGTGAAGGATGCGCATGTCCGTTCCGGTCTGCGCCGGGGCGGTTTCGCCCGCGGCGGGAAGTGGAAGAGCGGACGATACACGCGGCGGACGGGGAAGCGGAAGAGGCTGCGGTCCGGATAAGGATCAGCCGGGGCGTCGCATCAGCCGCCAGACCAGGAAGGCGGTGACCTCCCCCGCCAGCACGGCGGCGGCGAACCACATCATCACCTGGGTGGTGTCCATCCGGCTTTCGGCCAGCACGTCGCCCAGCACCACCAGCGGCGTGTTCCAGAGCGCGGTGCCGACGATGGTGGCGGCCAGATAGGGCCGGAAGGGCAGGCGCATCACCCCCGCCGGCAGCCCGATGAAGATCCGGACCGTGGGAATGGTCTGGGCGATCAGCGTCACCAGAAAGGGCCGGCTGCCATAGGCTTCGCGCATCCGGCCATAAAGCTGGGGGGTGAGCAGGATATAGCGGCCGCGGCGGGCGACGAAACGCTCGGTGCGTTCCGACAGCACCCGGCCGACCCAGTACCAGCCGACGGCCCCCACCACCGATCCGATCGTGGCCGCCACGACGGTCGCGACGATGCCGCCTTCCATCCGATCGCCCAGCGCCCCGAAGGCGGCGAGCATCACATAGGAGGGGATGATCGGCACGTATTTCTCGGCGAAGGCCAGAAAGGCCACCCCCGCGAGCCCGGCGGACATCAGCAGATCGACGATGGATTGCGGCATGGATCGAGGGCGCGCGGCCCCTCCGGACGGTGGTTCACTGCCCGTTCATATCATGCCCTGCGGCCGGAGGGCAGTGACCAGATCGCGGCGGTTCTGGAATGCGGGGATTGGCCGCGGACGGCGGCATGCCGGCGGGACCGTGAGAGCAGGGTGGACTTTTGCTCCGGATAAGCATTACCTGTGCGGGACAGGATGGTCCGGCGCCCGTGGCGGGGGCTGCGGGGCCGTCGCGGAGAGCCCGTTGCGGAGAGAGTTTGCTCATGACCAGGATCCAGCTTTCCCGCGCCGTGCTGGCGGCGCTTGGTATCGTGGCCGGGATGGCGGCGGCGGGGGCGCCCGTGCGGGCCGCCGAGTCGATCCGGGTGGGCGAGGTCAACAGCTATTCGGCGCTGCCGGCCTTTACCGAGCCCTATCGCAAGGGCTGGCAGCTGGCGCTGGACGAGGTGAATGCGGCCGGCGGGGTGCTGGGGCGGCCGCTGGAATTCGTCTCGCGCGACGATGCCGGCAAGCCGGCCGATGCGCTGAACGCGGTGAACGAGCTGGTGACCCGCGAAGAGGTGGCGCTGGTCGCCGGTACCTTCTTCTCTCATGTGGGGCTGGCGGTCGCCGATTATGCCGCGCGGCGCGAGGTGTTCTTCCTGGCCGCCGAGCCGCTGACCGATGCGCTGGTCTGGTCGAAGGGCAATGACGTCACCTTCCGCCTGCGGCCCAGCAATCACATGCAGGCGGCGATGCTGGCCGAAGAGGCGGCGAAGCTGCCGGCGAAGCGCTGGGCGACCATCGCGCCCAATTACGAATACGGCCAGTCGGCCGTGGCCGAGTTTCGAAAGCTGCTGTCGGAAAAGCGGCCCGATATCGAATGGGTGGCGGAGCAGTGGCCGCCGCAGGGCAAGATCGATGCGGGCCCGGTGGTGCAGGCGATCGCGGCGGCCGGGCCCGAGGCGATCCTGAACGTCACCTTCGGCCCCGATCTGGTGAAGCTGGTCCGCGAGGGCACGACCCGCGGCCTGTTCAAGGACCGGTCGGTGGTCAGCTTCCTGACCGGCGAGCCGGAATATCTGGACCCGCTGGGCGCCGAGGCGCCGGAAGGCTGGATCGTGACCGGCTATCCCTGGTATGCGATCGACACGCCCGAGCACAAGGCGTTCCTGGAGGCCTATCAGGCGCGCTGGAACGATCATCCGCGGCTGGGATCGATCGTGGGCTATGTGACGGTGAAATCGATCGCGGCGATCATCGCCAGGGCGAAGTCGACCGACACCGCGGCGCTGGTCGAGGCGGCGAAGGGGGTGACGGTGGACACGCCCTTCGGCCCCATCACCTATCGCGCCGCCGATCATCAGTCGACGCTGGGCGCCTTCGTCGGCCGCACGGCGGTGGTCGACGGCAAGGGGCGGATGGTCGATGCGGTCTATCGCAACGGCGCCGATTATCTGCCGGCCGAGGCCGAGGCGGCGAAGCTCCGGCCGGGCGGATAACCGGCCCGTCGCCATGCTCGCACATGCGCGGGCATCCGGTGTAGACTGGTGCACCTGATCGCCCGCATACCCTGTCTGCTGCCCGGCCCCAGCTTCATCGGATCTTCTGCTTGGACCTGATCCTCGCCCAGTTCCTCACCGGCCTTGCCAGCGCGTCCTCGCTGTTTCTGGCGGCGTCGGGGCTGTCGATCATCTTCGGCGTGACCCGGATCGTGAACTTCGCCCATGGCGCCTTCTACATGCTGGGCGCCTATCTGGCCTGGACCTTCGCCGGGCTCTGGGCGGGCGGGCCGGGCTGGTGGGCGGCGATCCTGGCCGCGGCCGCGGTGACCGCGGTGCTGGGCGCCATCACCGAAATCGTTCTGCTGCGCCGGCTCTATCGCGTGCCGGAACTGTTCCAGCTGCTGGCGACCTTCGGGCTGACGCTGGCGGTGCAGGACGTCGTGGTGCTGATCTGGGGGCCCGAGGATCTGGTGGGCCCGCGCGCCCCCGGGCTCGACGGGGCGGTCATGATCCTGGGCCAGGCGCTGCCGACCTACGATCTGGTGCTGATCGCCGCCGGGCCGATCGTGCTGGCGGGGCTGTTCCTGATCTTCCGCCGCACCCGGTTCGGCATTCTGGTCCGCGCGGCGACCCAGGACCGCGACATGGTGGCGGCGCTGGGCGTGGACCAGCGGCTGCTGTTCACCGGCGTGTTCGCGCTGGGCGTGTTCCTGGCCGGGCTCGGCGGCGCGCTGCAACTGCCGCGGGCAGCCGTTTCTCACACCATGGATCTTGGGATCATCGTCGAGATCTTCGTGGTGGTGGTGATCGGCGGGCTGGGCAGCATCACCGGCGCCTTCCTGGCCGCGGTGATCGTGTCGGAGCTGAACGCCTTCGGCATTCTGGTCCTGCCCGAAATCTCTCTGGTGATCGCCTTCCTGGTGATGGCGGTGGTGCTGGTGGTGCGGCCGCAGGGCCTGCTGGGGCGGGCCGAGGCGCCGGCGCGCGGGGCCGCGGCCGGTTTCGTGCGCAAGCCCTGGGCCCCCTGGCCGGCGCCGCTGAAGGCCGCGGTGATCGCGGGGCTGGCGGTGCTGGTGGCGGGCCTGCCCGTCGTGACCGGCGGCTATGTGCTGGGGGTGGCGGCCGAGATCGCGATCTTCGCGCTCTTCGCCCAGAGCCTGCAATTCCTGATGAGCACGGCGGGCGTGGTGTCGTTCGGCCATGCCGCCTATTTCGGCCTGGGCGCCTATGGCACGGCGCTGGCCGCGACCGGTTTCGGCCTGGCGATGGGGCCGGCCGCGGCGGCGGGCGTGGCGCTGGCCGGCGCCGGGGCGGTGGTGTTCGGCTGGTTCTGCGTCAGGCTTTCGGGCGTCTATCTGGCCATGCTGACGCTCGCCTTCGCCCAGATCGCCTGGTCGATCGCCTTTCAATGGGTGTCGGTCACCGGCGGCGACAACGGCATTCTGGGGGTCTGGCCGCCCCGGGCCGTTTCCGACCCCGCCGCATTCTTCCGGCTGGCGGCGGTGGTGGCGATCGCGGGCGTGGCGCTGCTGCGCATGATCACCTTCGCGCCCTTCGGCCAGGCGCTGCGCGCCCTGGCCGATGCGCCGCGCCGGGCCGAGGCGATCGGGCTGGACCGGCGGCGGATGCAATGGGCGGCCTTCGTGGTCGCGGGCGTGATGGCGGGGCTTGCCGGCGTGCTCCACGCCTATCTGAAGGGCAGCGTGTTTCCGGACGTGCTGGCCATTCCGCTGTCGGTCGATGCGCTGGCGATGGTGCTGCTGGGCGGTGTGGAGACGGTATCGGGCGCCGTGCTGGGGGCGGGCGTGTTCCGCGGCCTGTCGATCTGGCTGACCGCCAGCACCGATCTTTCCAAACTGGTGCTGGGCCTGCTGATCGTGGTGGTGGCCGCCCTGGTGCCGCGCGGGCTGGGCGGTCTGCCCGCCCTGCTGCCGCGGAGGCATCGCCGGTGACGCCGGTGCTGGAGGCGGAGGGGCTGGTCAAGGCCTGGGGCGGGGTGCGCGCCGTCGACCAGGTGTCGATCCGGGTCGAGCCCGGGCGGATGCTGGCGCTGATCGGCCCCAACGGCGCCGGCAAATCGACCTGCTTCAACCTGCTGAACGGCGAGCTTGCCCCCGATGCCGGACGGGTGGTGATGCTGGGCACCGAGGTGACCGGCTGGCCGCCGCGGCGGATCCGGCGGCTGGGGGTGGGGCGCACCTTCCAGATCACCGAGGTTTTCGGCTCCATGACCGTGCGCGAGAACGTGCAGGCGGCGCTGATTGCGGCCCGGCGAGAGAGTTTCCGCTTGTTCGGCCGCGCCGACCGGCGGCATATGGACGATGCAAATGCCTTGCTGGATCGGATCGGCCTGGGGGAGCAGGCCGGGCGGGCGGCGGGCGAGCTGGCCTATGGCGACGTCAAGCGGCTGGAACTGGCGATCGCCATCGCCAACCGGCCGAAACTGCTGCTGATGGACGAGCCCACCGCCGGCATGGCGCCTGCGGAACGGGCCGGGCTGATGCAGCTGGTGTCGGCACTGGTGCGCGAGACCGGCATGGGCGTGCTGTTCACCGAGCACGACATGGATGCCGTTTTCGGCCATGCCGACCGGCTGATGGTGCTGCATCGCGGCCGGGTGCTGGCCGAGGGCCGGCCCGACGAGGTGAGGGCCGACCCGCGGGTGCGCGAGGTCTATCTTGGTGGCGCCACGCTGCCGGACGGGAGGGATAAGACGAGATGACCGACGGGCCCGCCGCTCTTCTGGCTGTGGAGGAGCTGAGCGCCTTCTATGGTTCGGCGCTGATTCTGGACGGGCTGTCGCTTTCGGTCGCACCGGGAGAGGTGGTGGCGCTGCTGGGCCGCAACGGCGCCGGCAAGTCGACCGTGCTGAAGGCGGTGCTGGGGCTGGTGCCCCGCCGGCTGGGCCGGGTGACCTTTGAAGGTGTCGACATCTCGCGGCTGCCGACCCATGAAATCGTCCGCCGCGGCATCGGCTGGGTGCCCGAGGACCGGCGGATCTTCACCGAACTGACCACGCTGGAGAATCTGGAGGTCGGCCGGCGCGACGCCCGCCCCGGCGCCCCGCACTGGACGGTGGAGGCGCTGATCCGGCTGTTCCCCAACCTGGCCGAACTGGCCGACCGGCCGGCGGGACGGATGAGCGGCGGCGAACAGCAGATGCTGACCATCGCCCGCACGCTGATGGGCAACCCGTCGCTGGTGCTGCTGGACGAGCCGTCCGAGGGGCTGGCGCCCCGGATCGTGGAAGAGATGACCCGGATGCTGGCGACGCTGAAGCGCGAGGGGCTGGCGCTGCTGCTGTCGGAACAGAACCTGGCGGTCGCCCGCGCACTGGCCGACCGGGTCTATGTGATGGAGAAGGGCCGCGTGCGCTTTACCGGCACGATGGCCGAGCTGGACGCGCGGCCGGATGTGAGGGATGCCTATCTCGCGGTCTAGGCCGCGGCGGGTGATCATCCCCACGGTTGAGGCCGATACCGCCCTGCGGAATGTTCGCCCGGGCCTGTTGACACAAACGTTCGTATGAAAGAGCCTTGTTTCCGAGAGAAGGTGCCGCGGCCGGGAGGGGGTCGCCGGCGCCCGCCTGCGTGCAGATCAGCCCCGCATGCCCGTGAACCGGGATGCCCGTCCGAGGAAGCGCTCCTATGACCGAAGCCGTCATCGTCTCCACCGCCCGCACGCCGATCGGCAAAGCCTATCGTGGTGCCTTCAACGACACCAGCGGCCAGCAGCTTGCCGCCCATGCCATCCGCCATGCGGTCGCCCGTGCCGGCATCGACCCGGCCGAGGTCGAGGACGTGGTGCTGGGCTCGGCGCTGCAGCAGGGTTCGACCGGCGGCAATGTGGCGCGTCAGGCGGCGATCCTGGCCGGCCTGCCGGTGACCACCTCGGGCACCACCATCGACCGTCAGTGCAGCTCGGGCCTGCAGTCGATGGCGCTGGCCGCCCGCGCGATCATGTACGACAAGGTGCCGGTCGCGGTGGCCGGTGGCGTCGAGTCGATCAGCCTGGTGCAGAACGACAAGATGAACACCTACCGCGCGGCGGATGAAGAGATCCTGCGCATGAAGCCGGAACTCTATCTGCCGATGATCGACACCGCCGAGGTGGTGGCCGCCCGCTACGGCATCAGCCGCGAGGCGCAGGACGAGTACGGGCTGGAAAGCCAGCGCCGCACCTTCGCCGCCTTCGAGGCCGGCCGCTTCAAGGACGAGATCGTGCCGATGACCACCACGATGCTGGTGGCCGACAAGCAGACCGGCGAGATTTCGAAGCGCGAAGTGACGCTGGACCGTGACGAGGGCATGCGCGGCGAGACCACGCTGGAAGGCCTGTCGTCGCTGAAGCCCGTGCGCGGCGAGGGTAAGACCGTCACCGCCGGCAATGCCAGCCAGCTGTCGGACGGCGCCTCGGCCCATGTGCTGATGAATGCGAAGCTGGCCGAGCAGAAGGGCCTGCAGCCGCTGGGCATCTTCCGCGGTTTCCAGGTCGCCGGCTGCGAGCCCGACGAGATGGGCATCGGCCCGGTCTTCGCGATCCCGCGCCTGCTGGAGCGCAACGGGCTGAAGATCGACGATATCGGCCTGTGGGAGCTGAACGAGGCCTTCGCGGTGCAGGTGCTGTATTGCCGCGACAAGCTGGGCATCGACCCCGCGAAGCTGAATGTCGACGGCGGCGCGATCTCGGTCGGCCACCCCTATGGCATGTCGGGCGCGCGCCTGGCCGGCCATGCGATGATCGAAGGCAAGCGCCGCGGCGTGAAGTATGTGGTCGTGACCATGTGCATCGGCGGCGGCATGGGCGGTGCCGGCCTGTTCGAGATCGTCTGATCCGGCAGACCCCGTCTTTGTCTGATGCGACCGCCCGGCGGATTTTCCGCCGGGCGGTCGTCGTTTTGATCTGAAGCATTGTGCATGGCCGGGCTTCGTGGAACTCTGCACGGGCACCCATCGCAACGGAGTTGCCGAAGCCCATGGAAGGCAGTCCACGTATGCTGCTGCCCTGCCCCCTGACCCCGCTGGCGGTCGAGGTGTGGGAGCTGCGTGACGATCTGCCGGACAATCCTTTCGATCAGTACGAAGTGCGCCAGCTGATCGCCCCCGACGAGCAGGAGGCGGAAGAGGTGGCGCTGGGCCTGCTGACCGTCTTCGCCGATATGAGCATCGACGAGGTGGAAAGCCTGCAGCTGGACTGGCTGGCATCGGGCATGTCGGGCATGGTGCCGACCGCCGGCGGTTTTCTGGGGCTGCGCGCGGTGATCTATGCCATGCAGGTGGCGGGGATCGGCCGCGAGGATCTGGCACCGGTGCGCGACTATATCCGCGCCTTCAACGAACTCTGCCTGCGTCGCTGGCGGGCGGACGGGCGCGAGGCCGATGCCACGACCCTGGCGGCCTGGCTGGAGCAGTTCGACCAGCATTGGGCGGTTTTCCTGGAGGCCTGGCAGGCCGCGCATGCGCCGGACGCCGCGGATGCCGAGGATGCCCCGGATCAGGCGGCAGCCGATGCGGACGGCATGGGGGAACCGGGAGACGACCCTGCCGGTTGATCCCTCGGGCCGCATACCGCGGCCTTCAGATCAGCCCCCGGAAGCCCTTTCCCCTGGAAGCCCGTCCCGTCATGACCGCCACCCTCATCGATTTCGCCGGTTTCGTCGCCCTGCTGCTGTGGGGGACGCATATGGTGCAGACGGGGGTGCAGCGGGCGGCGGGCGCCCGGCTGAAGCTGTGGCTGGGCCATGCGCTCCGCGGCCGGTTGAGCGCCTTTGCCGCCGGGATCGGCGTGACCGCCCTGCTGCAGAGCAGCACCGCCACCGGGCTGATGGTGACCGGTTTCGCGGCGACCGGCCTGCTGGCCCTGGTGCCGGCGCTGGCGGTGATGCTGGGCGCGAATGTCGGCACCACGCTGATCGTGCAGCTTCTGGCCTTCGATGTGCAGCTGGCGGCACCGCTGCTGGTGCTGATCGGGGTGGTGGTGTTCCGGCGGCTGGAACGTGGCCGGCTGCACGATCTGGGGCGGGTGGCGATCGGGCTGGGGCTGATGCTGCTGGCGCTGGACCATCTGAGCGGCAGCCTGGCGCCGCTGGCCGACAGCCAGACGGTGCGGACCCTGATCGGCCTGCTGCAGGCGGCACCGGTGGCGGCGGTGATGCTGGCCGCCGCACTGACCTGGATGGCGCATTCCAGCGTGGCGGTGGTGCTGCTGGTGATGTCGATGGCGGGCCAGGGCCTGGTGGCGGGGCCGATGGCGATCGCCCTGGTGCTGGGCGCCAATCTGGGCACCGCGATCAATCCGGTGCTGGAGGGGGCGGGCGGCGGCGACCCGCAGGCGCGGCGGCTGCCGCTCGGCAATCTGATCAACCGGGTCATCGGCGTGGTGGCGGCACTGATCCTGATCGAGCCGGTGGCGGGCGCCATGGGGCGGCTGGTCGACGACCCGGTGCGGATGGTCGCGGTCTTCCACACCCTGTTCAACCTGACGGTGGCGGCGGTGTTCCTGCCGGTGCTGCGCCATTATGCCGGGCTGCTCGCCCGGCTGCTGCCGGTGCGGGCGGTGCCGGCCGATCCGGCCCGCACGCTCTATCTGGACGAAGAGGCGCGGGAGACGCCGGAAGTCGCGCTGGGGCTCGCCACGCGTGAGGTGCTGCGCATGGCCGATGTGCTGGACGACATGCTGGCCGGTGCGCGCGCGGCGCTGCGCAGCGGCGAGCCGGGGCCGATCGCGGCGCTGAAAGGGCTGGACGATGTGCTCGACCACGTCAACCGCGCGCTCAAGACCTATCTCGCCGGCATCGAGCCCGCGCGGCTGAGCCCGGCCGACGAGCGCCGGCTGACCGATCTTCTGACCTTCGCCACAAGGCTGGAACAGGCGGGGGATGCCGTCGATCGCGGGCTGCTGCCGACGCTCGGCAAATGCCACAAGCGCGGGGTGCGGCTGTCGAAAGAGGGACAGGGGGAGCTGCTGCGCCTGCTGGACCGGCTGCGCGACAACCTGGCCCAGGCGGCGGCCCTGCTGATGACCCGCGACCTGCGCGCCGCCCGGCTGCTGGCGGCGGAAAAGGCGGTGTTCCGGCGGCTGGAGACCGAGGCGACGCTGGCCCATTTCCGCCGCCTGCGCAGCGGCCGGCCCGAGACGGCGCTGACCAGCGCGCAGCATCTGGACCTGTTGCGCGACATCAAGCTGATCAATTCCCAGATCGTCGCCGCCGCCGCCTATCCGGTGCTGAACCGTGCGGGTGAGCTGCTGGCGAGCCGGGTTGCCGGCGAAGAGACGGATGAAGACGAGAATGAAGACAAGACCGTAAGGGCAGAACCGTCACCGCCGCGGCGATGACGGCCGCCGTCAGCCGCGCGGCTTCAGCCTGTCGGGATAGGCCGCTTTGAGCCTGGCCACCTTGGGCGCCGAGACATGGGCGATATAGGGCTGGTTGGGGTTCCGCGCCGCATAGTCCTGGTGATAGGCCTCGGCCTCGTGGAAGAGGTCGAGGGGGACGAGTTCGGTGGCGACCGGGCGGTCGAAGACGCCGGCCTCGTCGATCGCCTTGATATAGGCCTCTGCCACCGCCTTCTGGCCGTCATCGGCATAGAAGATCGCCGAGCGGTACTGGCGGCCGACATCGTTGCCCTGGCGGTTCACCTGGGTCGGGTCGTGGGCGACCGAGAAGAAGATCTTCAGGATCTGCCCCAGATCGATCACCCGCGGGTCGTAGCGGATCCGCACCGCCTCGGCATGATCGGTGTCGCCGCCGCAGACCGCGGGATAATTGGCGGTGTCGGCCGTGCCGCCGCTATAGCCCGAGGTGACCTCGACCACCCCGGCCAGCTCGCGATAGACCGCCTCCACACACCAGAAGCAGCCGCCGGCCAGGATGATTTCCTGTTCGGTGGTGCCGGCTTCGAGCGGGGAGGCGGGCGGCGGCTCCGGGAAGGGGCCGGCGGAGGGACCGCGATTGTGGCCGAGGATGCCGTCGAGCAGGCTCATCTCGAACTCTCCTTCGGGGACGGTGTCCTGACCAGATGGGAGCGGCGGGTGCCCGGATCCAGGGGGCACCGTTTCCCGCCGCCGCCGCGCCCCCCCCCGTGTCCTTGCCATGCCATAGGAGATCCACGCCTTGAACCGTGTCTTCAGGCGGGCCATGTGCCGAAGACCACACGGCCGGTGCCGGATCTGTTCGCAGGGAGACACGACCATGGATGCCAGAAAGCTGCTCGACCAGGTGATGGGGGCGGCGTCGTCCCGCAGCGCGCAGGGCGGCAGGCTGCCCTCGGGCCATTCCTCCCGGGGCCATTCCTCCGGGGGACTCCCCTCCGGACTGGGCGACATGCTGGGCAAGGTGACCGGCGGTGCCAGGGGTGGCGGCGGTGCCGGTGGACTCGGGTCGATGATGGGCGGGTTCGGCGGCGGCGCCGTGACCGGCGGGCTGGTGGGGCTCTTGTTCGGCAACAAGAAGGCCCGCAAGACCATGAAGAAGTTCGGCGGCGGTGCGCTCGGCTATGGCGGCGCCGCGGTGCTGGGTGCGCTGGCCTATCGGGCCTGGGCCGACTGGCGGTCGGGCAAGGCGCCCGAGGCCGCGGTGCCGGCCCGGCCCGATGATGCGGCGGCGGCAGAGCCCGCTTTCCGGCCGCTCGACACCATCACCGACCCGGCCGAGGCCGAAGGCTTCGCGATGGCGGTGCTGAAGGCGATGATCGGCGCGGCCAAAGCCGATGGCCATATCGATGCCGACGAGCGCGGCCGGATCTTCGCCGAGGTGGAGCGCCGCGATTTCGACCCCGAGACCAAGGCGGCGATCTTTCAGGTGCTGGATGCGCCGGTCTCGATCCCCGACATCGCCGCCGCCGGTACCGACGAGGCCCGGGCGGCCGAGATCTGGCTGGCGGCGCGGCTGGCGGTGGATGTCGACCATCCGGCCGAACGGGTCTGGCTGGACGCGCTGGCCCATGGGCTGAAACTGCCGGCGCCGCTGGTGGAGCATCTGGACCGTCAGGCGGTGATCGGCCTCAATGATCCGGGTCAGGAGATGGATCCGGCGCGGAACTGATTGCGGCATCGATCCGGGCTTCGAGCCAGTCGAGGCCCGGATCGGGCGCGGAAGCGGCCCGGCGCATGATGCCGAGGTCATAGCCCGCCAGCGGCAGCGGCGGCGGGCAGAGGGCTACGCCGAAGCGCGCGGCATGGCGGCGGGCCACACGCTCGGGCAGGGTCGCGACCAGATCGCTGTCGGCGACGACGGCAAGCGCTCCCATGAAATGCGGCACGGCCGCCACCACCCGGCGCGACAGGCCGCGTTTCGCCAGCTCGTCGTCGATGGTGCCGGCGAGGTCGCCTGCGGCCGACACCAGGATATGGGCGAGGGCGGTATAGGTGGCGAGGTCGGGCGGGCCGTCGGCGAAGGCCGGATGGCCGTGGCGCGCGGCCAGCACATAGCCTTCGTGGAACAGTACCCGGCAGATCAGCCGGCCGGGATCGTGGCTGGCAAGCCCGATCATCAGATCCACCTCGCCCTCCAGCAGGGCGCGGACCGCCCGGGCGCGGCCGAAGCTGAGGAAGGCGAGGCCGAGGCCCGGCGCCTCGGCCGCAAGCCCCGCGACCAGCCGCGGGCCGATCACCGACACCGTGTTGTCGAAGGCGGCCACCCGGAACACCCGCTGCGCGGTCCGCGGATCGAAGCCGCGTGCCGTGCCGATGGTGGCGGCAAGCGCTTCGAGTGCGGCGCGCACCGGGCCGGCCAGGGCCAGGGCCACGGGGGTGGGCTCGATCCCGCCCGCGCGGCGCAGGAAGAGCGGGTCGCCATAGACGTCGCGCAGCCGCCCCAGCGCATGGCTGATGGCCGAGGGGGTGAGGCCCAGCCGCTCGGCCACAAGGGTCAACCGGCGGTGCTTCAGCGCCTCGTCGAGCACCAGCAGCAGGGTCGGATCCAGCCTGCGGAGTTGAACAGGATCGAAATCGGTCATGAAGCCATTTCGGTAGGGTTCATCTTTCTCCGGTTCTACACCTTGAAGGGACCGGCGGGCCAGCCGCCGGCAAACTGCCGCAACCGGAGACCCGCCCCATGCATGCCCTCATCGTCCTCTCCCATCCCGAACCGCAGAGCTTCAACGCCGCCATGGCGCGGCAGGCCGCCGCCGCGCTGACCCGGGCCGGCCATACGGTCGATCTGGCCGATCTGCATGCCGAAGGCTTCGATCCGGTCTCGGACCGGCGGAATTTCACCACCACCGCCGATCCCACCTATCTGAAGCTTCAGGCGGAAGAGATGCAAGCCACCGGCGCAGGCGGCTTCGCCCCCGATCTGGAGCGCCAGATCGCCAGGCTGGAGGCGGCGGACCTGCTGATCCTGCAGTTTCCGCTCTGGTGGTTCGGCCTGCCGGCGATGCTGAAGGGCTGGGTGGATCGCAGCTTCGCCATGGGCCGGATCTATGGCGACGGGCGGATGTACGACACCGGCCGGTTCCGCGGCCGGCGGGCGCTGCTGTCGCTGACCACTGGCGGGGCGCCGGCCGGCTATACGCCCGAGGGGCTGCATGGCGATATCGACGGCGTGCTCCGCCCCATCCGCCGCGGCATTCTGGAATTCGTGGGCTTCGACGTGCTCGCTTCGGAAATCGTCTGGCAGCCGGCACGGCTGACGGAGGCGGAGCGGATGGCGGCGGACGGCTGGGCGGCGCGGCTGGCAGCGATCGGGACGGAACGGCCGGAAGGGGCCGGCCGGTACTGACCGGACCACTTGCCTTGCGGCCCTGCCTGGTGATGATGCGCCGACATGTCACGACAGGCGGGGCGGGTGATGACCTGGCAGATCTGGGCGGTGCTCTCAGCGGTCTTTGCCGCAGCGACCGCGATCCTGGCGAAGATCGGCGTCGAGGGGATCGGCGCCGATCTCGCAACCTTCATCCGCACCCTGGTGGTGGTGGCGGCGCTGGGCCTGCTGCTGGCGGCGACCGGTCAGTTCCGGCCCTGGGCCGGGGATCTGGATCAGGTGCCGGCACGGAGCTGGGTGTTCCTGGGCCTGTCTGGACTGGCAACCGGGGCGTCGTGGCTATGCTATTTCCGCGCGCTCAAGCTTGGCGACGCGGCACGGGTGGCACCGGTCGACAAGCTGAGCGTGGTCTTCGTGGCGGTATTGGGGACCGTGTTCCTGGGTGAGCGGCTGTCGGCGGTGAACTGGGCCGGAGTGGCGCTGATCGCCGCCGGGGCGGTGCTGGTGGCGCTGCGCTGAGCCCGGCTCAGATGCCCGAAGCGCAGGCGGCGGCCCGTTTGCCGCCGCGGCCGAGCATCAGGAAGACGACCAGCGCGGTTGCGAGCGTGACCGCGGCCAGGATCAGCAGCAGCAGATCGAAGGCGGTATCGAAATGCGCGAGCAGGGCGGCGTGGTCGAGTGCAGGCAGGGCGGCGCCGGCGGCGGCGGCATCGCCCGCCACCAGCCGGCGGGCGGCGAGGCGGGTGGCGTCCATCGGTCCGGCGCCCGCCAGCTGCGCAAGGGTGAGGCCCGAGAGCAGGGCGCCGACCACCGCCAGCGCGATGCCTTCGCCCGCCACCCGGATGGTGGAGAAGATGCCGGTCGCCATGCCGGCCCTGTCGCTGGCGACCACGCTGACCGCCAGCCCGTCCATCAGCCCCCAGGGCAGGCCGATGCCGATGCCGATGGTGACCAGCGGGCCGATCAGGGCCTGCGGCGCGGCATCGGCCGGCAGCAGGGCGGCCCAGGCGAGGCCGGCGGCGTTGATCACCAGCCCGCCGCCGCAGAGCCGGGCGGGAGAGATCCACCGCGCCGCCCGGCCGGCGAGCAGCGGCACCACCAGCAACGGCGCCGACAGCGCGATCATCATGCCGCCGGCCTCGGTCGCGGTCATGCCGTCGAGGCCTGCGAAGCGCACCGGCAGCAGCACCAGCAGCACCACGAAACCATAGGCCGGGGCGGCGGCGAGCAGCTGCACGCCGGCAAAGCGCGGGTTGCGGAACAGCGACAGATCGAGCATCGGCCGCGCCTGCCGGCGCTCGATACGGATGAAGGCATGGAAACCGAGCAGGGCGCCTGCCAGCAGCAGGATCACCAGCGGATCGTCCCAGCCGCTTTCGGGCCCCTGGAGGGTCGCGAAGGTGAGCAGGGTGAGGGCGAGGGTGAAGGCGACGGCCCCCGGCCGGTCGAGCCCGGTGGCGGCGGGATCGCGGCTTTCGGTGAGCGCCCGGGCGCCGGCAAGACAGGCGGCGAGGCCGAGCGCCGCCACCAGCGCGAAGATCATCCGCCAGCCCGCGGCATCGATGATCGCGCCCGAGGCGATGGGGCCGAAGGCGAGACCGACGCCGAAGGCGGTGCCGACCAGGCTGAAGGCCCTGAGCCGCGCGGGCCCCTCGACCGTCTGGGCGAGGGCCGCCATGCCGCCCGAGAAGGCGGCGGCAGCCGCCAGCCCCTGGGCCGCACGGGCGAGATCGAGGGTGAGGATGTCGGGGGCAAGCCCGGCCGCGGCCGAGGCGAGCGTGAAGCCGCCGGTGCCGGCCAGGAAGACGCGCCGGCGGCCATGGGCATCGGCGAGCGCGCCCGCCGCCATCAGACAGGCGCCGAAGGTGAGCATGAAAGCATTGGTCACCCAGGCGAGGGCGACCGGCGAGCCGCTGAGATCGCGGGCGATCGCCGGTAGTGCCACGGCCGTGCCGGTGAAGGTGAGCGGCATGGCGGCCGCTGCAAGACAGACGGCGAGAAGGGCTGCCCCGGGATGGCGGCGCGGCGGGTTGATCATACGGCTCATTCCTGTCGGATCCCATGCGTGGAAGAAGGTGAGCGAGGGAAGAGGCAGGATGATCAGGATCGGGTGATGCTGGAAGCGGGCCTGGTTTCCGTCCAGACTGGACGAAAATTCCGGAATTGAAGGGTTGATGCCATGGACCGCTTGGGCAGCCTGACCGCTTTCGTGCGCACCGCCGATCTGGGCAGTTTCGCCGCCGCCGGCCGGGTGCTGGGCCTGTCGGCCTCTGCCGTCGGCAAGGCGGTGACACGGCTGGAGCAGGAGATGGGGGTGCGGCTGCTGGCCCGATCGACCCGCGCGCTCGCCCTGACCGACGAGGGGCGGGTCTTTCACGAGCGCTGCCGGCGGATCCTGGACGATCTGGACGATGCACGGGCGGTTCTGTCGCGGTCGCGGGAGGTGCCGCGCGGCCGGCTGAAGGTCAGCCTGCCGATCGTGACCTATCATCTGCTGATGCCGGTGCTGCCGGATTTCATGGCCGCCCATCCGGAGATCGAGCTGGAGCTGGATTTCAACGACCGGTTGGTCGACCTGATCGACGAGGGCGTCGATGTGGCGATCCGCAGCGGCGACCTGCCGGATTCCCGGCTGATGACCCGGGCGCTGCGCCCCTTTCAGCTGCTGCTGTGCGCGGCACCCGCCTATCTGGCGGCGGCAGGTGAGCCCGATTGCCCGCGCGACCTGGACGACGGCCACCGGGCGGTACGCTTCCGCTTCCCGAACAGCGGCAAACTACAGCCCTGGCCGCTGATGCTGGCCGAAGGGGCACCGGAACCCCGGCCACGGACGGTGATGGTCTGCAACAATATGGAGGCGCTGAAAGGGGCGGTGATCGGCGGCCTGGGCATCGGCTGCATGCCCGATTTCCTGGCAGCGGCCCCGATCGCAGACGGCCGGCTGGTGCCGGTGCTGACCGGGCATCTGGACCTGCCCGGCCAGTTCCGCCTGCTCTGGCCGTCAAGCCGGCATCTGTCGCCCAAGGTCAGGGTGTTCGTGGATTTCGTGGGGGAACGGCTGTTTGCGGCGGGGTGAGGGGGCTGGGTGCGGACGGGCATCACCTCCGCCCGCAATCCATCCTGAATGGGCCGAAGGCGGTCTCGACCAGCCGGCTGTCGATCCGGGTGAAGCCGGCCCTGGCCATGGCGGCGGCGATGGCGCCGTCGTCGAAAGAGCGGTCCTGGCCGCGGAGCGCCGGAACCAGGCGGCCGGTGACATGGGCTTCGGGGGCGGTGCGTTCGGCCGTCAGCGCCTCGTGCAGGGTGACGAAGACCCCGCCGGGGGCGAGGGCCCGGCGGATGCGGGCCAGCACGCCCGCCAGATCGCGGGCATAGTAGAGCGTCATCGCCGTCCAGATGACGTCGTAGCCTGTGCCGAAATCCGTCTCGTTCATGTCGCCGGCGATGACGGTGACCGGGCGGCCGTTCAGCCGGGCGCGGATGCGGTCCGCCATCGGCGGCAGGTCGAAGACGGTGATGTCGAGCTGCGGGTACCGGTCGGCCAGGCGGCAGGCCAGCACCTCGGACCCGGCCCCCAGATCGAGCAGCCGGCGCGCCGCCTTCCATTCGGGCAGAAGGCTGAGCAGATCGAGCGCGGTATCGGCGCCCATCGCCCGGTGGAAGGCCCTGAGGCTGTTGGCCGAGCCGTCCCAGAAGCCGGGCGATGCCATGTCGGGGGCGGGCGCCGGGCCCGGATCCTTGAGCAGGCCGGCGACGTCGCCATGGCGGAGCCGGGGCAGGGTGAGCAGCAGGTCGCGCATCGACCGTGTGCCATCGGCCCTGAGCAACGGTGCGGCCTCTGCCGTCAGGCCGTAGCGGCCATGGGTCTTGTCGAGCAGCCTCATGGCGGTGAGCGCGTCGAGCACGCGGCCGAGACGGGTGGCATCCAGGCCGAGGGAGCCTGCGAGATCCGCTGCGGTGGCCGGCGGGTCGAGCCGATCGAAGAGGCCGAGATCGAGCCCCGCGGCAAGCAGCTGCCAGCGCAGCGGTGCCTGGATCAGATCGAACAGCCGGCCGGCGAGGCCATCGCGGCCGGGGGTCTCGACGACGGGGAGCGTGCGATTGCGCATCACCAGCTGGCCTTTACCTGAAGGCTGACCTCGCGGCCGGTGCCGTCTTCGACCAGCTGGCCGAGCGGCACCCCGACGGCGCGGGCATAGACGTTGCGGTCGAAGATGTTGCTGGCCTGAAGCGACACCTCGATGGTGCCGAAACGGTAGCCGAGGGCGGCATCGGCCAGGGCGAAGGCGTCCTGCGACAGGCTGTTGGCGCCGTCGAAGTAATAGGGGCCGGAGCCGTTGGCGGCGATCAGGCCGAACCAGCCGTCGCCGCCGGCGGGGCCGCCCTCGTCGTAGCGGAGCCCGACCGACCAGGTGGCCTCTGCCGCCATCGGCAGGTGGTTGCCGGAATAGTCGACCGGGACCAGCGTGCCGCCGCGGTTGACGGTGGTGCGATAAGAGGTGGCCTCGGCTTTCTGGAGGCCGCCGGTGGCGAACCAGCCCCAGACCTCGTCGATCCGGCCGTCGAGGGCGAGTTCGGCGCCGTAGATGCGGGCCTCTGCGGCATTGCTGATGGTGGTGACGCCACCCGGTTCCAGATCGAGGATCTGGCGATCGGTCGAGGTGGTGTGGAAGAGGGTGAGATCGGCCAGAACCCGGCCGGCGAAGAGGGCGGTCTTGACCCCCGCCTCGGCCGTCCAGCTGTGTTCGGCGCCATAGGTCAGGCTGTCGGACCCGGTGGCGTTGCCGTAATTGTAGCCGCCGGGCAGATAGCCGCGGGCGTAAGAGGCGTGGAGCATCGTGTCCGGCGCCACATCCCAGGCGAGCGAGATTTTGGGCAGAAGCGTGGTGTCGGTGATGTCGGCATCGAAGCTGCTTTGGCCGGCAGCCCTGGTCAGCCGCATCCGGCCGCTCTGGTCGATCCTCTCCACTCGCGCACCCAGGGTGACGCGCAGATCCTGTGTCAGGCCGTATTCCGCCTGGCCGAAGCCGGCGATGCCGGTCTGGTCGATCGAGGTCTCGCGCGCCACCCGCGGCGTGCCGATGCGGAAATCGAGATCGGTGCGGCTGACATAGCCGTAAAGCCCGGCGAGCCAGCGCAGCCGCGCGCCATCATCGGGCGAGGCGATGCGCAGTTCCTGCGAGACGGTGTCGTCCTTGTGGGAAGAGAGCGTCGGCAGGGTGGGGAGCGGCGTGCCGTCCAGATCCATCCGGAAGTCGCGGGTGTAATGCGTCCAGCCGGTGATGGCGGTGACGTCGACCGGCCCGGCGCGATGGTCGATGCGCAGCGACTGGATGGCGGTCACCGTGTCGTCCCACGAGGCGGCGTCGTAATTGGTGACGTGGCGCGGCGTGGCATAGGGGCCGGTCAGGAAGCGCAGCCGCTGCTTGCCGAGATCGGCGCGCTCCACGACGCTTTTGAGCGAGATGTCGGTGTCGTCGTCGGGCAGCAGGGTCAGCCCGCCCGAGACGGTCAACCGGTCGGTCGAGGCACCGTCATCGGCGCCGTCGGCGAGGTTGAGGCCGGGACCGCGGGCCTGTTCTGCCCGAAGCGCCAGCGCCGCCGCCGCCTTGTCGGGCGCGATGGCGCCCGAGACCCGGCCGCTGATCGTCCAGGCCGGGCTCCAGCCGTCGGCGCCGTCTTCGAACCCCAGGATGGCGCGGGCTTCGGCCCCGCTCTGCCAGTCGGGATCGGCGGTGCCGGTGCGGATCAGCCCGGCCTCGGTGTTGCGGCCGTACAGGCTGCCCTGGGGGCCTTTCAGGATCTCCATGGTGCCGGGATCGGGCAGGCGCGGCGCCTGCACCGCGCCATGGGGCAGGGCCACGTCGTTGACCGTGAAGCCGAGCGGATCCTGCAGGGCGGTGTTGGCGACGGTCATGCCGCGCATCACCACCCGCGTCTGCACCGAGGACTGTTCGATCAGCACATTGGGCGTGTGCCGGGCGATGCCCGCCAGGCCGTTCGCAAGCGGGCCGGCCTGGTCCTCGGGCGTCAGCAGATCGACCGTGCCGGGGGTGCGGCGGACATCTTCGGTCCACTGGCGCGCCTCGACCATCACGGGGGCGAGGCGGGTGACGGTCTCGTCCTCGTCGGCCCGGGCCGCCCCCGTGACGAGCGTTGTGCCGCCGGCCAGCAGCATGGGGACGGCGGAGGCGAGCAGGCGGGTGCGGACCCTGCGATGCGTGGTCATGGGCGTCTCCGGAAGGCGCTGGATGAGATGGGGCGAGGCTAGCGCCCGAGAGCGCCGCGGGCGCCCTTATGGCGAACGCCCGCCGTCATCCGGCGAAAGCTTCGGTGCGGCGGCGGAAGGCGAGGCCGGCGATGGCCGCGAGCAGGGCCGCGCCCGCCCACCAGGGGGCGGTGGGGGAGAGCTGGTGCAGCGTGGCGCCGAGCATCGGCCCCGCCGCCATGGCGAGGCCCTGGGCCATGCCGTTGATGCCGGCGGCGCGGGCCTGGCCGCCCGCAGGGGTCGCGAGGCTGAGCCCGGCGAGGTTGCCGGGCAGCAGCAGGCCGAAACCGGCGCCGAGCAGCACCATGGCGAGCTGCAGCCAGAGGATGGTGGGGGCGGCGGCGGCAGCCGTCATGGCCAGGAGGCCGAGCAGCGCCCCCGTCTGCACCAGACGGCCGGGTGCCCAGGCCAGACGGCCGATCACCAGGCCTTGGGTTGCGACCATGGCGAGGGTGGTGAGGGCGAGGAGCGCGCCGCCGCGCTCGATCGAGGCGGCAGCGCCCAGGCCGAACTGATCCTGGAGGCGAAGCGCCGTCACCTGCTGAAGCTGGGCATAGGCGGCAAGCCCGGCGAAGGTGACGGCAAGAAAGGGCAGAAGCCGCCCGAGCGGCGGGCGCTGCGTGACGGTTGCGGTTGCAAGGGCAGGTGCCGGACGCGGCGCCGCCCGCAGCAGCAGCGCAACCAGAAGCGTGCCGGCGGCGATGGCAAGGCAGAGGATCAGCAGTGCCGCGACCGGCGAGGCGCCGCCCAGACGCCAGGCCGTCATGCCGCCCAGGATCGAGCCCAGCCCGAAGGCGGCGCCCATCATCCCCATGCCCCCGGCGCGCCGGTCGCGGGCGGTGACATCGGCCAGGAACCCCTGGGCTGCGGGCATGATCCCGGCCGACAGGGCGGCCTGAACCAGTCGGGCCGCGAGCAGCAGGACATAGGCGCGGCCGGCATCGAGCCGGCCGGCATCGAGGGCGTCGAGAACCGCGGCGAGCAGGGCGGGGAAGAGCGCCGCGGCGGCGAGCCCCGCCACCAGCACCGGCCGGCGCCCGATCCGGTCGGCGACGTGCCCCCAGACGGGGCCTGCCACCACCATCAGCAGGGCGGAGAGGCCGAGCAGCAGCCCGGTTTCGACATCGCCGAAACCGCGGGCGCGGCCAAGCGGCGGCAGGGTGATCAGCAGAAAGGCATGGCCGGCGCCGTTGGCGGTGAGGGCGGCAAGCAGGGCGGCGATCGCGGGACGGGTCGACATGGGGGCAGCGGGCTCCGGATGGGCGGTCTGCGGATGACCATGCCCGGTCCGGCGGCGGTGCGCCGTCATCTGGCGAAAGGGCGGGTGGCGCTATCCGCGCCGGAATGCCGCCGGGCTGGTGCCGTGGCGGGCGCGGAAGGCGGCGGCGAAATGGCTGGAACTGCTGAAGCCGCAGAGAAAGGCGATCTCGGTGACGCTGGCCTCGCCCCGTTCCAGCGCGCGACGGGCCTGATCCAGCCGGCGGTCGCGCAGCCAGGCGAAGACCGTTGCGCCATAGGCCTTGCGGAAACAGCGGTTGAGGCGGACATGGCTCATGCCGGCGAGCGTCGCCAGTTCGTCGAGCGAGGGCGGTTCGGCCATGTCGGCCAGCAGGCGGTCGGCGACCCGGGCGACGGCGCGGCGATCTTCGCGCGCGAGCAGGCCGGCGGCCGGCTCCGGCGCGGCGCCAGACCCGGGCCGGTCGGACGCCAGCCAGTCGGCCAGCAGGCCGAGGGCGGCGCTTTCCGCCCTGAGCCGGTCGAGCGCCGAGACGAGCGGGTTGCCGGTGAGGGCGGAGAGGTCGGCGCGGTCGCCGATCCGTCCCAGGCGCCGCGCCCCGGTGCCCTGGTGCGCGATCCCCGCCTCGGCCAGCGCCGTGGCGATGCGGTCGAGGTCGAACTTGACCGCGAGCATCGAAGCCTGGTTCTGGGCCGGGGTGAGACGGGTGATCGGCGCATCGTCCAGCCGGAACAGCCAGACATCGCCTTCCTGGACCTTGTGGGCAGGATCGGGGCGGCCGCAGCCGAACAGGCTCGTGCCCGACAGCCCGAAGGCGAGCACGCCGACCGCGCCGCCATGATCGATGCGGGACCGGTAATCCGCCGCCAGCCGGCAGCTGCTGGTGGTGAGCGTCAGACCGGGGCCGGGGCGTGCGGTCCGGAAGCGCACGGCGCCGACGCTTGTCCCGGGGCCCCGGCCCACCGCCAGCGCATGATCCTGCCAGCCGGGACGGCCGGTCGACAGCCGGTCGAGCAGGCGCGGCCCCACGCGGAATTCATGACGGTCGGGACCGGTGCGGGCGGTGCCGGCGGGGCGAAGCAGGGCGGAATGGTCGGTCATGGGCGGCGGGTCCGGCGGTGGCGCGATGGCCCCAGACTAGCAGATCATGATTTGATAATGATAGTTATTCGCAACAATATCCGGTTGCCCGTCAGGCCTCAGGCCTCAGGCCGGGTCAGGCCGCGGGTGATCAGGTCGAAGATGTCGTCGAAGGCGCGGTCGACATCGGCTTCGGGCAGCGACCAGTGGCCGACATGGGCGGGGTGATGGAAGACCATGGTGGTGCGCAGCACCGCCCAGGCCATGGCGCGCGGGTCGCTGAACCGCACCTCGCCCGTGACCATGCCGTCGCTCAACATGCGCGAGATCTGGTCGACCAGCTTGCCGACATGCTCCTGAACCACGGCATCGGCCTCGTCCGCCAGGGCGTGATAGACCGCGAACAGCTCGGGATCGTCGAGCACCTTGCCGCGCTTGATCCGGATCAGCCGTTCCAGCCAGCGGCGCAGGCGCGGCAGGGCCGGGCCGGTTTCGGCGGCAATCTCGCCCAGCGGTTCCGAGACCCGGGCGAGCCAGCGGCTGGCCACCGCCTCGCGCAGGGCGGTCTTGCTGGGGAAATGGCGGTAGATGCTGCCATGGCTGACGCCAAGCGCACGGGCCACGTCGACGACCGTGGTTTTCTGAAGCCCGAACCGGCGGAGGACATCCTCCGCCGTGTCCAGAATCTGTTCGGGCGTGAGCGCGCCGTCGGCCAATCCATCTCTCCCCGGGGGGCCGGGGCGTCAGACGGCCCCGGTCTCGCTGTCCAGCATCCGCATCTGCTCGGGCGCGTAGCGCGTCCCGGCCGGAGCATCGGCCGGGATGGCATTGCGGATCCGGGCAAGATCGCCGGATGAGAGCCGGATGTCGAGTGCGCCGATCGCTTCGGCCAGCTGGTGACGCCGGCGGGCACCGATCAGCGGCACGATATCAGGCCCCTGGGCCAGCACCCAGGCGATGGCGATCTGGGTGGCGGTCACCTCGTATTCGGCCGCGATGTCGTGCAGCTCGCCGGTGAGCGCCAGATTGCGTTCCAGATTGTCGCCCGAGAAGCGCGGCAGATGGGCGCGGTAGTCGCCCACCGCCAGCGCCTTGCGCGCCGCCCAGTCGGTGGAAAGCAGGCCCCGGCCGAGCACGCCATAGGCGCTGATCACGGTGCCGAGCCGGCGGGCGGCGGGCAGGATCGAGGCTTCGATGCCCCGGTCGAGCACCGAATATTCGATCTGCAGCCAGCGCACCGGATGGACCGCTGCGGCGCGCTCCAGCGTTTGGGCGCTGACTTCCGAGAGGCCCAGATGGCGGACATAGCCGGCCTGGATCATCTCGGCGACGGCGCCGACCGTGTCTTCGATCGGCACGGCGGGATCCAGCCGGGCCGGCTGATAGAGGTCGACATAATCGGTGCCGAGCCGCTTCAGGGTATAGGCGAGCGCGTTCTTGACGGCGGCCGGGCGGCTGTCGAAGCCCAGGAAACGGCCCTCGGGGTCGCGCAGCGCGCCGAACTTGACCGCGATGAACACATCCTCGCGCCGCCGGCTCCACAGCGCCTCGCGGATCAGCAGTTCATTGTGGCCCTGGCCGTAGAAATCGCCGGTATCGAGCAGGAAGATGCCGGCATCGAGGGCGGCATGAACGGTCGCGATGCTTTCGTCGCGATCGGCCGGGCCATAGGCATCGGACATGCCCATGCAGCCGAGGCCGAGCGCTGGCAGGGTCATCGGGTCGTCGAGCCGGCCGGCGGTGCCGGTGAAGGTCTGGGCGGGAACGGATACGGGCATGACACCATCCTCTCTTCATCGGGGTGTGAAGAGAGGATGCGCCTTGCAATGACAGATTTCAATATCTGTCAGTGAGATTCTTTAAACGGTCATCTCACGACTGTCAGGTGGCGCTTTCCTCCCGCGCCGGTTCGTCGAAAAAGGCGGTGGCTGCCGCGGCGATGAAGGCGGAGCGTTCCATCGGCAGCATATGGGTGATGTCGGCCAGCTGAAGCAGGTCGAAACCGCCGGCGCGGGCGGCCACCGGGGTGATGGCGGCGGTGAAGGGATCGGCGGTGATGCCTGCGGGGCGGCGGCCGGCGATCATCAGGCTGGGAGCGACCAGCCCCGGCGCGCGCTTCGCCCGGGCGAGCAGATCCCAGAGCCCTTCGGGGGTGTTGCCGCTGTAGAAGCCGCTTTCGACTGCGGGGGCGCAGGCGAGGCGGAAGCCGCCCTCTTCGGCCGGCACCAGCACGGCGGCGGCCAGATCATCGGGGGCGCCGGGCTCCATCCAGGCGAATTCCGGCCGCTCGCGGAAGATGCGGGCGAAATCCTCAAGGCTGGCGAAACGGTCGCGGCGGCGCTTCATCCGCTCGGCCATGAAATCGCGCCCGGCGGCGGCCTCCGTCGCCCCCTCCATCTCGCCGGCCGGGATCAGCGGCGGTTCCATGAACACCCGGCGATGATAGAGCCGGCCTTCGGCCTGTTCGGCATGCAGCGACAGCACGCCGGAATAGGAATGGAACAGGGCATCGGGCGGCGTGCCGGCCTCGGCCGCAAGATGGCGGGCGATGGCGGCCTGGTCGGCGGCAAGCCGGGCCTGGGGCGGGGTCGCCTCGATGCCGGCGGCGTTCAGGCCGTGGCCGCGCAGGTCCACCGCGACCACCTCGCGATCCTGCGACAGCGTCTGCCAGAGGCCGCGATAGGCCAGGGTGGCGAAGCCGACGCCATGGCCCAGGATCACCGGCCGGCGGCCGCTTTCGGCGTAACGCGGGCCGATCCGGGCGAGGGTGAGGGCGAAGCCGTCATCCATCACCAGACGCTCGACCGTGAAGCCGGCATCGGCGAAGGCGTCGGGGATCACGCCGTCACCGCGCGCGTCCGAACCAGTATCTCTGAATGCAGCGTCCGATGAACCGGGCATTTGTCGGCAATCTCCATCAGCTTTGCGCGCTGGTCGTCGTCGAGCGGACCGTCGAGGAGGATCTCCCGGTCGATCACGTCGATCTTGCCCTCGCGGGTTTCGCACTCGGCGCAGTCTCGGGCATGGACCTTGGCATGCGCAAGGGTGACGGTCACACGGGTGAGCGGCCAGCCCTTGCGATCGGCATACATGCGGATGGTCATCGAGGTGCAGGCGCCAAGTCCGGCCAGCAGATAGTCGTAAGGCGCGGGGCCGCCATCCTCACCACCCACCGCCGCCGGCTCGTCGGCGAGCTGGATATGGCGGCCGACCCGGACGGTGTTGCCGAGCCTGCCCCGGCCGTTTTCCGCCACCACCACCCGGCCTTCGGGCGGCGGTGCGCCGGCGGCGGTGGCGGCATCGACCGCCGCGGCATCGGGCGCGCCGGCCCGGGCGCCGTGGCGATGGCCGTCGTCGTCGCGGGTATAGCGCGCGGCCCAGGCGGCGATGACGCCGGCGGCAT
The DNA here is from genome assembly GCF_002684955.1 of Tistrella sp. Taxonomy (NCBI): domain Bacteria; kingdom Pseudomonadati; phylum Pseudomonadota; class Alphaproteobacteria; order Geminicoccales; family Geminicoccaceae; genus Tistrella; species Tistrella sp. The sequence goes on along the minus strand of NZ_NYWI01000020.1, from coordinate 85,812 downwards.
AGGACGCATCGGCGGCGCCGTTCAGCAGATGGTCGGCGGTGTCGAGCGACACGAAGCTTTTGGGATGGCGGGCGGAGACGAAGATCCGTGTCGCCTCGTCGATGCCGACGGTCTGGTCGAGGGGCGCATGCATCACCAGCAGCGCCTTGTGCAGCCGGCCAAGGCCGCGCAGCACATCGGTCTCGCGCACGCCCTGAATGAAATCGCGGGTGACGGTGATGGTGCCCGACCCCAGCGGCAGCACGGCGCGGCCGTCTTCGAGCGCGTCATCGGCGGCGCGGCCCAGATGGTGCAGGATGTGTTCGGGGGCGGACGGCGCGCCGATGGTGGCGACGGCGCGCACGGCGGCGAGCCTTGGGGCCGCCGCCAGCACCGCGGTACCGCCCAGGCTGTGGCCGATCAGCAGGACCGGCGCTGCATGGCTCCGCTCCAACCAGCCGGCGGCCAGGATGATGTCTTCGACATCGGCGGCGAAATCGGGTGCCGGCGGCTCGCAACCTTCACCGCTGCCGGTGAAATCCACCCGAAGCACGCCGAAGCCTTCCGCCGCCAGCCCCCGCGCGATGCGGGTGGCCGCTGTGCTGGCGGCAGAACAGGTGAAGCAATGGGCGAAAATCGCCCAGCCGGCCGTGACCGCCCCGCCCTCGGGCAGATCGACCAGAACCGGCAGCGGTCGGCCGTTGCGGCCGGCAATCTCGGGGCGGAGCGGCGGGGAGGCCATGGGCGCGCATCCTTGGGCCAGGTGGACGGGATGCCTGCCATGCTACCGCCCGATATGGGGGACCGCCAGTCATGCGACTTTGGGGCGCGGGCCTGCTATAGCTGCGACAGGCACGGCCAAAGGATCGGCGCTTGTGCGTTTATGCGCCATATTGCGGCTCTTCCGCCGCTTCCCGAATCGCACCGACGATCCATTCATTCAGGCTTTTACCCGCAGCAGCCGCAGCAATGACTGCCGCCGCATGATCCTTTGGGTCAAGGCGAACATTGAACTTGCCCGAGAATTTGCGGCGTGGCTCGATGCCTTTTTCTCGACACATATCGAGATAGACAGCAAGCGACTTTCGACCTTCCTCAATCAGCCCGTTGACGCTTTCCGCATAGAAATCGGCTCCACCGCTGAGGCCGACAAATTCACCGCGCAGCATCCGGATCTCGGGATCGAAGGCGATAATTGCCTTTTCGCCATTGATTTCAAGGACATTGTTCATGGCTTTACTCCATGCTCTTCCAGCCACTTACGGATGCTGGCAACAGCGCCTTTGTCAGTGTCAGGAGAAGGATGTGGCCGATGAAACACACGCACCTCGCCAAACAGAAACACACCCACCCTCGAACCTTCCCGCTCACTGATTTCTGCCCCAAGAGCCGTGAACAGCAACTCGATGTCGGCCCAGCGGATGGAGCCGCTGACCGGGCGGGCGAAGATCAGTTCCAGCGTGGCTCGATGGCGCTTTTTCATGCGAGAATAGTACTATAATTTAATACCAATTCAAGCCGAAACGGGAGCAGGGTGCAAAGGTGAAATCTCTCCACACTTAGTGATGGGGTCCGGTCCGCGGCGGCCGCGTATGGTGAACGGAGGTCTGGCGTTCCGCTCCCTGCCCAGTCTTATCGCCCAAAAGGGCGGGGACCCGCCGCCGCGGGGGCGGCGTGGTGGTCCCCGCCGGGGTGGGGCGGGTGGGGTCAGCGGGCCGGGTCCGGCGGCGGGGCCGGTTTGCGGTTGCGGGTTACGCCGGAATTGGGGTCCGAATGCGAGGGCGGGTCGCTGGCCGGGAAGGTCTCTTCCAGGGCTTCGTCGACCCGTTCCTCCTCGTGCTCTTCGGCTTCGGTCTCCGCATCTTCGGCGGGGTCGTCGTCGATGCGGGCGTTGCCGGGCTCGGTCTGGGACGGCGGGTCGCTGGCGGGGAAGCTCTCCTCAAGCGCCTCGTCCAGGCGCTCGTCGGTATGGGCCCGGGCGACGGTCTCGTCAGCCTCGTCGGCGGGGGATTTCCGGTTGGTCATAGGGTCCTCCTGTTCGGGGGCGCACCTCTCATATGTCGATGCATGCCCGGAGGTACAACCCGCGAGACCCCGATCTGGTGCCCTATTGAAATGCGGTTTCGGTGAAGCTGCGCAGCTTGCGGGAATGCAGACGTTCGCGTGGCATGGCGCGGAGCGCTTCCATCGCCCGGATGCCGATTTCCAGATGCTGGGCGACCTGGCGCTTGTAGAAATCGGTGGCCATGCCCGGCAGCTTCAGCTCGCCATGCAAGGGCTTGTCCGAAACGCAGAGCAGGGTGCCGTAGGGCACGCGGAAGCGGAAGCCGTTGGCGGCGATGGTGGCCGATTCCATGTCGAGGGCGATGGCGCGCGACTGCGAGAAGCGCTGGACCAGCGCGCTCTGGTTCCAGAGTTCCCAGTTGCGGTTGTCGATCGAGGCGACTGTGCCGGTGCGCATCACCTGCTTCAGATCATAGCCGTCCAGGCCGGTGACGTCGGCCACGGCGTGCTCCAGGGCCACCTGAACCTCGGCCAGCGGCGGGATCGGCACCCAGACCGGCAGGTCGTGGTCCAGAACATGATCGTCGCGGACATAGCCATGGGCGAGCACGTAATCGCCCAGACGCTGGCTGTTCCTGAGGCCGGCGCAATGGCCCAGCATCAGCCAGGCATGGGGGCGCAGCACCGCCACATGGTCTGTGATGGTTTTGGCGTTGGAGGGGCCGACGCCGATATTGACCAGGGTGATGCCCGACTGGTCGGCGCGGGTGAGGTGATAGGCCGGCATCTGCGGCAGTTTGCCGTCGGGCAGGGCCAGGCCGCGGCCGGTTTCGCCGGCACGGGTGACCAGGTTGCCGGGCGCCACGAAGCTTTCATAGCCGCTGTCGCCGTCGGCCAGCAGCTCCGAGGCCATGCGGCAGAATTCATCGACATAGAACTGGTAGTTGGTGAAGACGATGAAATTCTGAAAATGCTCGGCGGCGGTGGCGGAATAATGCTGCAGGCGGTGCAGCGAATAATCGATCCGGGGTGCCGTGAACGGGGCGAGCGGCAGCACGCCGTCGGGCGCCTCGTAGGTGCCGTTGGCGATGGCATCGTCCATCAGTTTCAGATCGGGCAGGTCGAAGATGTCGGCCAGCGGCCGGTCAATGCGCAGCGCCGCAGCCCCTTCGACATGGGTGCCGTCCCAGAAGGCGAAATGCAGCGGGATCGGCACCTCGGAATCGCCGATCAGCACCGGCACGTCGTGATTGCGGATCAGCAGCGAGATCTGCTCGGTGAGATAGCGGCGGAACAGGTCGGGGCGGGTGACGGTGGTGGCATGGATGCCAGGCCCCGAGACGAAGCCATAGGACAGCCGGCTGTCCACACGGGTGTGGCTGTCGGTGACCAGGCGGATCTGTGGGTAGAAGGCGCGCACCCGGATATCGGGCAGGCTGTCGTCCAGCAGACGGGCAAAGGCGTCGCGCAGCCAGCGGGTGTTGCGCTCGAACAGCTCCACCAGCCGGTCCACCGCCGCCACCGGATCGCGGAAGGGCTGGAGCGGCGCGGCTGGTGCCAGCTCCAGCGGGCGGCTGCCGGTTGCCCGGCCGGTGGTCTCAGGGTAGGGCACTGCGGTCGTCTCCGTTCTCGCCATATGATCACAGGCAAGATCGGGTGCGATCGCGCCGGTATCAAGGGAAGAGCCCGTGACGCCCCCTTGTGTCAGTGCCGGTCCTCGCGCGAATAGGGGCGGCCGAGGGCGGCCGGGCCCATGGCGCCGTCGCGGCGCAGGATGGCGGTGGCCACCAGCACCAGCAGGGCGGCGAGATAGGGCGCCATGAACAGGATGAAGGTGGGCACCGCCACGCCGGCGGCCTGCAACCGGGGCACCAGCGCATCGACCGCGCCGAACAGCAGCGCGCCGCCGATCGCCGCGACCGGGTTCCAGCGCGCCAGGATGACCACGGCGATCGCGATCCAGCCGCGGCCGTTGGTCATGCCCTCGATCCACATCCGGCTGCCGGCCAGTGCCAGATAGCCGCCGGCCAGGCCCGACAGCGCGCCACCGGCCAGAACCGCACCCATGCGGGTGGCGGTGACCGGCACACCCGCCGCATCGGCGGCATCCGGCGCCTCGCCCACCGCCCGCAGCTTCAGCCCGCCATCGGTGCGGGCGAGATACCACCAGACCAGGGCCGCCAGCGGCAGGCAGGCATAGAGCAGGGCGTCCTGGGCGAAGAGAACAGGGCCGATGCCGGGCAGATGGGCGAGGGCGTGGTCTTCCAGCCGCGGGAAGCCGGGCACGCCCTTCTGGGCGTAATCGCGACCAAGGAGCCCGGTGATGCCGGCACCCAGTGCTGCGAGGGTGAGGCCGGTCACCACCTGATCGGCCTTGAAGATCAGGCAGGCGATGCCGAAGACCAGGGCGAGGCCGGCCCCGGCCAGGATCGCGGCCGTGACACCGGCGACCGGGCTGCCGGTGGCGAGCGACGCGACGGCGCCGGCAAGCGCGCCGCACATCATCATGCCTTCGGTGCCGAGATTGAGCACGCCCGCCCGGCCGGCGAGGATGGTGCCGAGGGCCGCCAGCAGCAGCGGCATGGTCATCGGCAGCGCCGCTGCCGCCCAGTTGGTCAGGAAGATGGCGTCGGTCATGGCCGGTCCCCCCTTGCGGGATGGGGGCCTGCGCGGTGCAGGCGGATGCCATAGCGGGCGAGCATGTCGGCCGAGACCACCGAGACCAGGATCACGCCCTGGATCAGCAGCACCACCGCCCGCGGCAGCTGGTAGAAGACCTGGGCGGTATCGCCCGCGACATAGAGACCGGCGGTCAGGATCGCCACGATCACCACCGGGATGACGCCGAAGCGGGCGAGGAAGGCGATCACGATCGCCGAGAAGCCGGTGCCGGTGGCCAGCGCCTGGGTCAGGCGGTATTCCTGGCCGGCGGCGATCATGAAGCCGCCGAGGCCGGCAAGCGCGCCCGAGAGCAGCACGGCGCCCGCGATCACGCCCGCGACCGGCAGGCCGCAGGCGAAGGCGACCCGGGCATCGGCCCCGACCGCGGCCACCCAGGCGCCGATGCGCGAGCGTTCCGCCACCAGCCAGAGCAGGGCGGCAAGCGCCAGCGCCACGATCAGCCCGACATGAACCTTGCCCCAGCCCAGCCCGGCCAGACGCTCCACGCCCGGCTCGAAGCTTTCGGAATAGGGGAAGCTGGAGGCGGGATCCTTCCAGACCCCGAAGACCAGATGCTGCACGAACAGGGCCGCCACGTAATTCAGCAGCAGGGTGGTGATGATCTCGTTGACGCCCAGCCGGCGCTTCAGGATCAGCGGCGGCAGGGCCATCAGCGCCCCGCCGGCCATGGCGGCCAGGGCCATCAGCAGCAGCCGCGCGCCCGGGCTGCCGATATCGGCGACGGCGACCCAGGTTGCGCAGACGGCACCCATCCAGGCCTGGCCTTCGATGCCGATGTTCCAGAAGCCGATGCGCAGCGCTGCTGCGGCGGCGAGCCCGACCACGATCAGCGGCGTGGCGGCCACCATGGTCAGCGCCAGACCTTCGCTGCTGAAGAAGGTGTAGATCACGAATTCGTTCAACACGTCACGCGGCGGCACGCCGGCGGCGGCGAGCATGGCGACGGTCGCCCCAAGCCCCACCCCCAGCCCGACGGCGAGGGCGAGCAGGGTGTGGCGGGGCCGGACATCGCGGCGGGGCGTGGCGATCAGCCGGACGGGCAGGCGCGGCCGGCGGCCGGCGGGAACGGTCAGGTCAGCCATGGGCGTGCCCTTTCTGATCGCCGACCATCAGCGCGCCGATGGCGGTGCGATCGGCCCCGCCCGGCAGCTCGCCGACGATCCGGCCACGGTTGATCACCCCGATCCGGTCGGCCAGCGCCAGGATCTCGTCCAGGTCGTCGCTGATCAGCAGCACGGCGGCACCGGCATCGCGGGCGCGGACCAGGCTGGCGCGCACCGCCTGGGCGGCGCGGACGTCGAGCCCGCGGGTGGGCGAATGGGCCAGCACCACCGCGGTTGCCGGATCGCCCAGTTCGCGGGCCAGGACCAGTTTCTGGGCATTGCCACCCGACAGCAGCCGCGCCGTGGTCCAGGGGGTGGCGCCGGCAATGCCGTGGACCGCGATCAGCTTGCGGGCACGATCGGCCAGCGCCTTGCGGTCGAGCAGGAAACGGCCGCGGCGGAGCCCGGTGAGGGCCAGGTTGAGCGCCACCGGCAGATCGGCGGCCAGCGCCGCGGCGAAACGGTCGGCCGGCACGATGCGCAGCCCCCCCTGCCGGCGCGCGGCAGGGGGCTGGCGGTCGAAGGCGTGGCCGTCGATCACCACCTGGCCGGCATCGGCGCGGCGCAGACCGGCGATCATTTCGGCCAGCTCGGTCTGGCCGTTGCCGCCGACGCCGGCAAGGCCGTAGATCTCGCCGCCATGCACGGCCAGCTGCACGCCATGCAGCATGGGCGCGCCGTCGTCGCGCCGGCCGGCGAGGTCGTTGACATAGAGCCGGATCTGGCCCGGCCGGGCCGGGGCGGGCGTGACGGCGGGGCCCGGCTCCCCCACCATCAGCCGGGCAAGCTCGGCCGGGCCCAGCCCGTCGGCGGGCAGGTCGGCGGCGACGGTTTCGCCCGCGCGCATCACCGTCACCCGGTCGGCGACGGCGGCGATTTCGTGCAGCTTGTGGCTGATCAGCACGATCGCCCGGCCCTCGTCGGCCAGGCGGCGGAGCGTGGCGAGCAGGGCCGCCGCCTCGACATCGGCCAGAACCGCGGTCGGCTCGTCCAGGATCAGGATCCGGGCGCGGGTGATCAGCGCCTTCACGATCTCCACCCGCTGCATCTCGGCGACCGAGAGGTCGGCGACCCGCGCCTCGGGATCGAGGTCGAGCCCGGCCTCCGCCCCCGCTTCCGCGATCCGGCGGGCGATTTCGGTGCGGGTGAGACCGGTGAGCGCTTTCGCGCAGGCGAGGCGCAGGTTTTCGGCCACCGTGAACGGCTTCACCAGCTTGAAGTGCTGGTGGACCATGGCGATGCCCAGGCCGGCGGCGATATCGGGATCGAAGCCCGGCACCGGTACGCCCGCCACCGCCACGCGGCCCCGGTCGGGCGCATAGAGCCCCGTCGCCACCGTCATCAGGGTCGACTTGCCGGCGCCGTTCTCGCCCAGCAGGGCGTGGATCTGGCCGAACCGGGCGGTGAAGCCGGCGGCTTTCAGCGCCGGCTTGCCGTCGAAGGCCTTGTCGATGCCGCTGAGCGACAGTGCCTCTGCCCCCGCCGCAGCTGCGGCGGGGGAGGCGGCGACCATCGGGTGCGCGCGGGGTGATGGCGCGCGGGGCAGGGCAGCGGTCATTTCGGCAGCGTGCCCGAGGTGCCCTCGACCAGGAAATCCATGCCGAAGAGCTGGGCGGTATCGAGGGTGGCGCCGTCTGCGACCACGACCTTGCCGGTCTGGTCCTTGATCGGGCCCTTCCAGATGTCGAGTTTGCCCTCTGCGATGGCGGTTTTGGTCTCCAGGATCTTCGCCTTCTGGTCGTCGGTCAGCGCCGTGCCGGTGAAGGCGGAGATGTCGACCAGGCCGGTTTCCAGCCCCTCGAAATAATTGCCGCCCTCGAAGGTGCCGGCGATCGCCTTTTTGATCTGCGGCACCACGAAGGCGCCCCAGTTCCAGGTGGCGGCCATGATATGGGCGTTGGGGGCGGAGGAGGACATGTCGGCGTTGTAGCCGATCGACTTCACGCCGGCGCGTTCGGCCGCGATCTGCGGTCCGGGGGTGTCCTGGTGCTGGCCGATGACGTCGGCGCCCTGTTCGATCAGCGCCTTGGCGGCGGCTTCCTCCCGCACCGGATCATACCAGGTGTTGGTGAAGGAGACCGCGACCTCGGCGGCGGGGTTGACCGATCGCGCGCCCAGCGCGAAGGCATTGGCGTTCCACAGCACCAGGCCCAGCGGATAGGCGGCGACGAAGCCCAGCTTGTTGGATTTCGTGGCATAGCCCGCCGCCATGCCGGCCAGATAGAGCGACTCGTAGGACTTGCCGTAATAGGAGGCGAGGTTGGGCGCCGAGGTGTAGCCGGCGGCGTTCATGAACACCACCTCGGGATGGCGCGCGGCGGCTTCCTTGAAGGCGTCGGAATAGCCGAAGGCGGTGCCGACGATGATGTTGAAACCGCGCCCGACATAGCGGTCGATCACCTGCGACACCCGCTCGGTGACCTCGGGGATGCTCTCGGTATAGGCGGTCTGGACGCCGAGTTCCTTTTCGACCGCCTTGCGCGACTGGTCGTGGGCCCAGGTCCAGCCCAGATCGCCGACCGGGGCGATATAGATGAAGGCAACCTTGGGGTCGCCCTTGATGCCCATCGCCGCATCGGCCGGCGCCGGTACCGCCGACATCAGGCCGAGCGCCATCATCGCCGCCGTCAGGGCTGCGCGTATCCGCATGTGTCCGGATCCTCGGAAAGATCGTGGAAGAGGAAAAGATCGTGGAGGAGGGGGGATGGGAGAGAGGGCTGCCGGTCAGTCGAGCATCTTGTTGATCCGGAAGACATTGCCTTCGGGATCGAGCAGCACCGCCTGATACCAGTCGTAATAGGTGCGATAGGGCGCCTTGATCAGCGTGGCACCCTTTTCGACGGCCTTCGGGACCATGGCATCGACCTCGTCGACCGTGTCGACATCGATGTTGAGCAGGAATTTGACGCCCTTGGTCTCGGCGAAATCCTGCAGTTTCAGCAGCTCGTAGGCGTCGAGCGCATTGAAGCCGATCGCGGTGCCGCCGGCATCGATCCCCCTGAAGATCGGCGAGCGGATCGCCTCGATTTCGGGGAAGCCGAAGACCTCGGAATAGAAGCCCGACAACGCGACCACATCGCGGGCGAAGACGTTCACATAGCTCAGATGCGCCATCGGGCGTCGCTCCAACTCGGGACGAATGCGGGAGGGGCGGCGCCGCTCAGGCGGCGTCGCGGCCCTGGGCGGTCTGCTTGGTGAACTTCATGTAGAGATGATCGCCGGACGAGACCGGTGCGTATTTCGCCGGATTGCCGGGGCCTTCGCAGCTTTCCAGGCACGACACCATGGCGTCGTAATTCGGCTGGTGGAAGAAGACCAGCGAGATGCGCCGGCTGTCGAGCGCCCGGTCGCGCGGCGGATTGATCACCCGGTGCATGGTCGAAATCCAGGTGTCGTTGGTCCACTGCATCATCAGATCGCCGATATTGACGACGAAGGAGCCGGGGATGAAGGGCACGTCGACCCATTCGCCCAGCTTGTTGCGCACCTGCAGCCCGCCCGGCCGGTCTTCCTGACGCACGATCGTCAGGCTGCCATAGTCGGAATGGGCACCGGCGCGCATCTGGCCGGGCAGCGGCTCGTCTTTCTGATCGGGATAGTTCAGCACCCGGAACATGCTGATATGACGGTCGATCTTGTCGTCGAAGAAGGCCTCGGGAAGGTCGAGCGCCAGCGCGAACAGCCGCATCAGATCGGCGGCCAGCGTCTCCTGGCTCTTGAAATAGGCCTCCCAGATCGGGCGCAGCGCCGGCAGATCCTGATCGGGCCAGAGATTGGGCGCGAAATGCACCGCCGCCGATCCCTCGGTGAAATAGGGATCATCCCGGGGCACGTCGATCGGGCCGACCGAGAAACTCTCTTTCAGATCGGGCGGGGTGGGATCGTCCAGGCTGTAGGACAGCCCCTCTTCGCAGAGCCCGCTATAGCCGCGGACCTGATCGGGCGAGGGCTGGGCGACCTTGCGCTTCACCGGTTCGGGCAGGTCGAAGAACTGCCGCGAGATGTCGTAGGTCGACGCGACCAGATCCGCCGGCACCTGATGGCCGGTGACGACCATGAAGCCGATATCGCGGCAGGCGCGGCCGACCTCGGCGGCGACCTTCGCCTTGCCGTCGGGCGTGCCGTCGTAATAGCCCGCAAGATCGATGATGGGAACGTTCTCGAGTGGCATGACTGCCTCCACAACGCGGGGACCACCGTCCGGCATCGTTCGTCGCGCGCCGGCCCTGTCTTTGCTTGGCGGTTGCGGCGACGTCTCACCGGCCCCGGCTGGGCCCCGGGTCCGGATCGTCATCGCCGTGTGCGCATGCGGGGGCATTGCATCACCACCCCCGTCTCCCCGGGGGCACTGGCACCTGGCAAGGCTAGCAAAAGCCGTGCCATGGCACGGGCACGACCCTGCCATGGCATGGTGGCGGAAACCCTGACCAACTGGTCAGAAAATGCGGCCGGAACCGGGAATGACTGCATAAAAATTATGCTCTTGCCCGTTTCCTCGTCATTTTGCCTGTTTTTCGTTCAGATCCTGGTCATGAGGCTTCCGCGGCGGCGCTGCAACATGTTGCAACAGATGATCGCGTGCCGACGACAGAACCCGCGGGGCATTCTCGCTGCGTGGTTTCGGATGGATCGGCATCCGGAAAGATGGAGCGAAGACATGGCTGACATGATCGTGGTCGATACGCTGGCGGATCTTCTGGCGATTCCTGCAGGTTCGCGGGGGCCCGCGCAGATTCTGGGGCGCAATGTGGTGAATGACGGGGGCGGCGGTGTGTTTCAGTGGGATGCCGCCAGCACGGCGACGCCCGACCGTGGCACCGTCTTTCAGCCGACGGCGGGCGGGACCGGGCGCTGGATCCGGATCTGGTCGGCGATCGCCGACCTGCCCTGGTTCATCCGTGCGGCGGACGGCAGCGCCAGCCCCGGCCTTGCCGCGGCGCTGGAGGTGGCCGATGTGGTCCGCATCCCCGTGGGCAGCTGGAGCCTGGCCGACATGCATGTTCTGGAAGGCAAGCGCCTGATCGGCGACGGCATGGGGCTTTCGGTCCTGACGCTTGCGAATACGGCTGCCGGCGTGACGCTGTCGGGCCAGGTCGACGGCACCGGTATCTCGGGGCTGACGATCGACGGCGGCCAGCTGACCGATACCACCGGCGCCTCGGGTCTGGTCTTCCGCAATGCCCGCCACAGCCGGGTCGAGAATGTCGAGACCCGCGCGCTGCCCGCCGGCACCGGCTTCGACTTCGTCAATGTCGATGGCGGTTTCAACGAGAGCAACATCCTGATCGGCATCCGCGCGACCGATTGCGGCTGGGGTCTGCGCTTCCGCCGCGCGGCCGGCTCGACCGCCGACAGCTTCTACTACAACACCATCATCGGCACCGTGAGCCGGATGCCCGAAGGCGGCACCGGTCTTGCGGTGGAAAGCGTCACCGATGGTGGCACCACCCGCTTCAGCGTGCTGTCCGGGGCTTTCGTGCGCCTGAACGTCTACGGCAATGTCGCCGCCGGCTCGCGCATCGTGGACATCGGCGGGCGCGTGACCTCTTCGGCGCTGTTCGTGACCGGCGAGGCGGCGGGCGGATCGACCGCACATACCACGCTGCGGCTTGGCCCCACGGCCTGGTTCCGCGAGAACACCGGCCAGATCACCTATGTCAACGGCGGCTTCGACATCGATGCCGGGGCGACCATCGCCAACAACAAGATCCTGCTGCAGGCGGGGGAGGACATCCGGGTGTTCGAGACCGCCACGGGCGGCGCCGAGCGGCTCAGCGCGGCCTTCACCCTGTCGACCGGCAGCTGGATCGCGCTCGACACGGCAAGCTGGACGCGGATCTACGACCGGCCGAGCCCCTGGACCTCGGGCGAGCAGATGAATGGCGGCCGCTTCGTCACCGTGGTGACGGCGCGCTACCAGATCGCGGCCGCCCTGCTGCTGTCGGGCGTGTCGGCCGGCCAGACGGTGGAGCTGCAGGCGGTGCTCGACGACGGCACCCGGCTGATGATCGACACCCGCACGGCCGGCGCGGCCGGTGACCTCGCCATCGGCGGCATCGTCGCCACCACGCTCGCCGCCGGTGTCACGGCGACGCTGGACGTGCGGGTGACCGGCGGCAGTTCCGTGCAGATCGTGCCGGGGTCGGGCGTTCAGGCATCGACCTGGTCGGTCACCAGCATCGGCACCTGAACCGCCGTTCCGGCCTGCATCACCCCACCCGCGGCTGCACCGGATGCAGGATCGCCTCGCCCGCCTGAAGGCGGGCGAGGTTGGTCATGGTGACGGCGGCCAGGCGCTGGTCGATGGCGCCCGATCCGCCGCCCGCGACATGGGGGGTGATGATCAGGTTGGGTGCGCGCCAGAGGGGGGCATCGGCGGGCAGCGGCTCGGGGTCGGCGACGTCGATGCCGGCACCTGCGATCGAGCCCGAGAGCAGGGCTTCGAGCAGGGCGGTCTGGTCGATGACGGGGCCGCGGGCGACATTGATCACCAGGGCATGACGGGGCAGGGCGGCCAGCACCTGGCGCCCGATCAGCCCGCGGGTGGCATCGCCCAGCGGCAGGCAGGCATAGAGCACGTCGCTGCGGGGCAGAACCGTCGCCAGATCGTCGATCCGCACGGCTTCGTCGGCCAGATCATGCGGCCGGGCGCTGCGGGTGACCGCGATGATGCGGGCGCCGAACGGCTTCAGCCGCTTCGCCGTCTCTTCGCCGATCGAGCCGAAGCCGAGCATGGTGACGGTGCGGCCTTCGAGCGACCCCATCTCGCGCAGGATGCCCCGATCCCAGTTCTGATGCGCCTGGGCGATGCCGGCCTGCGGCAGGCGGCGGAGCAGGGCGAGCATCATGGCGACGGCATGTTCGGCGACGGTCGGCGAATACGAGCCGCCGGCATTGGCGACCATCAGCCCGGCGGGCACGCCATAGGCATCCAGCGGGTCGAAACCGGCCGTCAGCAGCTGAACCAGTTTCAGCCGCGGCATCGCCGCCGCGGCCAGATCGCGCACCTTGGGCGACCAGAATTGCGAGATCATCGCCACCATGTCGACGCCCTCGGCCAGGATGCGGGCGAAATCCTCGCCGTTCTGGGCCACCGCCGGCTCGTGCCCGGCCGCGGCGACGCGGTCGGCGATCAGGTCGCGGGCATTCGGGGTCCAGATGGCGATGCGCATGCGGGCCGTCTCCTCGGCGCGGTGTCGAACGGGTAGAGCGATCGGTCGCAGACTACCGCTGTGCGGGGGTTCCCGATACCCCCTTCGAGGGGGCGTCCGACGGGTGATGCTGCATGGAGATTTCCTCTGGCGACGCGGCGTCCTGGACGGCATATCCTTGACACTCAAAGAATGGCGACCGGCGGGACAACCGCAGGCGGCAGTGGAGGAGGCAGTTGCAATGTACAGCGTGGAGCCCGCAGCGCCGCGGGGTCTGGAACGGCTGGTCGACCGGCTGGCCGGCTATGGCGCCTATCACCGTGATGCCCGCAATCTGATCACCCATCTCATCGGCATTCCGATGATCGTGGTCGCGGTCGCGATTCTACTGTCGCGGCCGACGCTGGATCTGGGCGATGTCCATCTCAATCCGGCCATGGTGGTGGCGGGGCTGGCTGCGGCCTGGTATCTGGGCCTGGATCTGCGCTTCGGCGCGGTGATGACCGTGCTGCTGACGGCGGCCGTGGTCACCGGCGATGCGCTGGCTGATCGCAGCACCGGCGTCTGGCTGGGCTGGGGGCTGGGCCTGTTCGTCGTGGGCTGGATCTTCCAGGCGGTGGGCCATGTTTTCGAAGGCCGCAAGCCCGCCTTTCTGGACGACGTGGCCGGGCTGCTGATCGGCCCGCTCTTCGTGGTCTCGGAAACCGCCTTCATGATCGGCCTGCGCCGCGAGGTCGCGGCCGCGATCGAGGCCCGGGTCGGCCCGCTGCGGGTGCGCGAACGTCGTCGGCCGGTGAGGCCGCACTGACGTTACAGCATCCGGTGAGGCCGCACTGAGGTCGTGAATTTTCTGTGGTCGCCCGACGGGGCGGTGGTCAGTCCACCGCCCCGTCGTCGTTGGTGGGGGCGGGGTGCCGGGGGGCCGGCCCGGTGCCGGACGAGCCGTGGCGGCCGAAGGTGAAATAGCGCAGCGCCGCCTCGTCGGTGATGCCGGGGCCGGGTTCGGGAGAGACGCGGCGCGGATCCAGCGGCTCGCCGCATTCCGAGCACGAGACCACCGGGCGGAAGTGGTGGCCGCAGTCCAGATGGCGGTGCAGCACCGGCACGCCCTCGCTGTCGGTGCGCCAGCGATCGCCCCAGCTCAGGATCGACATCAGCACCGGATAGATGTCGAGCCCCTTTTCCGTCAGCCGGTATTCCTCGCGCAGCGGCCGTTCCTGATAGGGCACGCGCACCAGCAACCCCGCCTCGACCAGCTTGCGCAGCCGGTCGGCGAGGACATGGCGGGTGATGCCCAGCCGGTTCTGGAAATACTCGAACCGGCGCACGCGCATGAAGCACTCCCTCAGGATCAGCAGCGTCCAGCGATCGCCGATGATCGAGAGGGTGCGCGCGATCGAGCAATGCTCCTCGTCCAACTCGTTCCACCGCATCGGGCGGGCTCTCCCAGGGTCTTCGGGGGGGGCATCGGGGCCAGGCGATCCCGGCCTTGATGCGCTTGACAGGTTCCGATTTAGAACGCACTCTGTCAATACAGGGTTCCGATAAGGAACGGACTACCGGAACCGACAGGACGGGCGCCCGCATCGAACGACGGTCGCCCTTGGGGGACAACGCCTGGGAGACGCTTCGAGATGAGCCTGCCCGACAGCCTCGCACGCCGCCTGCAATTGCCGGTGATCGGCTCGCCGCTGTTCATCGTGTCGAACCCCGATCTGGTGATCGCCCAGTGCAAGGCGGGCATCGTCGGCTCGTTCCCGGCGCTCAACGCGCGGCCCGGCCCGGTGCTGGAAGACTGGCTGAAGCGGATCCGCGACGAACTCGGCCAGTGGGACGAGGAAAACCCCGACCGTCCCTCGGCCCCCTATGCGGTGAACCAGATCGTTCATCGCTCCAATGACCGCCTCAATCACGACATCGACATGTGCGTGAAATACGAGGTGCCGGTGGTGATCTCGTCGCTGGGCGCGCGGGAAGAACTGAACCAGGCGATCCATTCCTATGGCGGCGTGGTGCTGCACGACATCATCAACGACACCTTCGCCCGCAAGGCGATCGAGAAGGGCGCCGACGGGCTGATCGCGGTGTCGGCCGGCGCCGGCGGCCATGCCGGTACCTGGTCGCCCTTTGCGCTGATCCAGGAAATCCGCAAATGGTTCGACGGGCCGCTGGCGCTGTCGGGCTCGATCGCGAACGGCGCCTCGATCCTGGCGGCGCAGGCGATGGGCGCCGACCTCGCCTATATCGGCTCGGCCTTCATCGCCACGAAGGAAGCCAATGCGACCGAGGCCTATAAGCAGGCGATCGTCGACCATGGCGCGGGCGATATCGTCTACACCAACCTCTTCACCGGCGTGCACGGCAACTATCTGAAGCCCAGCATCGTCAATGCCGGTCTCGACCCCGACAATCTGCCGGTCAGCGACCCGTCCAAGATGAATTTCGGCTCGGGCGGCAACAGCAAGTCCAAGGCCTGGCGCGACATCTGGGGCTGCGGCCAGGGCATCGGCGCGATCGATGCCGTGCTGTCGGCGGGCGACCTGGTCGACCGCTTCAAGCGCGAATATGCCGCGGCCCGCGACAGCCTTGCCGCCCGGTCGGCGCCCTATGTCTGATTTCTGAAACCTGTGGGCCCGGGCGTTCCGCCCCGGCCCCGGATCCCGCACCCTCCCGGTGCAGACGCCTGGTTGCGGGCGCGGGCCGGCCGCCTTCCATCCCCTCCGGCCGCCCGTTCCGCACACCGCCCCCGGTCGCAAGACCGGGGGCTTTTTTCATGAGCGGCCGGCGGCAACCAGCGCCGCCATCTCGCGATCCGCCGGGCGGTCGCTTGCGGCCAGCCCGGCCGCAACGCCGTCACGATCGGCGGCGGGCCGGTTCTGGCTCGCCTTGCACTTGCCCTCGATCCGGCTGATCTGAAGCCGCAGCCCGACGATGCCGCGCAGCTGGGCGCGGATGAAATCCTCTGGCGCATCCGCCACCGACCAGGGCACCTCGCGGCCGGCCTCGTGGCGTTCGGTCAGGCGGCGGACCACCTCCAGCAGCCGGCCGGGATCGTCGAACACCTCCAGCGGTCCATAAGCGTGGACGGCGACATAATTCCAGGTGGGCACCACCCGGCCGGTCTCCTGCTTGGTGGCATAGAAGGCGGGTGTGACATAGGCGTCGGGGCCGGTGAACATCGCCAGCGCCTCACCGCCGATGGCGGGCAGCCGCCCTTGCGGATTTGCGCGGGCCAGATGGCCGTAGAGCGTGCCATGGGGCCCCTCGGTCTCGTCCAGCAACAGCGGCAGCGGGGTCGCCATCAACCCTTCGGCCGTGGCGGTGACCAGGGTCGCAAGACCGGCCTCACGGATGGTGGCGACAAGCCTCTGCCGGTCGTCGATGCGGAAGGCGGGTGGGGTGTACATGGTGAAACTCCCTTGCGTGCACCCCCAGAATGCCGCGAGTCTGGACCGGCAGGAATGTCCGGTTCCGGAGAAAACAGGTGGGCCAGTTTGACGAGGACGGCATCGCCCGCCGGATCGTGGCGGCGATCCGGGCGCGGATCGACGAGGGGGTCTGGCAGCCGGGGGAGCGCCTGCCGTCGACCCGCAGTTTTGCGGCTGAATGGGGGGCGTCGCGCACCACCGTGACCGCCGCCTACGGCCAGCTGGTGGCCGAGGGCTACATCACCACCCGGCCGGGGGCGCGGGCCGAAGTGGCCGCGGGGCTGGGCCGGGACGTGGTGCCGGCGGCGCCCGAACCGGCCCCGCCGCGGCGGCTGTCGGCCTTTGCCCGGCGGCTTGCCGACATGCCGCCCCCGGCACCGGTACCGGCGTTCCGGATTGCGGATTTCCGCTATGGCGATCTGGCGGGGCGCGATTTTCCGGTGCTGGCCTGGCGGCGGGCGATGACCGCGGTGCTGCTGCGCCGCCCCGACCGGCTGGCCTATGGCGACCCGCAAGGGTCGCCGGCGCTCCGTCGGGTGCTGGCCGGGTATCTGTGGCGGGCCCGCGGCATTCGCTGCGGCCCCGACCGGATCATCGTGGTCAACGGTTCGCAACAGGCGCTGGATCTTGCGGCGCGGCTGCTGCTGGACCCGGGCGACCGCGTCGTGATCGAAAACCCGGGCTATCTGCTCGCCCGCCGCGCCTTTGCGGCGGCCGGCGGATTGGCAGTGCCGGTGCCGGTGGATGCCGAGGGGCTGAACACCGACCATCTGCCGCCCGCGCGTCTCGCCTATGTCACGCCCTCGCATCAGTTCCCTTTAGGGGGCGTGCTGTCGGTGGCACGGCGGCGGGCGCTGCTGGCCTGGGCCCGGGCGCAGACGGCGCTGATCATCGAGGACGACTATGACGGCGAATACCGCCACGACGTCGCGCCCGTGCCCGCCCTGCAGACGGCCGATCCGGCGCGGGTGATCTATGTCGGCACCCTGTCGAAAACGCTCTCGCCCACCCTGCGCCTGGGCTATCTGGTCGTGCCGGCCGATCTTGCCCCGGCCTTTGCCGAGGCCAAGCGGGTGACCGACCGGCACACCGCCCTGATCGAGCAGGAGGCCCTGGCCCAGCTGATGGAAAGCGGCGCCTACGAGGCCCATGTCCGGGCGATCCGCCGCCGCAATGCCGCCCGGCGCGCCGTGCTGCTGGATGCGCTGGCGGGGCTGCCGGTGCGGGTGGTGGGCGCCGCCACCGGCCTGCATCTGGTGGCCTGGCTGGACGGCGTGCCGGCCGGCCGCGAAGCCGCCGTGATTGCGGCCGCGGCGGCGGCCAGGGTGGGGCTCTATCCGGTCTCGGCCCTGTATGATCCGGCAGCCCCCCGGCCGGAGACGGCCGGGCTGATCCTCGGCTATGCCGGGCTCGACCCGGCGGCGATCCGGCGCGGGGTGGCGGTGCTGGCCCGGGTGCTGGGGTGCTGAAGGCGGCCCTCAGCCGAGGGCGGCATCCAGATCGGCGATGATCGCCGCCGGATCCTCGAAGCCCAGGCCCAGGCGGATCAACCCGTCGGGCAGGCCCGTCAGGGTCAGTTGGTCCGGCGTCATCATCGCCGACCACATCGCCGCCGGATGGACCGCGACCGTCATCGGCGTGCCGAAACTGGCCGAGCGGCGGATCAGCCGCAGCCGGGACATCATGGCCTCTGCGGCATTGAGCCCGCCGGCCACCTCGAAGGAGAGCAGGCCGCCGGCGCCGTCGGGCATCTGCCGGCGGGCCAGATCGCGCTGCGGGTGGCCGTCGAGGCCCGGGTAAAGAACGGCGGTGATCCGGGGATGCGCCGCCAGATGGCGGGCGACCGCAAGCGCCGTGGCGGTCTGGCGGGCGACCCGCATCGGCAGGGTGCGCAGGCCCCGGAGCACCAGCCAGGCGGCGAAGGGATCGGGCGTCGCCCCCAGCAGATGCGCCTCGTGCCAGACCCGTTCGACCAGCTCGGCGCGGCCGGTGACGATGCCGGCCGAGACGTCGCCATGGCCCGACAGATATTTGGTGGCGCTGTGCATCACCAGATCGATGCCGAAGCCGAGCGGCCGCTGGTTGAGCGGGGTGGCGATGGTGTTGTCGATCATGGTCAGGATGCCGCGGTCGCGCGCGAAGGCCGCCACACCGGCCAGATCGGTCAGCCGGAGCAGGGGGTTGGAGGGGCTTTCCAGCAGGATCAGCTTCGTGTTCGGACGAGCCGCCCGGGCGAAGGCGGCGGTGTCGTCCTGATCGACCAGATCGACGGTGATGCCCAGCCGCGGCGCCAGCCGGGTGAGCAGGCCAGTGGTGCCGCCATAGAGCAGACGCTGCGCCACGATGTGATCGCCCGCGCCTGCGAAGGCGAGCAGCACGGCCGTGATCGCCCCCATGCCCGAGGCGGTGGCGACCGCGGCCGTGCCGCCTTCGAGGGCGGCCACCGCCTGTTCCAGGGCGCGGGTGGTGGGGTTGCCGTAGCGGGTGTAGAAGCCCTCATGCATCGGCGTCGTCGCCATTCGGGTGAAACCCCAGGCATCCTCGGCAGAGAAGGCCGCCGTCTGATAGAGTGGCGGGGCGATCGGCACCGAGCCCTCGGGCAGGGTGACGGCGGCCTGCGACAGCAGGGTCCAGGGATCGGAATGCGGGAACATGGGCCAGAACCTCGATCGACAGCGGAAGACCTCTGCCGAGCCTAGCGATCCGGCGGGCCGGGTCTTGTCCGATCCTGCGCAGGGTTATGCCGGGCTGACCGACGGCGTGCGGCTGGTCGCCGCCGGGACGACCGGGGTGGAGGCCACCTTCGCCCGCCTGCGCCGACACCGCTTTCGCCCCCATACCCATGACACGCTGATGCTGGGGCTGATCGAGGCCGGGGTGAAGGAATTCCGCCGCGAACGGACCACCCATGCCGCCGCCCCCGGGCGGATCTCGGTGGTCGATCCGGGCGATCTGCACACCGGCAGCCGGGTGGTGGGCGACGAATTGCGCTATCGCGCACTCTATCTGCCCATGGCGCTGCTGACCGAGGCGGCGGCCGCGGCCGGCTTCGGCCCCGGCGGCGGCGTTGCCGGCGGCGATGCGCCCGAGGTGGGGTTCCGCTCTGCGGTGATCGAGGATGCCGGGCTGCATGCCCGGCTGATCGCCACCCATCAGGCGCTGTGCCGGCCCGAAACCCGGCTCGCCCGCGACGTGCTGCTGCGCGAGGCGGCGGTGATGCTGGTCGCCCGCCATGGCAGCGGCCGTGCGGCAAGGCGGGTGGCCACGGCCGCCACGCCCGAAATCGCCCGCGCACGGGCGCTGATCGAGGCCCGCTTCGCCGAAGACCTGCCGGTGACCGAGATCGCCGCCGCGGCCGGCCTCAGCCCCTGGCATCTGATGCGACAGTTCCGCCGGCTGGTGGGCCTGCCGATCCATGCCTATCAGATTCAGCTCAGGGTCGAGGCGGCGAAGCGCCTGCTGGCGGCGGGCTGCCCCACGGTTCAGGCGGCGCTGGAGACCGGCTTTGCCGACCAGGCCCATTTCAGCCGCCGTTTCAAGGATCTGGTCGGCGTGTCGCCGGCCGCCTGGGCCCGCGACCGGCGGGGGGTCATCGGTGCCTGAGCATTGGCGTTTGGTGCCCGCGCGTTGACACTGCGTCACCGCCGCCGGGACTATCGCGGCCGGGAGCTGCGGGCTAGCCTCAAGCCGATAACAGGCTTTGCGCGAGGACGGATCCCATGAGCAGGTTCGAGGACGAGATCGCAGCCGAGGCCGCCCCCGGCGGCTGCCCGGCGGTGGAGATGGTGATCCGCGGGCGGGTGCGGGATATCGGCGGGCTGAACGTCGCCCGGCTGCTGCCCTATGCGAAGCGGCGCGCGATCGGCCCCTTCGTGTTCTTCGACCGGATGGGGCCGGTCGGCTTTGCGCCCGGCACCGGGCTCGACGTGCCGCCGCATCCCCATATCGGCCTCGCGACGCTCACCTATCTGTTTCAGGGCGCCATCGTTCATCGCGACAGCCTGGGCACGGTCGCGACCATCCGGCCCGGGGCGGTGAACCTGATGACCGCCGGCCACGGCGTCGCCCATTCGGAACGCACCGCGCCCGAAGACCGGCCCGGGGGATCGGTGCTCGACGGGGTGCAGATCTGGCTGGCCCAGCCGAAACCCGAAGAGCAGGGCGCGCCCGGTTTCGCCCATCATGCCGCGGAAGACCTGCCCGAGCTGCGCATCGGCACCGGCATCACCCTGCGTGTGGTGACGGGAGAGGCCTATGGTGCGCGCTCGCCGGTCGCGGCGCCGGGCGGCGCGCTCTGCCTGGATCTGGCGCTGGAAGACGGCGCGGCACTTGAGGTACCGGATGCCGCACCGGAACGCGGGCTGGTGGTGATCGACGGCGCGGTTCTGATCGACGGCGAACCCCATGAGGCGGGCATGCTGGCGGTGCTGCGCGCGGGCAGCCGGCCGCGGCTTCAGGCCGCGGACGGCGCGGCGCGGGTGATGCTGATCGGCGGCCCGCCGCTGGATGGGCCGCGGTCGATGTGGTGGAACTTCGTCGCCAGCGATCCGGCGCTGATCGAGGATGCCAAACGCGATTGGGCCTCGGGCGATCCGCGCTTCCCGGCGGTGGCAGAGGAAAGCGATCGGCTGCCCCTGCCGCAGTACTGACCCTGCGATCGACCGATGGTGACACCGGCTTGTTCCCGGATGCTCGCAGAGGATCCGGGCCGTGCGGACCATATCTGAACAGGAGATCCCGACCCGCCGCAGCAGGAGAGAGCCCGCCCATGACCGATGTTTCCGGACTGATCGATGCACCAGGACTTGTGGCGCTCTATCTCTCGGCCGTCATGCTGGGGGCGATGGTGTTCTTCTCAGGCATCGTGGCGCCGACCGTGTTCACCACGCTGGAGCCGCAGCCGGCGGCCCGGCTGATCCGGCGGATCTTTCCGCGCTATTACCTGCTGATCATCCTGACCGGTTTCGTCACGGCACTTGCCGCGGCCTTCGCCGCACGCTGGCTGCCGGCGCTGCTCTTCACCCTGGTGGCGGCGCTTGGGCTGATCGCCCGCCACGGCATTCTGCCCGCAGTGCACCGCGCCCGCGATGCGGAGCTTGCCGGCGACCTTGCCGCCGGCCGCCGCTTCGCGCGGCTGCACCGGGCAAGCGTGATCCTGAACGTCGTCCAGCTGGTCATCGCGGCGGTGGGGTTCGGGCAGCTGGCCTGATGCCGCCCCTGGCCAGCCACTGCAGCTGCGGCCGGACCACCAGGAAGCCGCGATAGCCGATCTCCAGCAGCCAGGGCAGCGGCGGGATCCGCAGCAGCCGCGCCAGCCTGCGAAACCCCGGCAGCTGCTGCCAGAGGGTGAGCATGGCCCGGGCGCCCGTTTCCACCCGGCCGTCGGCGGTGATCAGATGCAGCCGCGCCATCGCCCGGCGCCGGTCGATGCCGGCGGGCAAAGGGCGGCCGTCTTCCGCCGAGACGTCCAGGAAGCCGACCTGGCCGTCTGATGCGAGGCGCCGGTAGAGCGCCACCTCGCGCGCGCAAAGCGGGCAGCTGCCGTCATGCAGCAGGGTGCAGGCGGGGGAAGGGGAAGGGACAGGGCGTTCCGTCATCGGCGGCTCTCGTTGGTGAGGCAGAGCTCTTCCGCCCCGCCTGAGAGGGCCAGCTCTACCAGCGGCGGCAGGCCCTTGCGGAAGCGGAAATAGCCATGGGATGCGCCGGCCGCGGTCGCGGCATCCCAGCGGCGCAGGCGGGTGGCGAGGTGCAGACCCGCCGCCTGCAGCCGCGGGATCAGCCGATCCACCACCATGGCGGCATGGCCGGCGGCCGGGTGCGGCAGCACGATCTGGCGGGCGCCGGCGGCGCGGGCGTCGTCGATCAGCGTCGCGGCCAGCGCCTCGGCCGTGGGCGCGCCGACCGGCAGCGCCGCGGGCCCGCCGGCCGCCACCAGCCGGGCAGCGGCATCGGCCAGCGCATCCCGGGCGAAAGCCGCGGCCGGCTCTGCGACCGGGCCGGCGACGGCGCGGAAGGGGGTGAGATCCAGCGCCACCGCGCCGCACATCTCCAGCCCGTCGAACAGGGTTTCGGGGCGGCCGTCATCCTCGGTCAGCACCAGCAGGGCGGGCAGGCGCGGATCGGCCGGGTATGGCCGCGGCACCGGACCGGCCGGCGGCGGCGGCGCCTCGTCCAGCGGCTCGGGGGGTTCGTTCAGTTGGCCGGCGGGGTTGAACCGCCCGTCGGTGAAGCCGTGAATGTTGGCGGCGCGGGCGGCATAGGCCTTGCCCCGGCTGTGCAGCCCGGCGACCTGGCGCCAGGACAGCGTGTTGGAGGCCGGATCGGCATCGATCAGCCGGCGCATGAACAGATCCGCCCCCAGCCGCCAGGGCAGGTTCAGCGTGAAGATCCAGATGCTGGCGAACCACATCCGGGCGTGATTGTGCAGATAGCCGGTCCGGGCCAGTTCCTGCGCCCAATGGTCGAAGCCGTCGATGCCGGTCCGCCCGGCTTCGGCCGCCTCCACCGCCGCCGCAAGCGCCGGATTGCGCACCAGCCCGGCCAGATCCTGCGCCACCCCCTGCCGCCAGGCCGCCCAGACCCCCGGCCGGCGGGCCAGCCAGCCCTTCCAGTAGCTGCGCCAGCCCACCTCCTCGACGAACTTCCCCGCCGCCGCCCCGTGCCGCCCGACCGCGGCGGCGATCACCTCGGCCTCGCTGACCAGGCGGTGGCGCAGAAAGGGCGAGAGCATCGACACATTGCCCCGCACCACCGCCGCCCCGCGATCATGATTGCGATCGCGGGCATAGGCGGTGCCGGCGCGCGGCAGAAACCCGTCCAGCCGCTGCAACCCGGCCGCCCGGCTGGCCTCGGGGAAAAGCGGCAACAGGGGAAGATCCATCCATCCGGCCTCGACATGTGGTCCCGGCGGTTCTACGTGGCCGGCGGCCGGTCGGATCCCCCGCCACAGGCGGCCGGGGTCTGTGCGAGCCCTCATTCTCCACGGGAATCGAGGCGCGACCATCCGCCCCACATCTCCGCCTTGCACGTGTGGTGATCGCATCGTAACCTGATGCCGTCCCATTCCCCGCATGCGGTCGTGACATGCCGTTTTATGCCCATTCGCTGAAGGACCAGCCCGAGACCGCGTGGCATCTGCTGGCCGATCATCTGCGGGCGGTGGGGGCTGGGGCGGGGGTGAGCGCGGCGCGGTTCGGGCAGGAGAGCATTGCCCGGGCGGCCGGGCTGCTGCATGACAGCGGCAAGTATTCCCCGGAATTTCAGGCGCGGCTGCGCGGGGATGTGTCCAAGGTCGATCATGCGACCTGGGGCGCACGGGTGATGTCCGAGATGATCCGCGACCGCGCCGGCGGGCTGGCCGGGCGTCTGCCCGGGGCGCAGGCGGTGCTCTATGCCGTGGCGGGGCATCATGCCGGGCTGGCGGATTTCGAGGATCAGGGCGTTGGCGACCGCGGCAGCCTGCGGGAGCGGGTCGAGAAGAAGTCGCTCGACGATGCCTCGGCCTGGAAAGACGAGATCACGCCGCCCGAACCGGATGAGAGCTGGCGCCACCTGCCGCCGCCGCGGCCGGGGGAGGCGCCCGACGACCGCGCCGGGTTCCGCTTCGCGGTGATGACCCGGATGGTGTTCTCGTGCCTGGTGGATGCCGATTACGCCGACACCGCCGCCTTCCATGCCGCCGCCGAGGGCCGGGAAGATCCGGAGGCGGGGTTCGAGGCTGCGCCGATGGCGGTGCTGCGGGGGCGGGTGGACGGGTTCATCGACGGTCTTGCCGCCGATGCTGCGGCCAGGGCCGCCGGGCAGGCGGGGGCGGAGCGGGTGGTGGCCGCCCGCGCGGAGGTGCTGGCCGATTGTCGGGCGGCGGCATCGACGGGGCAGGGCGTGTTCTCGCTCTCGGTGCCGACCGGCGGCGGCAAGACTTTGGCCTCGCTCGCCTTCGCGCTGGCCCATGCCGAGGCGCACGGGCTCGACCGGGTGATCATCGTCATCCCCTATACCTCGATCATCGAGCAGACCGCCGGGGTGATCCGCAAGGCGCTGGGGGCCGATCTGGCCGATCAGGTGCTGGAACATCACAGTGCCTTCGACACCGAAGCCGATCTGGACCGCCGCAACATCCCGCCGGACGCACGGGAACGCTGGCAGGGCCGCGACAAGCTGCGCCGGGCGATGGAGCGCTGGAACCGGCCGATCATCGTCACCACCGCGGTGCAGTTCCTGGAAAGCCTGTTCTCCGACCGCCCGGCGCGCTGCCGCAAATTGCAGGCGATCCCGCGATCGGTGGTGATCCTGGACGAGGCGCATATGATGCCCCGCGGCCTGCTGCGCCCGACGGTCGCGATGCTCGACGAACTGGCGGCGAATTACCGGGTGACGGTGGTGCTGGCGACGGCGACGCAGCCGGTGCTGGTGGCGCCCGACGACACTGCGGAGGTCGTGGACGAATACGCCCAGGTGTTCGGGCTGAAGGGCGGATTTCGGGCGGTGCGCGAGATCGTCTCCGATCCCTCGGCCCTGCATGACCGGCTGGCGCGGGTGCGCGTGCAGGAGGCGGGCGTTCTGGACGATGCCGGGGTGATCGCGCGGCTGACGACCGGCCCCCGGGCGCTGGCCGTGGTCGATCCCCGCCTCCATGCCCGGCGGCTCTACGAGAGGCTGGCGGCCGCGGCGCCCGAGGGGGCGTTCCACCTCTCCGCCCTGATGACCGCCGCCCATCGCAGCCGGCGGCTGGACGAGATCCGCGCCCGGCTGGCGGCGGGCGACACCTGCCGGATCGTCTCCACCACCGTCATCGAATGCGGGGTGGATATCGACCTGCCGATGGTGCTGCGCGCCGCCGCCGGCTTCGATTCGATCGCCCAGGCCGCGGGGCGCTGCAACCGCGAGGGCCGGCTGGGCCGGGAGGGGGTGGTCGAGGTTTTCACCCCTGCCGACCCGGCCGACCAGCCCAGACGACTGGCCCAGGCCCTGGCGGCGGCGGCCGTGGCGCGCGGGCGGATGGTCGAGGATCGGATCGACGACCCGCTCTCGCCCGAGGCCATGCGGCTGTATTTCGATGCGCTGTTCTGGCAGGCGCTCGACATGCTGGATGCCGAAAACATCATGGCGCTGCACGACAGCCCGCGCCGCCTCGCCATCCCCTTCACCACCGTCGCCGAACGATACCGGATCATCGAAGACGGCATGCTGCCGCTGATCATCCCGACCACGCCCGAGGCTGAAGCCTGCGTGGCGGCGCTGGATGCCGCCGACCCGTCCGCCCTCGACCGCTTCGGTGGTGCTGGCGGGGCCGCACGGCTGCTGCAACGTCATGTCGTGACCCTGCCGCCGTGGATCCGGAAGATGCTGGTGGAGGCAAGTGCGGCGCATGTGGTGGGTGGGGAGCGGTATGGGGAGCAGTTCATGGTTCTGACCAACCCCAGCCTGTACCGCGAGGATGTCGGGCTTGTTTGGGAGGAGCCGGCGTTCGTCGCGGTGGAGAGATTGGTTTTCTGATAGTTTCAAGATTGCCAGAAATAGCGCTTGACGATCATCAGGCGGATAAGAAAAATTGTGAACACAAAATGATTGTGTCGACCGGTGCGGCTATTCCGGTCGCGGATTGAAACTGGCAATCTTGGAAGACGGTCACCCGGGGGCCGGCCGTGTCGGCCCCCAACGACCCGTCATGTCTTCTCCCTGGGAAAGGTGAGGATGATGGCTTTCGGCGTTCGGCTCCACGTCACCGGGCCGCGTGCACTCTACACACGCCCGGAGATGAAGGTGGAGCGCGTGTCATATGATGTTATGACACCTTCTGCCGCACGTGGGATCATCGAGGCGATCCACTGGAAGCCGGCAGTCCGCTGGCAGATCGACCGGATCATCGTGCTCAACCCGATCCGTTTCGAGACGATCCGGCGCAACGAGGTCGGCTCGAAGATCGCGGCCGGGGTGGTCAAGCGGGCGCGGGCGGCCGGGAGTACCGCGGGTGTCTATACCATCGTCGAGGAAGACCGCCAGCAGCGCGCCTCGGTGGTGCTGCGCGATGTGGCCTATATCATCGAGGCCCATTTCGAGCTGACGGCAGCGGCGGGGCCGTCGGACAATGAGGGCAAGCATCTCGACATCTTCAACCGGCGGCTGGCGCGCGGGCAGTGCTATCAGCAGCCCTGCCTCGGCACCCGTGAATTCGCCGCCGATTTCGGGCCGGTGGAGGGGGAACCGGTGCCGCATGCGGATCTGGCCGGCACGCGGGATCTGGGCTGGATGCTTTATGACATCGACTATGCCCATGGCATGCAGCCGCGTTTCTTCCGGGCGCGGATGGTCGACGGCGTGATCACGGTGCCGCCGCCGCAGTCGGATGAGGTGGTGTCGTGATCCTGCAGCAGCTGGCCGAGTATTACGACCGCCGGATCGAGGGCGGGGATACCGATCTTCCCGAAGAGGGGATGTCGGAACAGGCGATCGATGCCGCGGTCGATCTGGAGCGGTTCCAGCCGGGCGGTGTGCCGCCGGTGCTGCTGCTGGGCGACCGCAGCGGCAAAAAACCGAAACCGCTGCGTATGACCGTGCCGGCGGCGATCAAACGTACCTCGGGCGTGGCGGCCAATTTCCTCTGGGATAAATCCGCCTATGTGCTGGGCGTGAAGCGCGCCGGTAAGACGCCGGATGCCGGTGTGGTGGCGGCCGAGAAGGAGTTCGAGGCCTTCCGGCAGCTGCATACCGAGGCGCTGGCAGGGACCGAGGACCGCGCCCTGCTCAAGCTGCTGGAATTTCTGGAGGACTGGACGCCGGAACGGGCGGTGGCGGCGGTCGAGACCGGCGAAATTCCGATCGAAGCTGTGGACGGCAATCTCATTTTCCGCTTCGGCCGCGGCACCGTGCGCGATCTGCACCGCTTCCGGGCGGCCCGGGCTGCCTGGGCAGCACGACGCGAAGCGGTGGCGGGGGCAGCCGGGCGTTGCCTGGTCAGCGGCATCGTGGCCCCGATCGCCAAGCTGCACCCCTCGATCAAGGGCGTGCGGGGCGCGCAGATCGGTGGTGCCTCCCTGGTCTCGTTCAATCTGAGTGCCTTCACCTCCTTCGGCAAGGAACAGGGGGCGAATGCGCCGATCTCGGAACGGGTCGCCTTCGCCTATGGCGCGGTGCTGAACAAGCTGCTGGCGCCGGATGGCGCGCATCGGGTGCAGATCGGCGATGCGACCACGGTGTTCTGGACCGACGCCCCCAACCCCGCCGACGACACCGCAAGCCGCGTGCTCGCCAATGCCGTCTCCCCGGCCTATGGGCTGATGGACCAGGACGCGGGTGCGGAGGCCGACGAGGCGGGCGAGGACGGCACCGCGAAGAAGCCCAAGATCGACCTGAAGATGAGCGACGAGGAGGCGAAGCGGGTCCGCACCGCGCTCTCGGCGCTCGCCCGCGGGCGGACGATGGGTGAGGCGATCTCGGCGGATCTCCACCCCGATACCCGTCTCTGGGTGCTGGGGCTGGCGCCCAACGCCGCCCGGCTGGCACTGCGCTTCTGGTACGAAGACCGGCTGGGCGATGCGGTCGACCATGTCCGCCAGCACTGGCACGACCTCCGCCTCGACCCCGGCATCGATCCGGGGCGGCCGGTGTCGGTCTATGCGCTGCTGAAGGCCCTGGCGCCGCAGGGCAAGCTCGACAACCTGCCGCCGAAGCTGGGCGGCGACATCATGCGGGCGGTGCTGAGCGGCCGCCCGTACCCCGCGAACATGGCGGCGCTGGCGCTGATGCGCATCCGCGCCGACGGAGAGATTTCCGCCCTGAGGGTCGCCATGCTCAAGGCCTGGCTGCTCCGGCGGTCGGGCAAGGAACCTCTGGAGAGGGAGGGCGATCTCGTGAGTCTGGATCCTGCCGAAACCAATACCGGCTACCGGCTGGGGCGGCTGTTTGCCGTGCTGGAGAACCTTCAGCGGGCGGCGCTGCCGGGGCTGAACGCCACCATCCGCGACCGGTTCTATGGCGCGGCCTCGGCAACGCCCGGGTCGATCTTCCCGGTGCTGATGCGGGGCAGTACCCATCACGCGGCGAAGCTGCGCAAGGATCGCGGCGGTCTCGCCCACTGGTACGACACCACCATCGCCGAGGTCGTGGACGGCCTGCCCTCGAACCTGCCGCGCCATCTGGGGGTGGAGGATCAGGGCCGGTTTGCGATCGGCTATTTCCACCAGCGTCAGGCGATGATGACCCGTGCCCCGGCCGAGGTGAAGGCCGCGGAGGCCGGCGAACCGGCCGTGATCGGCGACGACGCCTGATCGCCGCATCGCCCTGTTTTCAGGATATGAGCCCCGTCTTCGAAAGCGCCCGTTTCCCATGACCGCGATCAGCAACCGCTATGATTTCGTCTATCTCTTCGACGTCACCAACGGCAACCCCAATGGCGACCCGGATGCCGGCAACCTGCCGCGGCTCGACCCCGAGACCAATCAGGGGCTGGTGACCGATGTCAGCCTGAAGCGCAAGGTGCGCAATTTCGTCGACATGGTCGCCGGCAACACGCCCGGCCACGAGATTTACATGCGGGAGCGCTCGTATCTGAACGAGCAGCACGAGAGGGCCTACAAGGCGCTCGACATCAAATCCGAGCCGAAGAAGCTGCCGAAGAAAGAGGAGGAGGAACGCGCGGTGACCGCCTGGATGTGCGCCAATTTCTTCGACATCCGCACCTTCGGCGCGGTGATGACCACCGAGACGAACACCGGCCAGGTTCGCGGCCCGGTGCAGCTGACCTTCGCGACCTCCATCGACCCGATCATGCCGCTCGAAATCTCGATCACCCGCATGGCCGCGACCAAGGAAGAGCCGGGCAAGAACGACATCCGCACCATGGGCCGCAAGCATATCGTGCCCTATGGCCTCTATCGCGCCCATGGCTTCATCAGTGCCCATCTGGCGGGACGGACCGGCTTTTCGGACGACGACCTCGCCTTGTTCTGGGCGGCGCTGCAGAACATGTTCGACCACGACCGCTCGGCCGCACGCGGGGAGATGACCGCGCGCGAACTGGTGGTGTTCCGGCATGACAGCGCCATCGGCAACGCCCCGGCGCACAAGCTGTTCAAGCGCGTGACCGTCACCCGCGCCACCCCCGACGAGGCCCGCCCGCCGCGCAGCTTCGACGACTACCGCGTGGAGGTGGACACCGCCGGGCTGCCCGAGGGGATTACGGTGGAGCGGATGATCTGATCCGCCGACATAATCCGGGGGGGGGCGCAGCGATGACGGACGAGGCCGACGCCCCCTCCCTGCCGATCTCGGGGCTGCAGCACTGGATGGTCTGCCCGCGCCAGTTCGCCCTCATCCATGTCGAGCGGATCTGGGCCGAGAATGCCCTCACCGCCGAGGGCCGGGTGGCGCATGAGGCGGTGGACCGGGGCACGGCCGAGGCGCGCAAGGGCGTGAAGCGGGTGACGTCGCTGGCGCTGGTCTGTCGCGATCCGCCGCTGCACGGTGTGGCCGATGTGGTCGAGTTGACCATCGAGCGGCGCCGGGTGGTGGCGGCCCTGCCGGTGGAGCACAAGCTCGGCCGGCCCAAGGCCCATCGGGCCGACGAGGTCCAGCTCTGCGCCCAGGCGCTGGCGCTGGAAGAGATGTTCGGACTGACGGTGCCCGAAGGGGCGCTGTTCTATGGCCGGACCCGCCGGCGGCTGGCGGTGATGTTCGACGACGACTTGCGCGCGCTGACCCGCCGCATCGCCGCCGAGGCCGCCACCTGCCTGGCCGCGGGGCAGACACCGCCCGCGGTCTATGACCGCAAGCGCTGTGATGCCTGCTCGCTGATCGACACCTGCCGGCCGAAGGCGCTCGCCCGTGGCCGGGCGGTCGCCGGCTGGATCGACGCCCGGCTCGGCAGCGATGCCGATGGGGAGGGGGAGCCGTGAAGCGTTATCTCAACACGCTCTATGTCACCACCCAGGATGCCTGGGTGGTGAAGGACGGCGCCAATCTCGTGGTCCGGCTCGATCAGGCGGAAATCGGCCGGGTGCCGATGCATCTGCTGGGGGCCGTGGTCGGGATCGGCCTGGTCAGCTTCACCGCGCCGCTGCTCGCCGCCTGCGCCGAAGCCGGGATCACGGTCAGCATGCTTGACCGCAACGGCCGGTTTCAGGCGCGGGTGGAAGGGCCGGTTTCGGGCAATGTGCTGCTGCGCCGCGCCCAGTATCGCGCGGCCGACGACCCCGACCGCGCGGCGGATCTGGCCGCCTCTCTGCTCACCGCCAAGCTCGACGGTCAGCGGGCGGTGCTGAGGCGCGGCCTGCGCGACCATGGCGAGACCATGGACGCGGCTGCCCGCGACCGGCTGACGGCGGGCGAGGCGGCGATCGGCGATGCGCTGCGCCGGGTGCGGGCGCTGGCTGCCCCCACCTCCGATCCCGATGCCGCGCGGGATGATCCCCCTGCCATGATCCGGCTCGACCGGCTGCGCGGCATCGAGGGCGAGGCGGCGGCGCGCTATTTCGAGGCTTTCGGCGCCCTGATCCGCAGCGACGAGCCGGCCATGCAGTTCGCCGGGCGAAACCGCCGGCCGCCGCGCGACCCGGTGAATGCGCTGCTCTCCTTCCTCTATGTCCTGCTGACCCATGATTGCCGTTCGGCGCTGGAAAGCGTGGGGCTGGATCCGGCGGTGGGCTTCCTGCACCGCGACCGGCCCGGACGGCCGGGTCTGGCGCTGGATCTGATGGAGGAATTCCGCCCGCGCCTGGCCGATCGGCTGGCGCTCACCCTGATCAACCGGCGGGAACTCGGGGCGAAGGATTTTGTACGCGATGCGGCCGGCGGTGTCACCATCCGCGACGAGGCCCGCAAGCGCGTGCTGGTCGCCTGGGCCGAGCGCAAGCGCGAGACCGCCACCCATCCCTATCTGGGCGAAAGCGCCGCCCTGGGGCTGATGCCGCATCTTCAGTCCCTGCTGCTGGCCCGCACCCTGCGCGGCGACCTGGATGCCTACCCGCCCTGGCTGCCGCGCTGACCGTCTCCCCCGCTCCACGCCGCCCGCATCAGGGAGATCCCGCCGATGATGGTCCTGGTCAGCTACGACGTCCGCACCGACACGGCCGCCGGCCGCCGCCGCCTGCGCCGCGTGGCCCGGGCGGTGAAGGATTTCGGCCAGCGCGTTCAGTATTCGGTGTTCGAATGCGACGTCGACCCGGCCCAGTGGACCCTGCTCCGCGCCCGCCTGATCGCCGAAATCGACCCCGACCAGGACAGCCTGCGCTTCTATCGCCTGGGCGCCAACTGGCGCCCCAAGGTCGAACATGTCGGCGCCAAACCCGCCACCGATTTCGACGCGCCGCTGATCATCTGAACGGCCCGGTCAAGATTGCGGGCAAGCCGGCCGCGTAGCGGCTGCGGCCCTCGGTTCCGGCGATCATAACGGCCTGGAAGCGGGGCATGATCTCATCCGCGGCGATGCAGGCGACGATCCCGCCGCTCATGCCGCCGTCCCCTTCGAGGTGCCGGCATCCGCCGCATCCCGCCGGTCCAGTGCGCCGATGCCCTTGACGATGATCCGGGTGATCTGTTCGGCCGCGCGGTCGAATTCGGCGCGGGGCAGGCGGTCGCGGTCGAGCACCGCCTGGATCTGGCACGAGAAATCGGCGTAATGCTGGGTGACCGCCCAGATCATGAACAGCAGGTGGTAGGGGTCGACCGGGTCGATGCGGCCCTGGGCGACCCAGCGGTCGATATCGGCGGCGCGCGTGGCGGCCCAGTTGCGCAGCGTCGTGCGCAAATAGACCATCAGCTGCGGCGCGCCGTGGATGATCTCGTTCGCGAACACTTTCGAGGCGGCAGGCCGGGTGCGCGACAGCTCCATCTTGGCGCGGACGTAATGGTCGATCGCCTCCACCGGGTCATCGCTGATGCCGAAGCGGTCGGCGGCTTCGAACCACTCGGTGACGATGCTCTCCAGCACGCGGGCGTAGAGCTGGTTCTTGGTGCGGAAATAGTAGTGCAGATTGGCCTTGGGCACGCCGGCGCGTTCGGCGATCGCCGCCGTGCTGGCGCCGCGGAAGCCCATCTCGGCAAAAACCTCTTCCGCCGCCGCCAGGATGGCGACGGTGTTCTCCTCGCGGATCTGGGCCTTGCGCGGCAGGGGCTGCCGGGGGGATTCAGGGGCAGGTCCGGCGGGGTCGGGCATCGATCGGGGGCGTCCTTGGGCAGAAGATGGAGGTGGGGCGGGGCGCAGAGGCATGGGAGGCGGGCACGGGAGGCCGGGTTGGCATGGGAGGTAATGGCACACCGGTCGCGCGATGCGGACCGATCTGTCGAAACCCGTTCAGGACATCTTGACCGCTTGGTCAGGATACGTCTAACCTGTTCTTCAGGCGATGAAGATCGAGAACGATCACATCGCTCCCGGGACCGGTGAAGCGCCCCCCGCGCTCATCGTTCCAGGATCAGGAAGACAGAGGCCGCGTCAAGCGGCCCGGTGAGGGCGAGCACCGGTGGGAGAGACCCGGCGCCGTCTGACAGTGGAGCAGTATGGCCGAGCCGAGCGGGCGTGTGGACACCCTCCACCCGTTTCGACCGATATGCCGGGAGGCCCTTTGAGAATGACCAGCTTCGACTGACCCATCTTCGGATGCCCCATGCCGGGTGATCCGCCTGCGGGATGATCGTCACCCCTGACCCGTCCGGGCCGGGCCGTGTCGTCGTTTCCGGCGGTTGCCATCCGCCGCATGGCCCCTATGCCCCGACGCCCGCTTTCCGTCTGCGGCCTGCCCGCGACGCGACGGGAGAGTCGTGCCCTGAGCCCCGAGAGCGGCCCGTGCCGGCCGGCCCGTCTTACGACAGCCCCCCCGCAAACCTTCCGCCCGGCAGCGTTCAGCCGCCCGGGCGGCCCCGAGAGGACGAAAGACCATCCCATGTCCCGGACCATCGAGCATCTGATCGGCGGCGCGCGCGTCGCCCCCGAAGGCCCCCGCCGCAGCCCGGTCTTCAACCCCGCGACCGGCGAGCAGACGGCCGGGCTTGGCCTTGCGACCCGGGCCGAGGTGGAACGCGCGATCGGCGTGGCGGCAGAGGCCTTCCCGGCCTGGGCGGCGACCCCGCCGGCCAAGCGTGGCCGGATCATGTTCCGCTTCAAGGAACTGCTCGATGCCCGTGCCGACGAGATCGCCCGCGCGATCAGCGCCGAACACGGCAAGACCCATGCCGATGCGCTGGGCGAGGTGGCCCGCGGGATCGAGGTGGTGGAATTCGCCTGCGGCATCCCGCAGCTGCTGAAGGGCGAATACAGCCGCAATGTCGGCCCGGCGATCGACAGTTTCGATGTCCGCGAGCCGCTGGGCGTGGTCGCCGGCATCACGCCGTTCAACTTCCCGGCCATGGTGCCGCTGTGGATGTTCCCGCTGGCGATCGCCGCCGGCAACACCTTCATCCTGAAGCCGTCGGAGAAAGACCCGAGTGCGGCGCTGCTGGTGGCCGAAATCGCGCATGAGGCCGGCCTGCCGGCGGGCGTGCTGAACGTCGTCCATGGCGACAAGGAAGCCGTCGACGTGCTGCTGACCGATCCGCGGATCGAGGCGGTGAGCTTCGTGGGCTCCACCCCCATCGCCGAATATGTCTATGCGACCGGCACCGCGGCCGGCAAGCGGGTCCAGGCGCTGGGCGGCGCCAAGAACCACATGGTCATCCTGCCCGATGCCGATCTGGACCAGGCGGTGGATGCGCTGATGGGGGCCGGCTACGGCTCGGCGGGTGAGCGCTGCATGGCGATTTCAGTGGCCGTGCCGGTGGGCGAAGAGACCGCCGACCGGCTGGTCGAAAAGCTGATCCCGCGGGTGGAAGCGCTGAAGGTCGGCCCCGCCACCGACAGCGCCGCCGAAATGGGGCCGCTGATTTCCGACATCCATGCCCGCAAGGTGCGCGGCTATATCGACAGGGGCGTGGAAGAGGGCGCGAAGCTGCTGGTCGACGGCCGCAATTTCCGCCTGCAGGGCTATGAGAACGGCTATTTCGTCGGCGGCACCCTGTTCGACCGGGTGACGACCGACATGACCATCTACCGCGAAGAGATCTTCGGCCCGGTGCTGTCGGTGGTGCGCAGCGGGTCTTACGAAGACGCGGTGGGCATGATCAACGCTCATGAATACGGCAACGGCACCGCGCTCTTCACCCGCGACGGCGATGCGGCCCGCGACTTCGTGAGCCGGGTCCGGATCGGCATGGTCGGTGTCAACGTGCCGCTGCCGGTGCCGGTCGCCTATCACAGCTTCGGCGGCT
Source organism: Tistrella sp. (assembly GCF_002684955.1). Classification (NCBI taxonomy): domain Bacteria; kingdom Pseudomonadati; phylum Pseudomonadota; class Alphaproteobacteria; order Geminicoccales; family Geminicoccaceae; genus Tistrella; species Tistrella sp. Next base: position 51,228 of record NZ_NYWI01000020.1, on the reverse strand, counting down.
GGAAGCGCTCGCTCTTCGGCGCCCATCACATCTACGGGCCGGAAGGGGTGAAGTTCTACACCCGCCTCAAGACCGTCACCCAGCGCTGGCCGACCGGCATCCGCGCCGGTGCGCAGTTCAACTTTCCGACGATGGGATGAGCGGGCACGGCAGATCCGATGCCGCCGCCCATGCGGCACGGGTGTAGACTCATCTCATCGCATCGTATTCGAGACACAGGATCAGGGGACGATCACACCATGTCGAACATCCGGATCAACGGCGAGCGGCTCTGGGACAGCCTGATGGAGATGGCCAGGATCGGTGCCACCGAAAAGGGCGGCGTCTGCCGTCTGGCGCTGACCGATCTGGACCGCCAGGGCCGCGATCTGTTCGTGAAATGGGCGAAGGAGGCGGGCTGCACCATCTCGGTGGACAGGATGGGCAACATCTTCGCCCGCCGCGAAGGCCGCAACCCGTCGCTGCCGCCGGTGATGACCGGCAGCCATCTGGACAGCCAGCCGACCGGCGGCCGTTTCGACGGCGTCTATGGCGTGCTGGCGGGTCTTGAGGTGCTGCGCACGCTCAACGACCTCAATTACGAGACCGAGGCGCCGGTCGAGGTGGCGGTCTGGACCAATGAGGAAGGCTCGCGCTTCGCGCCGGCCATGGTGGCGTCGGGTGTGTTCGCGGGCGTGTTCGACCTGGATTACGGCCTCAGCCGCGCCGACCTGGACGGCAAGACCATGGGCCAGGAGCTGGAGCGGATCGGCTATGCCGGCGATCAGCCGGTGGGCAAGCCGGTCGGCGCCTATTTCGAGGCCCATATCGAACAGGGCCCGATCCTGGAGGCCGAGGGCAAGACCATCGGCATCGTCACCCACGCCCAGGGCCAGCGCTGGTACGAGGTGGTGCTGACCGGCCAGGAGGCCCATGCCGGCCCGACCCCGATGCCGATCCGCCGCGACGCCCTGCTGGGGGCGGCGAAGATCGTTCAGGCGGTCAACCGGATCGGTCTCGACAATGCACCGGTCGCCTGCGCGACGGTGGGGCTGATGCAGGTTCATCCCAACAGCCGCAACGTCATCCCGGGCCGGGTGTTCTTCACCATCGACCTGCGCCACCCCGATGACGAGGTGCTCTCGAAGATGGATCGCGAGCTGCGCGCCGCCATCGACGAGGTGGTGGCCGACGGCAGGCTGGAGGCGAAGGTCGAGCAGATCTTCTACTACGCGCCGGTGCCGTTCGAAGAGGGCTGCGTCAACGCCGTGCGCGCCGCCACCGCGGCCGCGGGCTTCAGCAACCGCGACATCGTCTCGGGCGCCGGCCACGACGCCTGCTATCTGGCGAAGGTCGCCCCCACGGGCATGATCTTCATCCCCTGCATCGACGGCATCAGCCACAACGAGATCGAGGACGCCAAGCCCGAATGGGTCGCGGCCGGCGCCGAAGTGCTGCTGGGCGCAATGCTGGAACGGGCCAATGCCGGATCGGGGGCCGCCGCCGACGCGGCCTGATGCGGCGCTTCTTCCCAGGACGTGACGACCCCCTGCGGCGCCCGTATGTGCCGCAGGGGCAACGGACCGGCGGACCTGCGAAGGGCGGGGGTGGTTCCACCATCTCCATCCTTGGTTGAGAGAGCCCCGGCCGACAACCAATGACAGACGAAGGACGAGCTTCATCATGGACGAGACGGGTGACATCCGGGCCGGCCGTCTGCCGGCGGAAGACCTCGGCCGGAACTTCCTCGATGCCCATCCGCCGCTGCATGGGCGGGCGGCACTGGTCGAGGCGAGCCGCTGCCATTTCTGCTGGGACGCGCCCTGCGTGAAGGCGTGCCCCACCTCCATCGACATCCCGAGTTTCATTCGCAAGATCGCGACCGACAACATGAAGGGGGCCGCGACCGATATCCTGTCGGCCAACATCATGGGCGGCATGTGCGCCCGGGTCTGCCCGACCGAAATCCTGTGCGAACAGGCCTGCGTGCGCCACGACCAGGACGACAAGCCGGTCGAGATCGGCCTGCTGCAGCGCCACGCCACCGAATGGGTCTATGGCAGCGACACCACGCCGGCAACCCAGCTGTTCCGGCGGGCCGCCCCCAGCGGCCGGCGGGTGGCTGTCGTGGGCGGCGGCCCGGCGGGGCTGTCCTGCGCCCATCGGCTGGCCATGCTGGGCCATGACGTCACGGTGTTCGAGGCGCGCGAGAAGCTGGGCGGGCTCAATGAATACGGCATCGCCGCCTATAAGACGGTCGATGATTTCGCCGCCCGCGAGGTCGCCTGGATCCTGTCGATCGGCGGCATCGAGGTGAAGACCGGCCAGATGCTGGGCCGTGACATCACCCTGGATCAGCTGCGTGCCGACTATGATGCGGTGTTCCTGGGCCTCGGCCTCGGCGCGGTGCGCGCCCTGGGCGCCGAGGGCGAGAGGCTGGCGGGGGTGGAGCCCGCGGTCGATTTCATCGCCCGGCTGCGCCAGGCCGACGATCTGTCCACCCTGCCGGTCGGCCGTCAGGTGGTGGTGATCGGTGGCGGCAACACCGCGGTCGATGCGGCGGTGCAGTCGAAGAAGCTGGGCGCCGAAGACGTGACCATGGTCTATCGCCGCGGCACCGAACAGATGAGCGCCACGCCGGTGGAGCAGGATTTCGCCCGGTCGAACGGCGTGGTGCTGCGCACCTGGATGCGGCCGGTGAAGGTTCATGGGGCCGATGGCCGGGTGACGGGGGTGGAATTCGCCTATACCCGCGCCGGCGATGACGGCCGGGCGGTGGATACCGGCGAGACCCGGCTGATCGCCGCCGATCAGGTGCTGCTGGCGATCGGTCAGGTGCTGCTGCCCGACGGCTTCGGCGGCGCGGCGGTGCTGGAGATGACCGGCGATCGCATCGCCGTCGATGCCGGCTTCGCCACTTCGCTTGCCGGCGTCTGGGCCGGTGGCGACTGCGTCGCCGACGGCATCGACCTGACCGTTCAGGCGGTGGAGCACGGCAAGCAGGCGGCACTGTCGATCGATGCCGCCTTCGCCGCCGCCCAGGGCCGCGCGGCCTGACCCCGAATTTCGGAAGGATATCCCGTCATGGCCGACCTTTCCTGCGACATCGCCGGCATCCGCTCTCCCAATCCGTTCTGGCTGGCCTCGGCCCCACCGACCGACAAGGAATACAACGTCGTCCGCGCCTTCGAGGCCGGCTGGGGCGGCGTGGTCTGGAAGACGCTGGGCATCGACCCGCCGGTGGTGAACGTGTCCTCGCGCTATGGCGCGGTGTCGTATAACGGCCAGCGCATCGCCGGCCTGAACAATATCGAGCTGATCACCGACCGGCCGCTGGCGGTGAACCTGGAAGAGATTGCGCGGGTGAAGCGCAACTGGCCCGACCGCGCGGTCGTGGTCTCGCTGATGGTGCCGTGCAACGAGGCCGACTGGGCGTATATCCTGCCGATGGTCGAAGAGACCGGCTGCGACGGGCTGGAGCTGAATTTCGGCTGCCCCCACGGCATGTCGGAACGCGGCATGGGCGCGGCGGTCGGCCAGGTGCCGGAATATGTCGAGATGGTCACCCGCTGGGTGAAGAAGCATTCGCGCCTGCCGACCATCGTGAAGCTGACCCCCAACATCACCGATGTCCGCCAGTCGGCGCGGGCGGCGAAGAATGGCGGCGCCGATGCGGTGTCGCTGATCAACACCATCAATTCGATCGTCTCGGTCGATCTGGACGTGATGGCGCCGACGCCGACGGTGGACGGCAAGGGCACCCATGGCGGCTATTGCGGCCCGGCGGTGAAGCCGATCGCGCTCAACATGGTGGCCGAAATCGCCCGCGATGCCGCGACCCGCGGCCTGCCGATTTCGGGCATCGGCGGCGTGCAGTCCTGGCGGGATGCGGCGGAATTCATCGCACTCGGCTGCGGCGGGGTGCAGGTCTGCACCGCCGCGATGCATTACGGCTTTCGCATCGTCCGCGACATGATCGACGGGCTGAACAACTGGATGGACGAGAAGGGCTATGCCCGGATCGACGACTTCCGCGGCATGGCGGTGCCGAACGTCACCGACTGGCAGTTCCTGAACCTGAAATACGACATCAAGGCGCGGATCGACCAGGACAAGTGCATCAAATGCGGCCTCTGCCACATCGCCTGCGAGGATACCTCGCACCAGGCGATCACGGCGGAGAAGGACGGCGCGCGCTATTTCGACGTGGTCGACAGCGAATGCGTCGGCTGCAATCTGTGCATGCTGGCCTGCCCGGTGGACAACTGCATCACCATGGAACGGGTGGATGCCGGCACCGAATACCTGAACTGGACCCAGCACCCCAACAACCCGATGGCGAAGCCCGCCGCCGGCACGCCCGAGACGGTCGACGCAGCCGAGTGAGGGCCGGGGGCGAGTGACGGCCGACGAAGGGGGCAAGCTTCCCCGAAACCGGTGCAGATTATAAGAACAGGCAGGACGAACACGGGACCACCGGCAGCCATGCCCCCGCATCCCCGTCACACCCCCGCGTCCGCGCGCGACGGAGGATGGCAAGGGGGCGGGCTGCCGGCGATCCCATGCCCGGGAGGATGAGAGATCCCATGTCGGATCGCATGGAGTACGGTGCTGCCGCGCGCGGTGCGGCCCCGAAATCGAGCGCGGCGCAGTCTGCCGCATCACGGCGTGCCGTCGCGCACGATCCCGCCCTCTGGAACGAGGATCTGGCGCCGACCACGGCCGATCAGCGCAGCTGGGACTGGCCGTCGATCGCAGCCCTCTGGGTCGGCATGGTGGTCTGCGTGCCGACCTATATGATCGCCGCCGGCCTGGTGTCGGAAGGCATGAGCTGGTGGCAGGCGGTCACCACCGTGCTGGTCGGCAATCTGATCGTGCTGGCGCCGATGATGGCGGTGGGCCATGCCGGCGCGAAGCACGGCATCCCCTTCCCGGTGCTGCTCAGGGCATCCTTCGGCACCCGCGGCGCCCGGCTGCCGGCGCTGATGCGCGGCCTGGTCGCCTGTGGCTGGTTCGGCATCAACACCTGGGTCGGCGGCCAGGCGATCTATGTCATCCTGAATGCCGTCACCGGCGGCGGCGTCACCGGCGCGCCCCTGCCGGGGCTGGGCATCGATATCGCCCAGCTGCTGTGCTTCCTGGCCTTCTGGGGCCTGCATCTCTGGTTCGTGGCCAAGGGCACCGAATCCATCCGCTGGCTGGAAAAGGCCGCGGCTCCGGTGCTGCTGGCCATGGGGCTGGCGCTGCTGGGCTGGGCCTATGTCAATGCGGGCGGTTTCGGCGCCATGTTCTCGCAGCCCTCGGCCTTCGGCCCCGGCGGTGCCAAAGAAGGGCAGTTCTGGTCGGTCTTCTGGCCCGGCCTCACCGCCATGGTCGGCTTCTGGGCGACGATGGCGCTGAACATCCCCGATTTCACCCGCTTCGCCCGCAGCCAGCGTGACCAGTTCCTGGGCCAGGCGATCGGCCTGCCGCTGCCGATGGCGCTGTTCGCCTTCATCGGCGTCGCCGTCACCTCGGCCACCGTGGTGATCTATGGCGAGGCGGTCTGGGACCCCGTGGCGCTGGCCGGCCGCATGGGCGGCATGGGCGTGGTGCTGGCGCTGTTCGCCCTGCTGGTGGCGACGCTGACCACCAACATCGCCGCCAATATGGTGGCGCCCGCCAACGGCTTTTCCAATCTGGCGCCGGCGAAGATTTCGTTCAGGATGGGTGGCTACATCACCGCCGCCATCGGCATCGCGATGTTTCCCTGGAAGCTGATGGAGAGCGCGGGCGATTATCTGTTCGTCTGGCTGGTGGGCTATTCGGCGCTGTTGGGCCCCATCGCCGGGCTGCTGATCGCGGACTATTTCTTCCTGCGCCGCACGCGGCTGGACATCGACGGGCTGTTCTCGTCCGACGGCCCCTATACCTATAAGAGTGGCTGGAACCCGGCCGCCATCATCGCGCTGGTGCTGGGCATCCTGCCCAACCTGCCGGGCTTTCTGTCCAAGGCCGGCATCATCGGCGCGGTGGCCCCGTTCTGGACCGATCTTTACGGCTATGCCTGGTTCGTCGGGCTTGCCGTCTCGGCCGCGGTCTATCTGGTGCTGATGCGCGGCCGCACCGCAGACTGACCCGTCCCTTCCGGCCCCCGCCTGGAACCCCGTCCGAACCGTCACCAAGGAGCAGATATATGTCGTTGCTGATCAAGGGAGGCACGGTCGTCACCGCCGACGCGACGACGCGGGCCGACGTCTACTGTGCCGATGGCCGCATCGTCGCGGTGGGCGAAAACCTGGACGTGCCCGCAGGCGCCGAGGTGGTCGATGCCGGCGGTGCGCTGGTGATGCCGGGCGGCATCGACCCGCACACCCATATGCAGCTGCCCTTCATGGGCACGGTCGCGAGCGAGGATTTCGAGACCGGCACCGCGGCGGGGCTGGCCGGGGGCACCACCTCGATCATCGATTTCGTGATCCCCGATCCGCAGCAGCCGCTGATGGAGGCCTATCGCACCTGGCGTGGCTGGGCCGAGAAGGCGGTGGCCGATTACGGCTTCCATGTCGCCGTCACCTGGTGGGACGACAGCGTCCATGCCGATATGGGCACGCTGGTTCGCGAGGAAGGCGTCAACAGCTTCAAGCACTTCATGGCCTATAAGGGCGCGATCATGGCGCCCGACGAGGTGCTGGTCCGCAGCTTCCAGCGCTCGCTGGAACTGGGCGCCATGCCGACCGTCCATGCCGAGAACGGCGAACTGGTCTGGACGCTGCAGCAGAAGATCAAGGAAATGGGCATCACCGGCCCCGAGGGTCACCCGCTGTCGCGGCCGCCCGAGGTGGAAGGCGAGGCCGCCAACCGCGCGATCCGCATCGCCCAGGTGCTGGGCGTGCCGATCTATGTGGTGCATGTCAGCTGCAAGGAGGCGCTGGAAGCCATCACCCGCGCCCGGCTGGAAGGCCAGCGGGTGTTCGGCGAGGTGCTGGCCGGCCATCTGGTGGTCGACGACAGCGTCTATCGCCATCCCGACTGGGATACGGCGGCCGCCTATGTCATGAGCCCGCCCTTCCGGTCGAAGGAGCATCAGGAGGCGCTGTGGCGCGGCCTGCAGTCGGGCAATCTGCAGACCACCGCCACCGATCACTGCTGCTTCTGCGCCGATCAGAAGCGGATGGGCGTGGGTGACTTCACGAAGATCCCGAACGGCACCGCCGGTGTCGAAGACCGCATGGCGGTGCTGTGGCATCACGGCGTCAATGCCGGCCGGATGACGCCCAACGAATTCGTCGCCGCGACCTCGGCCAATGCCGCCAAGATCTTCAACATCTATCCGCGCAAGGGCGCGATCACGCCCGGCGCCGATGCTGATCTGGTGGTCTGGGACCCCAAGGCCACGAAGACCATCTCGGCCAGGACCCATCATCAGCGCATCGACTTCAACATCTTCGAGGGCATGACCGTCGAGGGTGTGGCCGCGGTGACCGTCTCGGCCGGCGAGGTGGTGTATCGCAACGGTGCGCTGGACGTGAAGACCGGCCGCGGCCGCTATGTGAAGCGGCCGAACTTCGCGCCGATGTTCGACGCGCTGGGCAAGATTGCGACCGCAAAGGCGCCGGTGCCGGTGGAGCGCAAGCTGCCTGACGCGGCAGAATAATCAGCGCGCCGTAACGAATCCGGCCCATCTTCGGCCCCGGCAGGGATGCACGCCCTGCCGGGGCCTTTTCATCTGACGGTCCTGCATGACGCGGGTGACCGGCCGGTGTATCGTTGCCACAAGAGGACGAGGGTCAAGCGCGGCCAGCGGCTGCGGGGCGGGAGTTTGGGATGGCGATCGATCCGGTCGCGCTCAACCGAAGACTGTTGCATGCGGCTGCCGATGCGGGAGGGCCGGCGGCGGCCTTGGTGGCGTGGACAGCTGCCCTGGGGGACGCCACCGGGGCGGTGAGGGTGACCCTCTGGCAGGCCGGCCGGAATGCGGCGGCCATTCGGATCCTTGTCGACTGGAAAGCGCCTGGCATCGATGCCGGGGCCGACGGGCCACGCTGCGAGCAGGTGATCCGTCTGCTGATCCATCCGCGCCAGGTGCTGGCGACCCTGGTCCTGCCGGCCGCCATGATGCCCGGCGGTGCGGGCGAGGTGGTGCCGGCCGATCTGGTCCGGGATCTGGGCGCCCAGTTGAAGATCCTGCTGCAGGGCCTGGCCGCCGAGGAACGCGCCGCCACGCTGGCGGCGGCGCTGGATGCCGGCCGCGACGGCGTGGTGGTGGTGGAGGCGCGGCCGGTGGACGGCCCGCCGGGCCGTCTGGTCCATGTCAGCCGTCATTTCGACCCGGCCGCGGCACCGGCCGTGCTGCCGCCGCCGCTGGACCGGCCCGGCATGGCGCGGCCGCTGCGCGAGGCGGCGGCACGGGCCGCCGCCCAGGGGGAGGCGCAGGCGCTGGAGATGCTGCATCCCGGCGATGGCACGCCCCGGGTTCTGAAGATGAGCATCCAGGCCCTGCCGCCGGCGCGGCTGTTCGAGGGCGGCTGGCTGGGCGTGCTGCGCGATCCGGCGGCACCGCCGGGCGAGGCCGAGGTCATCGCCAGCCAGCGGAAGATGATCCAGGCGCTCTACGACGCCAACCCGCTGCCGATGTGGATCTATGACGAGCAGGATTTCCGCCTGCTGTCGGTCAACGAGGCGATGGTCGGAAAATACGGCTATGACCGCGAGACCCTGCTGGGCATGACCCTGCTGGCCCTGCGCCCGGCCGAGGACGTGCCGGCGCTGATGACCCGGCTGACCACCCGGGCCAGCGGCCACGAGGTGAGCGGCCCCTGGCGGCACCGGGCGGCCGATGGCCGGACCTTCTATGTCGAGATCGCCACCCATCGGCTGGACTGGGAGGGGCGGCCGGCGATCCTGACGGCTGCGATCGACATCACCGACCGCGAACTCGCCAACCGCGTGCTGCGCAGCCGCCAGGGGGAGACCGACCGGCTGCTGCGCATGCAGACCGCGATCATCGACACCATCCCCGCCCAGGTCTGGCTGCTGGATGTGGCCGGCAATGTGATGGCGGTGAACCGCGCCTGGAGCCGCTTCGCCGAAGAGATGGGCGAGACGGCACCGGATGTTCAGGTCGGCCGCGACTTCCGCGGCGCGGCCGGCGGCTATGGCGGCGCCGAACCCGCCGGCCCGGCCCGCATGGCGCCGCCGATCCAGGCCGATGCGGTGGCGGCGATCCTGTCGGTGGTGACCGGCCGGCTGCCCGAGATCAGCCATGAATACCGGCTGAAGGTACGCGACCAGACCCGCTGGTTCCGGATGACGGCGGTGGGGGTGACCGACGAGGCCGGGCTGCCGAACGGTGCGGTGGTGATGTCGGTGGAGATCACCGACATGAAGCGGGCCCAGTTCGAAATCATGGCGGCGCAGAACCGGGCCATCGCCGCCAGCGCCGCCAAATCGCTGTTCCTGGCCCATATGAGCCACGAGCTGCGCACGCCGCTGAATGCAGTGATCGGCTTTGCCGACGTGATCGAGGGCCAGATGCTGGGCCCCGTGGGGGTCGGCACCTATCGCGACTATGCCGGCCATATCGCGGTGGCCGGGCGGCATCTGCTGCAGATCATCGACGGGCTTCTGGACCTGGCCAATATCGAAAGCGGCCAGCTGTCGCCGGAACGGCGGGCGGCCGGGCTGGATGCGCTGGTGCGCGAGGCGGCGACATCCTGCGCCGCCGTGCTGCGCCGCTATGGTGCGACGCTCGATATCGGGGCCCGCGGCAACACCACCGCCGATGTCGATGCCCGCCTGACCCGGCGCATGATCGGCTTCCTGATCGACAATGCCATCCGCTATGGCCATCGCGGCGGCCATGTCCAGATCCGCATCGACGGCAGCGCCGATGATCGCGTGTCGATCGACATCACCGACGACGGGCCGGGGGTTCCGGCCGAGCGGCTGCAAACCGTGACCGAGCCGTTCTCGATGCCGTCGGGGTCGGTGCGGCCCGAACGCGCCGGGGTGGGGCTGGGCCTGCCGCTTGCCCGCCATTATGCCGAGCTGCATGGCGGGCGGCTGGAACTGACCGACCGGCATGCGGCGGGGGAGGCATCAAGCGGGCTGCGGGTCCGGATCACCCTGCCGCGGCATCCCGAGGCCTGACCGCCCGATCATCGCGGCCAGACCGTCGTCAGCGCCTCCAGAACCAGGGTCGTCGTCTCCGCATGCAGGGCCGGCCGGTCGCGGCCGTCGCCATCCCGGCAGAGGATGCCGTCGCCCGGCTGCTCCCGCTCAAGGATCGCCGCGGCCCCGGGCTTGCAGAGGCCGATGAAGCTGAAATGGGCGGCATCGGGGAGTTCGTGGAAGTCGGCCGACCGGTCCGGCAGCAGCCCGGCCAGGCGCCGGGCTTCGGTTTCGGCCGGCAGATGGATCCGGTCGATACCGGCGGCGATCACCAGCACCGGGATCGTGATGCCCTTGAGGCTGGCTTGTGTGAAGCCGCCGATGCCGCCCGGATCCAGGGCGATGACCGCGCTCACGCGCGGATCCGCCAGATCCGCCGCCATCTGCGACCGCCAGTCGGGATCGGACAGCCGGCCGATCCGGGCCAGGATGGTGCAGGCGATGCTGGTGGTCTCGGCGCAGTTTCGGGTAAAGGCGTCGGCATCGAACCGGCCGCCGGCAATTTCGACCGCCGTCCAGCCGCCGAGCGAATGGCCGATGACGGCGATGCGGGCCGGATCGACCATGGCGGAGAGATCGGCTGCGCCGGTCAGGTGATCGATCACCCGGCTGAGATCGACCGGGCGCCGCCACAGCGCGTCCGCCTGATCGGGATCGCGGTCGAAGGTGGAGGTGCCGGGATGATCGGTCGCGGCAACGACATAGCCTGCGTCTGCAAGTTGTACGGCAAGCCAGGACTGGTTGAAGCGGTTGCCGCCGAAGCCGTGGGAGAGCACGACCAGCGGGTGGCGGCCGGACAGGGGGGTGGCGGCCTCGCGGACCGCGACGCCCTGGAAGACCGGGTTGTCGCCTACCACCCGGGGCGTGCCGTCATCGGCCGCCGGGTACCAGATCGCGAGGGTGAGAGGGTGCGGCCGCTCCGGCGTCTCGATCGTGGCGGTCCGGAAACCGGGCGTCGCCGACGCGCCGGTGATGCCCAGCAGCAACCAGGCGAGGGCGAGCAGGAGGCGGGAGCGCAAACGGGGCATGCAGAGAGCCTTCAGGTGATGGGAACCACCCGGCCGTCATGCCCGATCTGTCGCCGCGCGGCGTCCTCGATCACGATCGAGGACGTCCGGGATTGCGATTCAGGTCAGCCGATCCGCGAAAAAGGCCAGAATCTCGTCCCGCGCGGCCAGGGTCGGCTGGCCGGCCTCGTCGATCAGATGGGCGGTGACCACGCTGTGGGGGGTGGGGACATGGCGGGCGAAGAAGGGGGAAAGCCCCTCGCGCCGGGCAGCCGTGTCGGGCAGGGTGCGCGGCTGGAAGCGGTCGCCCAGCGCGCGTTCATAGGCGGCGAAGCGCTCGGCCCGGCAGACGGCATCGCCGGCGAAGCGATAGGCCAGCACCGTGAGGTTCTCGCGCTCCAGCCGGGCGCGGACCGCGGCCAGTTCCTCGGGCGGGCTCTCGATCGCCGCGGGTGCATCCAGCGGCAGAGAGGGCTGGCAGAGCACCGGGGCGAGCACGGCCGGCTCCAGCATCATCGACAGCGCATAATTGCCGGTGAAGCACATGCCGATCGCCCCCACCCCCGGCCCGCCGCAGGCCTGGTGCGCGATCCGGGCCAGGCCGCGCAGCCAGTCGGTGACGGCACCGGGGCCGCCGGTCGCCACGGCGCGGAAGGTGGCGGCGATGCAGGTGCGGCGGAAGATCGCGGCCCCCTCGTCCGCCCCCGGCACCGCGCCGTCGCGGCCGAAGAGCGACGGCATCCAGACGGTGAAGCCGGCATCGCGCACCCAGCGGGCGAAGCGGGCGACCTCGGGGCTGATGCCCGGCATTTCGGTCATCACGATGACTGCGGGCCCCCGGCCCGCGACCCAGACCCGGCGGGTGACGTCGTCGATGGTGATCTCGCGCGGCTCGAAATCCGCCAGATCGTCGTCCTGATCCAGTGCGTGCATGGGGGCGTCTCCTGGTGGGCTGGTCTTGCCCCCAGGATGGCGGGCGGGCATGCTGGTCGCCAGTGGCCGGATTGACATGTTTCGGGGATTTTTTGCCAGGATGATCATCGAGCTGATCGCCCTCGACGGCATGATGGCCTCGGGGCTCGCCATCACCGCCGATCTGGTCGAAACCGCCAACCGGCTGCGCGGGCAGGCGGGGCGGACGCGGCTTTTCAGCCTGCGCCTGTCCGGCGCCGGTGCCGGGGCGGCCGGTGTCTTTCTGAATCTGGCAGTCGCCGAGGCAGATGCGCCGCCGGCCGATCTGGTGGTGGTGCCGGGGCTGGGGTTCGCGACGCCGGACGCGCTGGCGGCGGGGCTGGCCCGTCCGGATGTGCAGGCGGCGGGGGCGCGGCTGGCGGCGGCGGTGGGCGGCGGGGCCGAGGTGGCTGCGGCCTGTTCCTCGGTCTTTCTGCTGGCGGCGGCGGGCCTGCTCGACGGGCGGCGGGCGACGACCAGCTGGTGGCTGGCCCCGGTTTTCGCCCGGATGCATCCGCAGGTCCGGCTCGATCCGGATGCGCTGGTGGTGCGCGACGGGCCGGTGACCACCGCCGGCGCGGCGATGGCGCAGATGGATCTGATGCTGCAGGTGGTGGCGCGCCATGGCGGGCCGGGCCTGGCGCAGGATTGCGCGCGGCTGCTGCTGCTGGACCAGCGGTCATCCCAGGCACGCTATATGGCGCCGGGTTTCATGGCCGCGGCCGATGACCGCATCGCCCGTGCCGAGGCCTGGGCGCGGGCACGGCTGGACCAGCCCTTCACCGCCGCGGAGATGGCGGCGGCGGCAGGGCTCGCGCCCCGAACCTTCGCCCGGCGCATGGCCCGCGCCACCGGCCTGTCGCCGGTGGGCTTCATCCAGCGCCTCAGGCTGGAGCGGGCGACGGAGCTGCGCGAGACGACCAGGCTGTCGATGGAAGAGATCGCAGCCCGGGTCGGCTATGCCGATGCCTCGACGCTCCGCCGGCTGATGCGGCGGGTGGGCGCCGCCGGCCGGCGGGGGTGACCACGCCGGATCAGCCGGGGCAGATGGGTTATCCGGTCGGGCCGATCGAGTCTCAAACATTCAATTATTCTATTGAATGATATTTTTAAATATGCCACTGAATAATTCGATCCTGCCAACCCACCGCCGGAGCATTCCATGCCGGACACGATCGAAAACCCCGCCCTCCCCGGGGAGACCGGGACCGCGGCTCCAATCCCCTTCGCCGTTTATCTGCTTGGCCTCAGCCTGTTCGCCATGGGCAGCGCGGAATTCCTGATGGGCGGCATCCTTCCGATGATCGCCAAAGACCTCGGGATCTCGCTGCCGGCTGCGGGGACATTGATTTCGGCCTTCGCTGTCGGTGCGCTGATCGGTGCGCCGCCGCTTGCCATCCTGACCCTGCGCTGGCCGCGGCGAACGGCACTGTTCGCCAGCCAGGCGATCTTCGTCATTGCCACCATGTTCAGCCTGCTGATCGATGACTATCGCTCGATCCTCGTTGCCCGCTTCGTTATGGGGCTGGCCTATGCCTGTTTTTGGGCGGTCGCCGCTTCCACGGCCGTCCAGCTCGTGCCTGCCGACCGCAGGGCAAAGGCGCTGTCCATCGTGGTCAGTGGCCTGACGGTTGCGATGGTCGTTGGCGGCCCCGCGGGTACTTTCATCAGCGAGGCGACGGGCTGGAGAGGCGGCTTCTGGGCCGTCGTACTCGGCAGCACCATCGCGGCTCTCGCCGTGCTGCTGGTCTTGCCGAAGACGCGAGCGGGTGATGGGCCGCGGCCGGACGTGCCTACGGAGTTGCGCGCGATGAAGCGACCGGCCCTCTGGGTCGCCTATGCAATCACCGCGACGACGACGGCTGCCTATATGGGGACGTTCGGCTATCTCGGCGCATTGCTCGCTGACGTCAGCCGCCTGCCCGTCGCCTGGCTTCCTGCGGTTCTGGCGTTGTTCGGCATGGGCGCGTTTATCGGATTGGCCATCGGTGGTCGCACGGCTGATCGCTACCCCTTCGCCACTCTCGTAACCGGGATCGTCGGCCTGATCTTTCTGTCCGCCGCGATTGCGGTGTTTGCCTCAAGCCTGTCCGTAGTGGTCGCCCTGATTTTCCTGCTGGGGGTTGCGGGCTTCCTGCTCAATCCTGCCGTCTGGGGGCGGGTCTATGTCATCGCGCCCGAAGCTCCGACACTGGTCGGCGCGACCAATTCCTCGGCATTCCAGCTTGGGCTGACGCTCGCTCCGCTAGCTGCCGGGCTTCCGCTCTCGGCCGGCCAGGGCCTCGCATCCATCGGCTGGGTCGGTTCGGCGGTTGCCGTTCTTGCCCTATGCCTTGCCGTCCTTGATGCACGATTGAGCAGGGCGTGAGCGAAGCGGAGGACCGGCGGGCATCGCGGTCACATCTCGATATCGAGGCCCGCCGCCTTCCAGTCCGGGAACCCCGCAGCAAGGCGGCGCACCCGAAATCCCTTGCGTTCCAGCAGAGCCGCTGCCGTCGTCGAAAGAACGCAATACGGCCCGCGGCAATAGGCGACGATGTCACGCCCCGGTGGCAATTCGGAAAGTCGGGCTTCCAGTTCATCGGTTGGAATGTTGAGCGCTCCCGGCAGATGTCCGAGGGCGTATTCTTCGGCTGAGCGCACGTCAATCAGCGTGACCGCACCCGCCCCAAGCCGTTCCAGCAGATCGTCGCGAGAGATGGAGTCATGTCGGCCGTCCGTATTGGCCGGATCTGTCGCCAGTTCGCGGATCTCGGCGCGCATGTGATCCGCATAGCCGCGAAGCGAGACGAGAAGGGGTTCGATCGGCCCCTTGCTCAACCGATAGAGAACGCGCTTGCCGTCGCGGCGTGTCTCCACAAAGCCCGCACGCCGCAGGTGCTGGAGGTGCTGCGAGGTATTGGCGACGGTCAGCCCCGTAAGCTCGGCAAGCCGCTCCACCGGCCGTTCGCCCTGCGCGACATGTTCAAGCAGCATCAGGCGGTGGGCATGGCCAAGTGTCTTCGCAATCTCGGCCAGCTCGGTGAACAGCAAGATGGTGCCTTCGGTTTTGGTCATTGACAGCAGCCCGTTATCGAACAATCATTCAATCAATTTATTGAATGAAAATTGAGATACAAGAGCCACGCTACCACACCTGCAAGGGGATTGTTGATGGAGACCGAGTTGGCGACGAACATCCTGGGGGCGATCATCGTCGGCATCGGCGCGACCGCGGTGATGGACGGTTGGGCGATCATACAGAAACGATTGTTTGGCGCGCCATCGCTCGACTATCGGCTCGTCGGACGGTGGATCGGTCATTTCCCCAAAGGCCGCTTCCGTCACGACGGAATCGGTAAAGCGGCCCCCGTGCGTGGTGAGGCCGTCATCGGCTGGTCGGCGCACTATGCCGTCGGGGTGGCCTTCGCCGCCCTGCTGCTGATCATCTGGCCGGACTGGCTGCGCCATCCCGCACTTCTGCCGGCCCTCGTCATCGGGATCGGCAGCGTGGTCGCGCCGTTCTTCATCATGCAGCCCGGCCTTGGTGCCGGCTTTGCCGCATCCCGAACACCCAAGCCCTGGGTCTCGCGGTTCCGCAGCCTGGTGGCCCATCTGTCTTTTGCCGTGGGCCTGTTCGTCGCGGGCGTCGTCTTTTCCCTCTCGGGTGCCTAGAGAACGGTCCATCGCCTGCATATCGGACGTGACGCGGCGCGTTCGACGGCCCTGGTGATCAGCTCCGTCCGGTGTCGGCTTCTCTGCTCGTGCAGGTTCCAGACAATTCGGACGCCGGCTTCTGCCACGCCATGACCACGAAATAAGGGACACGGGTATAGCGTGCGGCCTGTTCCGCCGGGCCGCCGATGGGGGCCGGTTCGTCGAACCAGGTGAGGCGGAGGCCGGCCTTCAGGAACAGCTGCATATAGGTCGACAGCGGCCGGTGCCAGTTCACGATCCGGATGCCGCGCCAGCCGACCTGCATCGGCCGGGTTTCCAGATAGCGGTCGAGGGCGAAGTGATCGGGGCGGCCATCGGCATCATACTGCCAGCCACGATCGGCCGAGGCACTGGTGAAACCGGTCAGGTTGGCAACCAGCAGGCTGCCGCCCGGCTTCAGCACCCGCGCCATTTCGGGGATTGCGGCTTCGATGTCGGGGATGTCGATCAGGGTCAGATAGCTAACCACCAGATCGAAGCTGGCCTCGGGGAAGTCGAGCGCTTCGGCGCGGCCCGGGCGGTAATCGCCGTCGGGATCGCGCGCGCGGGCGACGGCGAGCAGTTCCGGCGTGGGGTCGATGCCGGTCGCCCGGATGCCTTCCCGGGCGAGGATCCGGCAGAAGCGGCCCTCGCCGCAGCCGACATCAAGCGCGGTGCGGAAGCCCCGGCCACGAAGCCAGGGGATCAGGACCGGATCGAGCACATGGGCGCGGCCGTAATCGCCGTGCTCACCCTGCTCGCGCACCCAGGCGTCGGCGGAAGCCCGCCAGCCGTCGTCGTCCTTGCCGGTCATGATCCCGTCTCCCGCAGGCAGTCAGCGTCCGCCGGCCACCCTGACGATGGTGCCCGACACGTAAGAGGAGGCGTCGGATAGCAGGAACAGGATCGTCTGCGCAACCTCTTCCGGGCTGCCGGCGCGGGCGAGGGGGATGTTGGGCGCCATGCGTTCCACCCGGTCGGGCATGCCGGCATCGGCATGAATGCCGGTCTCGATCAGCCCTGGCGCCACCGCATTCACCCGGATGCCGTCGGCGGCGAGTTCGCGCGACAGGCCGATGGTCAGGCTGTCGATCGCGCCCTTGGAGGCGGCATACCAGACGAACTCTCCCGGGCTGCCCAGGGTGGCGGCTGCGGAGGAGACATTGACCATCACGCCGCCACGGCCGCCGCGGCTGGTCGCCATGGCCTGCGCCGCCGCCCGGGCGACCATGATCGCGCCGGTGACGTTCAGATCGATCACCCGGGTGATCATGGCCGGATCGGCATCGGCAAGCCGCGCACCGGTGCCGGTGATGCCGGCATTGTTGACCAGATGGGTCAGGCCGCCGAAGCGTTCGACCACCGCCGCCACCAGCGCATCGGCGGCACCCGGCTCTGCCATGTCGCCGCGAAAGGCCGCCGCCCGGGTGCCGGCCGCTTCCAGCCCGGCGACCAGCGCGGTTGCCGCGGCCTCGTCGCGGGCATAGTTGACCGCCACGCAATAGCCGGCGGCCGCCGCCAGCCGGCAGGTCGCGGCGCCGATGCCGCGCCCGCCACCGGTCACCAGCAGGATCTTCTCCGCATCCCGGGTCATCCCGTCTCTCCCTTGCCCATGGATATCGCCTCACGACCGCACATCCGCGCATTGACCGCAAGGCCCGGAGGCGAGGATACTTGATGATCTTTGATCAAACAATGCGGGCCGAGCGAGCGATGTCCACCGAGAGCATTCCTGCCACCGATCCTGCTCCCGTGACCGACCCCTGGCCGGTGGACGAGCCGCGCTCGCTCACCCTCGCCAACCGGACGATGGTCGAGGCGCTGGCGGCGACCGCGGCGCGCCTGCCCGACCGGACGGCGCTGTTCTATTACGGCGCCACGCTCGACTATGCCGGGCTCGCGGCGGCGGTGGAGCGGCTGGCGGCGGTGCTGGTCGGCCGTTTCGGGGTGCGGCGGGGCGACCGGGTGCTGATCGCGCTGCAGAACTCGCCGCAGTATGTGATCGCCTATCATGCCGTGCTGAGGGCCGATGCGGTCGGCGTGCCGGTGAACCCGATGTATCGAAGTGCGGAACTCTCTCACATCCTCGCCGACAGCGGCGCCCGGGTCGCGATCCTGGGCGACGAGCTGGTGGAGAGTTTTGCGCCGCTATCGGGTGCGGATGGCCCGCTGGAGACGGTGATCGCCGCGCATTACGACGACATGGCGGGCCGGGATCCGCGCTTTCCGAAACCGGCGGTCATGACCGCCGGCCGGGCGGCGCTGCCCGAGGGCTGGCTTGACTGGCGGCAGGTGATGGCGCAGGAGACGACGCCGCTGCCGCCGGCCGCGGGCGGGCCGGAGGATCTCTGCCTGATGCCCTATACCTCGGGCTCGACCGGGCGGCCCAAGGCCTGCATGCATACCCATTTGTCGGTGCTGTTCACGGCGGAGGCGCAGCAGCGGCTTTACCGGATGACCGCCGAAGACGTCGTCACCGCCTTCCTGACCCTGTTCCATGTCGCGGGCATGCAGGCCTCGATGAACGCGGCACTGGTTTCGGGATGCGAAATCGTGCTGATGACCCGCTGGGACCGCGATCTGGTGCCGGTGTTGCTGGCCGGGCGGCGGGTGAGCTTCTGGAACGCGGCGCCTGCGATGGTGGTCGACGTGCTGGGATCGGACAATTTCGACCCGGCCTGTCTGGATCGGGTGCGGGTGCTGACCGGTGGCGGCGCCGCCATGCCCGAGGCGGTGGCGGCGGAGTTGAAGCAGCGCTACGGCCTGACCTTCATCGAAGGCTATGGCATGACCGAGACCATGTCGCCCACCCATATGAACCCGATGCATGCACCCCGGCCGCAATGCCTGGGCATCCCGATCCACGACACCGATGCCCGCATCGTCGACCCCGACACCCTGGCTGAGCTGCCGGTGGGGGAGACGGGCGAAATCGTGGTGGCCGGGCCGCAGATCCTGAAGGGCTACTGGCGACGCCCCGAGGCCGATGCCGAGGCTTTTTTCGAGCGCGACGGCAAGCGTTTCCTGCGCACCGGCGATCTGGGCCGGCGCGATGCGGCGGGCTATTTCTACGCCGTCGACCGGCTGAAGCGGATGATCAATGTCGGCGGCTTCAAGGCCTGGCCGGCGGAGATCGAGACCACATTGTTCCGCCATCCCGCCATCCGCGACGCCTGCATCATCTCGGTGCCCGACGACCGCCGGGGCGAGGCGGTGAAGGCGGTGATCGTGCTGAAACCCGAGGCGAAGGGCCGGGGGACGGCAGAGGACATCATCACCTGGGCCCGCGGCGAGCTTGCCGCCTACAAGGTGCCCCGCTTCATCAGCTTCGCCGACGACCTGCCGCGCACCGCCACCAACAAGGTCGACTGGCGTGGCCTGCAGGAGGCGGAGCGGGGGCGGCTCAGGCAGACCGGGCCATGACCTGCCGCATCTCGTGCATCACCCGGTCGGTTTCGTCCGAGGCGGTCAGGGATTCGCCGCAGGCCGGGCAGTAATCTGCACGCACCTGCCGTATGACCGTCGTGGTGCCGTTGCAGGTGAACGTCTGATCGCGCGTGTCGGGCACAAGCTCCGCTGCACCACAAACCGGGCATTTCATCTGGAGACCTCCTTGAACCAGGAGGGCAAGAGCGGGCAATTCTTCACCCCCGCCGCCCGCCCATCAACCGCACGCCGATCACGGCGGCGGCGGCGCCGAAGCAGAGATACCAGGCCGGGGCATGCGGGTCGCCGGTGACGCCGATCGCCCAGGTGGCGATGAAGGGGGCGAAGCCGCCGAACAGGGTGACGGCGAAATTATAGGCGATGGACATGCCGGTGGCGCGGGTCTCAGGGGGAAACAGGCCAGCCATGGCGCCGCCGGCCGGGCCGGTGAACGCGGCGATCGGGATGGCCAGCGCCGCCTGGACCAGGATCAGCGTCGGCAGTTGCGGGAAGCTGGTGAGGGTGGCGAGCGCGGGCCAGCTGGCGGCGAGCAGCACCAGCGCCGCCGCGGTCATCACCGGCTTCGGGCCCCGGCGGTCGGCCAGGATGGCGAAGCCCGGCACGAAGAGGACGGCAACCGCCAGCGCCAGGGCGTTGGAGATCAGCGCCCCGTCGGCGGCGATGCCCAGTTCGCGGATGGCATAGGTCGGCATGTAGACCAGAAAGAAATAGGTGCAGATCGTCCAGAGGATGGTGATGCAGAACCCGGCGAGCGCCGCGCGCGGATGGGTGCGGATGACATGGCCCGGAGAGATCCGGGGGGCCTGAGGATGGCGCGCGGCCTGGCGGGCGGCGAATTCCGGCGGCTCTTCGGTATGGCGGCGGATGTACCAGCCGATCGGCCCGATGACCAGGCCGACCATGAACGGCACCCGCCAGCCCCAGGCCTCGACCTCGGCGGGGGAGAGCAGGCCGGTGACCAGCGCGCCGGTCAGCGAGCCGGCGAGCAGCGCCGTCAGCTGGGTCATCTGCTGGAAACTGGCCTGGAGCATGCGGCGGCCGGGCCCGGCATATTCCACCAGCCAGGCGGTGGCGACCCCCATTTCACCCCCTGCCGAGAAACCCTGGATCAGGCGGCCGATCACGATCAGCACCGGCGCCCAGAGGCCGATCTGGGCATGGGTGGGGGCGAAGGCGATGAGGGCGGTGCCGAAGACCATGGTGGTGATCGTCAGGCTGAGCGCCGCCTTGCGGCCGGGCCGGTCGGCCAGCGTGCCCAGCACCAGCGCACCCACCGGCCGCATGGCGAAGCCCACCCCGAAGGTCGCGACCGCCAGCAGCAGCGAGGTCCAGTCCGAGCCGGTCGGGAAGAACAGTTTCGCGATCACCACGGCGAAATAGCCGTAGACCGCGAAATCATACCATTCCAGCAGGCAGCCCACCGTCGCTGCGATGATCGGCCTGAGGCGCCGCCACCGTGTGGTGGCGACCGGAAGCGGTATCGTGGACATGGGCGCGCCCTCTCCGCTGGTGCCCGTTATCAACCTATGATTATGTGAGGGGGCGGGAGAGGCAAGCCCCTTCGGCGGCGGGGCGCTGATCCGGTCGATCCCGGTCCTGTTCCTGAAAGTACCGCTGCTGCGCCGACGGGCGGCGCCTGTCACCAGCCGGAGGCTGATCTTTGCAGTCTTCCCTGAGGTGCGAAGCCGGCTGGTCGGCGGTCTGCCTGACAGGGGCGGGCATCAGCGCCGCCGGCCTGATCTTTCATGTCGCGACCTGCCGTGGCCGGTCATAGCCGAAGGGTCGCATCCGCGGGAGACGGGAGGGGAGGAGACGCTGTCTCCCGCGGATGCAGGGGCGGTGGAGATCGGATCGGGAGCTACCGGGGAGGAGCCGTCCTCATTCCGCCGCCGCAATCCCGGCGGCGGTGCCATAGCCGCCACCGCCGGGGGTTTCGAAGATGACCTTGTCGCCGCGCTTCAGCGCGATATTGGCCTTGCCGGGCAGGTCGGTCCGGCTACCGTCGGGGCGCACCAGCGTCGCCCGGGCCGGGGCGCCGGGCTGGCCGCCTTTCAGGCCATAGGGCGGCACGATCCGGCGTTCGAACATGGTGGTCAGCGACATGCCGTCGGTCAGCACCTCGTAGATGCGGATCTGGCCTTCGCCACCCTTGTGCGCACCACCGCCGCCCGAGCCGCGGCGGAGGGTCTGGCGTTCCAGGCGGAGCAGGTATTCCGCCTCGATCACCTCGACCGGCGTGTTCATGACATTGGTCAGGTGGACGCGGACCACGCTCATGCCGTCGCGGTCGATGCGCGCACCCTCGCCGCCGCCATGGGGTTCGTAAAAGGTCGCCCAGCGGCCATGGGGGCCGGGGCCGCTGAAGATCAGCAGCCCGGCCGAGGTGTTGCCGCCGGCGGTCATCCGCTCGCCCAGCACCGGCTCGAAGGCCATGAACAGGGCGTCGACCGCACGCTGCGAGGTCTCGTGATTGCCGCCGACCACCGGCTTGTCGGGACCGGGATCGAGCACCGAGCCCGGGCGGGTGATGATTTCGAGCGGCCGGTAGCAGCCGCCATTGGGCTGGATGGCCGCACCCGCCAGCGATTTCACCACGTAGAAGACCGCGGCGCCCGCGATCGAGGGCGTGGTGTTGAGCGGGCCTGCGATCGCATCATCGGTGCCCGACCAGTCGAAGCGGGCCCGATCGCCCGAAATCTCGACCCGCACCCGGATCGCCACCGGCCGGTCGCCCGGCCCGCCATCGTCCAGATAGTCGACGCCTTCATAGACCCCGTCGGGCAGGGCCCGGATCGCGGCGCGCATCTGGGCTTCCGAGATGTCCTGAAGGGCGGCCATGGCGGCGGCGACCGTGTCGGCGCCATGGCGTTCGACGATTTCCAGGATCCGGCGCTCGGCGACACGGGTGGCCGCCACCTGGGCCAGCAGGTCGCCCTCGCGTTCGGCGGCGCCGCGGACATTGGCCAGGATCAGGCCGATCTTCTCGTGGTCCGGCCGGTCGCCGGCGAAGATCCGGGTCGGCGGGATCCGCATGCCTTCCATCCAGGCATCGGTGGCGGCGGCGTAATAGCTGCCCGGCGCCGCCCCGCCGATATCCGCCCAATGGGCAAGCTGAACCGAGAAGGCGAGCAGACGATCGCCGGCGAAGACCGGGCGGATCACCTTGACGTCGGGCAGATGGTTGCCGCCGACATCGGGCAGGTTGAGGATCCAGACATCGCCGGGCGCCAGACGTTCGGCCGGCACCCTGTCCAGGAAGGCGCGGATGGTGAAGGCCATCACGCCCAGATGCACCGGCACGTCATGGCCCTGGGCGATCAGCCCGCCTTCATGGTCGGTCAGGGCCGAGGACAGGTCCCCCGCCTCGCGCAGCAGCGGCGACCGGGCCGAGCGCATCACCACCAGCGACATCTCCTCGGCGGCCGAGGTGAGGGCGTTGCGGATGATCTCGACGACGAAGGGATCGACGGTGGTGGGGAGATCGGTGCTCATGGGCTCAGCTCCCGGTCGCAAGGCGGATGTGCAGATGGCCGAACCGGTCGGTCCAGGCGGTGGCACCGGGTTCGACCACCACGGTCGAGACCGCATCCTCGATGATCGCCGGGCCTTGGACCTTCAGATCGACGGGCAGGCGGTCGCGATCGATGCGCGGCGTGTCGACCGGGCCGGTGCCGTCGAACCAGCAGGTGTTGCGGGAATTGACCGGCAGGTCTGCCCCGGCCCCGGCGGCGGTCACCGGGGCGGCGGCGATGCGGGTTGCCGGCACAGAGGCGCGCACGCGGATCGATTCGACCTCCCAGGGCTCGTCGGTGGCATAGCCATAGAGCCGGACATGCGCTTCGTGGAAGGCGCGGGTGATGTCCTCTGCCGCCCGCATGCCGGCGACCGGCCCCTCGACCGCATCGGACTGGCCGACATAGCGCAGCAGGGCGGTTTCGGCGGCGGTGATCAGCCCGGCGTCGATCCCCGCCTCGACCAGCGGCTCTGCCGCCTGGGCACGAAGTTCGGCGAGGGCGGCATCGAAACGGTCTTCCGACCAGTCGCGGCACTTCAGGCGCACGGTGCGCTGAAGCGTGAAAGAGGGCTCGGCCGAAATGCAGCCATAGGCCGAGAACCCGCCCGAGACACCCGGGACCAGAATATGGTCGATGCCGACCTCGCGGGCGAGGCCGCAGGCATGCATCGGGCCGGCGCCGCCGAAGGCGATCAGCGTGCAGCCGCGGATGTCGACACCGCGTTCGACCGTCACCCGGCGGAGCGCCCGGGCCATGACCGCATTGGCGACCTGGACCACGCCGAGGGCCGTGCCGTGGGTGTCGCGGCCCAGCGCCTCGCCGATCGGCGCCAGCACCTTCGCCGCCGCGTCGAGATCGAGCCGGATGGAGCCGCCCAGGATCCGCTCGGGATCCAGATAGCCCAGGATGGCATTGGCATCGGTGATGGTGGGCCGGGCACCGCCGCGGGCATAGACCGCGGGGCCCGGATCGGCACCGGCGCTGTCGGGGCCGATGGTCAGCCCGCCATGGGCGGCGCGCACGATCGAGCCGCCGCCGGCACCGATCGATTCGATCGCGACCATCGGCTGGCGCACCGGCCGGCCGGCGAGCCGGCGGTTGCTCGCGATCTCGACCACGCCGTCGACGATCAGCGAAACGTCGGTGGTGGTGCCGCCCATGTCGAAGGCGAGGGCATGGGAGATGCCGGCCTCGGCCGCGGCCCCCGCGGCAGCGGCCGCCCCCGCTGCGGGACCCGACATCGCGAGCGAGAGCGGCCGTGCCCGCGCGGCGGCCAGAGAGGTCATGCCGCCCGCGGAGTGGAAGAGATGGACATGGGTGCCCGCCGGCACATGGCCGGCCAGCCGCTCGACATAGGTGGAGGCGAGCGGCATGACGCCCGCATTCAGCACCGTGGTCAGCGTGCGTTCATATTCGCGCGCTTCGGGGCTGACTTCGTGCGACAGCGAGACATGGGGTATGGCCTCGCGCAGCTTCGCGCCCAGCCTCGCCTCGTGGGCGGGCTCGGCATAGGCATGGAGCAGGGCCACCGCCACGGCGCCGGCGCCGCTGGCCCGGACTTTGGCGACCAGGCGCTCGATCTCGGCATCGGTGGGCTCGATCACCACCCGGCCCTGGGCATCGACCCGCTCGTCGAAGCCGAAGCAGCAATCCTGGGGCACGTCGGGGGCGAGCCGCGGCGGGGTGGCGAGGTCGTAGAGGGTCTGGCGGCTCTGCCGGGCGATCGCCAGCACGTCCTCGAAGCCGCGGGTGGTGACGAGTGCCACGGGCGCGGTCTTGCCCTCGACCAGGGCGTTGGTGACCATGGTCGTGCCGTGGACGAGTTCCGACACGTCCGCCCAGCCGAGGCCCACGGCGTCCAGCGCCGCGACCAGGCCGCTCAACGGGGCGGAGGGGACGGTCGGGACCTTGGCCAGGCGGCGCTCGCCGCTGGCGGTGTCGATGGCGACGACATCGGTGAAGGTCCCACCGATATCGATGCCGACCCGCCAGCGGCGCGGGTTTGCGGAGTTGGTCATGATCGTTCCCGAAGTCATGCGGCGCGGGCCTGGGCGAGGACGGTGTCGAGGGTCCGGGCAAGCTTGTCCACGATCTCGGCCAGTTCCTCGCGGCTGGCGGTGAAGGGCGGCGCCAGCAGCACGTGATCGCCACGGATGCCGTCGGCGGTGCCGGGCGAGGGGTAGCAGATCAGGCCGTTCTCGAAAGCGGTTTCGGCCACCCGGGCGGCAAGGCCCAGTTCGGGGGCGAAGGGGGTTTTGCTCTCGCGATCGGCGACCAGCTCAATGGCACGGAAAAAGCCGCGGCCGCGGATGTCGCCGACGAAGGGGTTCTGGCCGAAGCTCGCCGTCAGCATGTCGTGGAGGGCGAGACCGTCCACCCGGCACTTCTCGACCAGATCGTCGCGGCGGATCACGGTCTGCACGGCGAGCGAGGCGGCGCAGGCGAGCGTGTGGCCGGAATAGGTGTGGACGCTGGCGACACGGCCGTCGGCGGCGATGATGTCCTGATAGACCTGCTCGGAATAGATCGCGGCACCGATCGGCATGTAGCCGCCGCCCAGCCCCTTGGCGATGGTCATGATGTCGGGCTCGACCCCGTCCACCGCCAGCGCCCGCCAGGCCTCGCAGCGGCCGACGCCGCACATCACCTCGTCCGAGACCATCAGCACGCCATAGCGGTCGCAGACCTCGCGCATCCGCCGTGCATAGCCGGCAGGGGCGGGCACGGCGCCACCGGCGGCCCCCACCACCGGCTCGAAGAAGAAGGCGGCGACGGTCTCGGGCCCCGCGGCGAGCAGCGCCTGTTCGAATTCGGCGGCCAGCGCCTCGGCCAGCGCTTCCGGGCCGGTGCCAGTGGTGGCGATCGGCCGGTAGTCGTTGGCGGCAGAGACGTGGATCACGTCGAGCAGCGCCTTTTCGTAAGGCGCGCGGCGGGCGGGATGGCCCGACAGCGACAGCGTGCCGATGGTGTAGCCGTGCCAGGACTGGTTGCGAGCGACGAAGCGCGTGCGGTTGGCGAAGCCGCGGGCGCGCTGAACCTGCAACGCCAGCTTCATCGCGGTCTCGTTGGCTTCCGACCCGCCCGAGACATAGGAGACGCGGGTCAGGTTGCCGCCCGCCTGTTCCACCAGCAGCTCCGACAGCGCGTCGATCGCATCGGTGGTGAAGGTGGTGGTGTAGCCGAATTCCAGCGCCTCCAGCTGGCCGCGCATCGCTGCCAGAACCTCGGGATGCGAATGGCCCAG
Organism: Tistrella sp.; assembly: GCF_002684955.1. Classification (NCBI taxonomy): domain Bacteria; kingdom Pseudomonadati; phylum Pseudomonadota; class Alphaproteobacteria; order Geminicoccales; family Geminicoccaceae; genus Tistrella; species Tistrella sp. The sequence continues at coordinate 25,258 of NZ_NYWI01000020.1, read as the reverse complement.
GCAGAACAGCGCCGGCCCGCCCGAACCGTCGATATAGCGACGGCCGGCGGCATCGTAGAGATACACGCCCTCGCCTTTCAGCGCCTTGGGCAGGATCTGGGTCGGGGCATGCTGGTTGACCCAGCGATGGGGGCGTCCGGACATCAGGCCACCTCATATCTTCGATCTTTGATCAAACTTTACGCGCATGCCGACGCCTGTCAAGCGGTGCCGGCCGGAGGGGGAGTCGGCGCCCCGTCAGAGGGCACCGGGGCCGGATGGCGCAGCAGCGCCCGCCCGGCGAGGGGCAGACGAACCGGCTATTCGTCGTCGACAGGATCAAGCGCCGGTTCAGGCTCGACATCGGTGAAGGCTGCGGGATTGACCTCCTGGATGACCTCGGCGGCCTCCATCAGGTCCATGCGGATGGCGTTGGCCGCGGCGACCGGATCGTGGGCGCGCAGCGCCGCGATTGCCTCGCCATGATTGACCTCGGTCGCCTTCACGCCGCTCTGGTTGTAGCTCAGCCGGATGAACGGCCCCATCTTCAGCCACAGCATGCGGATGTGCTGCATCAGCACGTCCGAGTTCGAGGCCTTGTAGATGGTGAAGTGAAAATCCTGGTTGAGCGCGAAGTAGGTCTCGGCGTCGTTCTCCGCCAGCGCCGCCGCCATGCCGCCGGACAGCTCCTGCAGCCGGTCGCACTGGGCATCGGTGAAATGGGGTGTGGCCAGTTCGGTCGCATGGCCTTCCAGCAGCAGGCGGATGCCCAGGATCTGCCGGAAGCGTTCATGGGTCATGACCGGCACCTTGACCATGCGGTTGGGCAGCATTTCCAGCGCACCTTCCGCGACCAGCTGGCGCAGCGCCTCGCGCACCGGCATGGCGCTGACATTCAGGGCTTCGGCGAGCGCGATGATGCCCAGATGCTGGCCCGGCAGGAAGCGTCCGGCCATGATCGCCGCGCGCAGCCGCGTGTAGATCTGGTCGCGCAGGGTCGTCTTCATGGGCCGGTCGATGCCTGCCAGATCCAGCAGATTTTGCGTCACGTGCGTCTCCTTGGCCCTGGTCGTCAACGTCTTCTGATCGGTCGGCCCGTCGCGGGCCGCCGGCGACCTCAGGCCGCGTCGGGTTCGAAATGCGGGATCGCCGCGATCAGCTCGGCCGTGTACGGGTGGGCCGGGCGGTCGAAGACGGCGGTACTTGCGCCCGCTTCCACCACCTGGCCGCGCCGGAGCACGACCACCGTCTCACACAACATCCGCACCACATTCAGATCGTGGCTGACGAAGAGATAGGTCAAGCCGGTTTCGCGTCGAAGGCGATCCAGCAAACCCAATACCACCGCCTGAACCGACACGTCGAGTGCGGCTGTCGGCTCGTCCAGGATCAGCAGCCGTGGTTCAACCGCGATCGCGCGGGCGATGCCGACCCGCGCCTTCTGGCCGCCCGACAGCTGATGGGGGAAGCGGTCGAGCAGCTCGCGCGGCAGGCCGACCCGGTCGGCCAGATCCTCCGCCCGCGCTCTCAGGCTGCGGGCGCCCTGCGGGCCGCCCAGTCGGCGCAGCGGGTCGACGATGCTGTCGAAGGCGGTGAAGCGCGGGTTCAGGCTCTCGGTCGGGTCCTGAAACACGATCTGGATGTCGCGCCGCAGGCGGTGGCGGTGAAACACCGCGGCCGGCACCCGGGAGATGTCCTCGCCATCGAACAGGATCTCGCCCGCGGTGGCATCGACCAGCCGGCAGACCATGCGCGAGATGGTGGTCTTGCCCGATCCGCTCTCGCCCACCAGCCCCAGCGCCTGACCGGCATTCAGGCGGAAGGCGACGTCGTCGACGGCGTTCACGTCGCCGAACCGCTTGATCAGGCCGCGCAGTTCCAGAAGCGGTGTCGCGGGGCTGGCGGTTGCCGGTGCCCGGTGCAGTTTCGCATCCGGCCGGGCGGCGAGGGCTGCGGCTTCGGGGGCGGCCGCCACCAGATCGTCGAGTGTGGACTCACGCCGTGGCGTCGCGGCGACCAGACGGCGGGTATAGGGGTGCTGCGGCCGGGCGAACAGCTCCGCCGCGGGGGCCGCCTCGACCAGAAGGCCGCGTTCCATCACCGCGATCCGGTCGCAATAGGCGGCGGCGAGGCCCAGATCATGGGTGATCAGCATCATCGACATGCCGCGCTCGCGGGTCAGCGTCGCCACCAGATCCATAACGGTCTTCTGGGTGGTGACGTCGAGCCCGGTGGTCGGCTCGTCGGCGATCAGAAGGTCCGGGTGGCAGGCCAATGCCAGTGCGATCATCACCCGCTGGCACATGCCGCCCGACAACTCGTGCGGATAGGCCTCCAGCCGTTTCGCCGGATCGTTGATCCGCACCTGATCGAGCAGTTCCACCGCCTTGGCCCGCGCCCGCCGGCCGGTCAGCCCTTCATGCGCCATCAGCACATCGGCCAGCTGGTCGCCCACCTTGCGGATCGGGTTGAGCGCCGCGCGCGGGTTCTGGAAAATCATCGAGATCGCGCCGCCGCGCAGCCGCTTCATCGTGGCGCGCGAGGCGGTGGCGAGATCGCGCCCGCGATAGAGGATGCGGCCGCCATCGATCCGGCCCGCCCGGTCGAGCAGGCCGGTGATCGCATAGGCCGTGACCGATTTGCCTGATCCGCTTTCGCCCACCACGCCGAGCGCCTGGCCGGGGGCGATGTCGAAGGAGATGCCGCGGATCGCCTCCCCCCGGCCGCGGCGGGTGGAGAAGCCGACCTTCAGATCCCGGATGGAGAGCAGCGGCTCTGCGGTGCCGGTATCGCGGCCAGGGGTCCGGGTCATCGTTGCGTGATCCACCATCATGTCCGCATCCTGGGGTCGAGCATGTCGCGCAGGCCATCGCCGAGCAGGTTGAAGCACAGCACGGTCGCGACCAGGGCGAGGCCGGGGAAGGCCACGGTCCACCAATAGCCGGTGGTGATGAAGCGGGCGCCTTCGGCGACCATGATCCCCCATTCCGGGGTCGGCGGCTGGACGCCCAGGCCGATGAAAGAGAGGCCGGCGGCGTTCAGGATCGACCAGCCCAGATTGAGCGAGATCTGCACCATCATCGCCGGCATCACATTGGGCAGCAGGAAGCGGAACAGCACCGCCGCCTTGCCGTTGCCCGAGGCGCGCGCGGCCTCCACCCAGCCCAGATCGCGGCGGACATTCACCTCGGCCCGGGCGAAACGGATGTAGAAGGGCAGGTTGATGATCGCGGTCGCATAGACCACGTTTTCGACCCGGTTGCCCAGGGCCGCGACCAGCGCCATGGCCAGCACGAAAAGCGGGAAGGCCATGACCACGTCGACCGCCCGGCCGGTGACCTTGTCGAAGCGGCCGCCCAGATAGCCGGCCGCCCCGCCGATGGCGGTGCCGATGGCGAAGGACAGGATCACGGCTGCGACCGCGATGCCCAGATCGAGCCGGGTCGCCACCAGCACGCGGCTGAAGATGTCGCGGCCGAGGCGGTCGGTGCCGAACCAGTGCTCCGCCGAGGGGGGCGTCAGGGCGTTGGCGACGTTGGAGGTGAGCGGATCATGCGGCGCGATCGCAGGCCCCAGAATCGCGATCACCACCAGCAGCAGGGTGACCAGGGCGGCGCCGGCGGTGACGGCATTGCCGCGCAGCACCCAGCCCACATGTTTCAGCGTTGCCGTGCTCATTCGATCACCACCCGCGGATCGGCGATCCCGTAGGCGAGATCGACCATCAGATTGACCACCACGAAGATGCCGGCCATCAGCAGAACGAAGCCCTGCACCGGGGCATAATCCGAGGCGAGCAGCGCATCCAGCGTGTAGGAACCGACGCCCGGCCATGAGAAGACCTTCTCCACCAGCACATTGGCGCCGAGCATGGTGGAGAACATGATGCCGGTGGTTGTCAGCACCGGCAGAATGGCGTTGCGGAGCGCATAGACATTGACCACTTTCCAGCCCGGCAGGCCGAGCGAGCGGGCGGTGCGGACGAAATCGCCGCCGAGGGCCGCCAGCATCGAGGCGCGGGTCATACGGGCCAGGGGCGCCAGCACGAACAGGGCCATGGTGATCGCCGGCAGCATCAGCTGGCCGAGGGCGGCCTGGAAGACCTCCAGGTCGCCGGCGAGCAGCGCGTCGATCAGCAGGAAACCGGTCACCGGCGGCGGCACGATCAGGAAGACGTCGATCCGGCCGGTGGGATCGGGCGCCCAGCCCAGCAGATAGTAGAAGACGAAGATCAGCAGCAGGCCCGAGACGAAGGTCGGCATCGCCACACCGGCGGTGCAGACCACGCGGACCACATGGTCCAGCACCGAGCCGGGCATCAGCGCCGCCAGGATGCCGAGCGGCAAAGCGGTCGCGAGCGCCAGCACAAGGGCGACCACGGTGAGTTCGAGCGAGGCGGGCAGGCGTTCGGCCAGATCGTCCATCACCGGCCGGCCGGTGGTCATCGAGGCGCCGAGATCGCCGGTGGCGACATCGCCCAGATAGAGGATCAGCTGTTCGGGCAGCGAGCGGTCGAGGCCCAGCTTCTCGCGCATCGCCTGGATTTCGGCCTCGCCGGAATTCGGACCAGAGGCGAAGAAGACGGCCGGATCGCCGGGCAGAAGCCGCATCAGCACGAAGGTGAAGACCAGCACGCCCAGCAGAACCGGCAGGGCGGCGGCCAACCGTCGGGCGGACCGGTATGCGATCGAGCGCATGGGGGTCGTCCTTTCCCTGAGGCGGGTGGCTGCCCCGTGGCCCGGGCTATGGCCCGGGCCACGGGGCGGGGCGGCGTCACTTGGTCCGGGTCAGGCTGCGATAGTCGGTCTGACGGTGGAACCAGTAGGTGAAGCCGTCGATGTTCTTCGCCATCACCGCATCGAGCGCGGGCTGCCAGAGCATCACGACCGGCACCTCGTCGGCGGCGATCTTGACCATGCGCTTCGCGGCCGCTTCATAGGCCGCGGGGTCGCGCTCGTAGCGCGCCTTGGCGGTCAGCTCGGCCAGTTCCTGGTTCACGAACGAGCCGTAATTCCACCGGGTCTCGCCCTGGAAGAACACCCGGAAGAAATAGTCGGCCGAGGGCAGCCAGGCGATGGCGCTTTCGGTGAAGAAGGGCAGCTTCTTTTCCGAGATCAGGGTGCCCATCTGCGCATCCGGCACCTTCTCGACGGTGACGTCGATGCCGATCTTGCCGAGAGATTCCTTGATCAGCGCCGCGATCGGCTCGCTGGTCGCGGCCGAGCCGACATTGAACGAGAAGGTGGTCTTGAAGCCGTCGGGGAAGCCGGCCTCGGCCAGCAGGCCCTTGGCCTTGTCGAGGTTGGTGGAATAGGGCAGGCGCTGCGGGAATTTGCCGGTGTCGGGCAGATCCTTCCAGGTCGCCCCCCAGAGCGGCGCACCGCGGCGGTAGAGGGCGGCGGTGAACATGTCGTCGAAGGGCAGCGCATGGGCGATCGCCTGGCGGACCTTGACGTTGTCGAACGGCGCCATCCGGGTGTTGAAGGCGATCATCTGGAAGGCGTTGACCTGGGGGATCGACACCACCTTCACGGCGCCGCGATCCTTCAGCGCCAGCACGTCGCTGGCCTGAAGATCGATCGAGAGATCGGCGTCACCGCGCTCGATCAGGCTGGCGCGGGTCGAGGCTTCCGGCACGGTCTGGACGATGATCCGCTTGAAATAGGGCAGCGGGCCGCTTTTCCAGTCGTCGAACCGCTCCAGCACCACCTGCTGGCCGGCCTTGAAGGTCGAGACCTTGTAGGCGCCGCCCGAGGCCTGGTTTTCCTTCAGCCACTCGGTCGCCCAGGGATCCTCGGCGGTGGCGTGTTCCCGGGCGAGTTTCGAATTCAGGATGACCGGGAAGACCACGGCCAGGTTCGGCACCGCCAGCCGGTCGGGCTTGTCCAGCGTCACCTGAATGGTGTGGGCGTCGATGATCTTGAACTGGTCGGGCGATTTCAGCGAGCCGGTCGCCATCTGTGCGCCCGGGCCCTTCAGCGACACCGCGCGGTCCAGCGACCACTTCACGTCCTCGGCGGTCACCGGCGATCCGTCGTGGAAGGTGGCGTCGGGGCGGAGCTTGAAGGTGACGGTCAGGCCGTCATCGCTGATCGTGAAGCTCTCGGCCAGCTCCCCCTTCATATGGTCGAAGTCGTAGATATAGCCGTCGCCGAATTTCTTCCGGTCCCAGCTGACCAGCCGGTCGTAGATGTTCCAGTTCAGGCCGAAGCCGTCGCGGGTGATGCCCTGCATGCCGGCGTCCAGGGTGTTCACCTGGCCGCCGGTCACCACGCGCAGCGTCTCTTCCCGGCTCTGGGCCTGGGCGGCGCCGGCAATGGCCGTCAGGGTCAGCGCCGCCGAGGCGGCGGCGGCAATGAGGCGGGCGCAGAGGCGCCTCCTCGGCCGTGTGTGCAGCATTCCTGCCTCCTGTCGATGGTCCCGTGCGGTTCTTGTCTGTCCGTCTCGGTCTGGGTCGTATCGGGGGCTTCAGACGGGTGGTCTGCCGCTCGCCGTCCGGTGCTCTTGCGCTCCCCGCAAGGGCACCGGACGGGAGGGGGATGGTGCGGAAGGTCGGCGTGTCGGCAATCAGGCCGCGGCGGCCCTCGACGGCACGCCCAGCATGGCACGCGCTTCTTCGGGGCTCGCGATCGGGCGGCCGAGTTCCTCGACGATCCGGCGGATCTTGGCGACCTGCTCGGCATTGCTTTCGGCCATCTTGCCCGGGCCGGCATAGAGGCTGTCCTCAAGCCCGACGCGGACATGGCCGCCCATGGCAGCCGCCATGGTCGCGAAATTGATCTGATGGCGGCCGGCAGCCAGCACCGACCATTCGAAGGCGTCGCCGAACAGCCGGTCGGCGATGGTCTTCATGTGCATCAGATTGTCGGGGTCGGCGCCGATGCCGCCCAGGATGCCGAAGACCATCTGCACGAAGAGCGGCGGGGTCGCGAGCTTGCGGTCCAGGAAATGCGCCAGCGTATAGAGATGGCCGACGTCGTAGCACTCGTATTCGAAGCGCGCCCCCCGGCGTTCGCCCATCTCGCGCAGAATGGTTTCGATATCGCCGAAGGTGTTGCGGAAGATGACGTCCTTCGTCGCCTCGACATAGGGCTTTTCCCAGGGGAAGCGCCAGTTCTGATAGCGCTGCCCCAGATCGGAATAGACGAAGTTCATCGAGCCCATATTGAGCGAGCAGATCTCGGGCGAGAGGCCGAGCGGGCCTTCCAGCCGCTGTTCCATGGTCATGGCGGTGGAGCCGCCGGTGGTGATGTTGATCACCGCATCGCATTGCTGGCGGATGCGCGGCACGAAGCCCTCGTAATGGGCAAGCTTCGGGCTCGGCCGGCCGTCTTCGGGATCGCGCGCATGCAGATGCAGGATCGCGGCGCCGGCCTTCGCGGCATCCACCGCCTGGGTGGCGATGTCGTTGGGCGTATAGGGCAGATGCGGCGACATGGTCGGCGTGTGCACGGCGCCGGTCACCGCACAGCTGATGATCAGCTTCTTGCCGCGGCTGCGGGGCTTTGCGGCCGCATCGGCCGCGGTCTCGGGCGCGTCTGCCATGGGGGAGGGTCCTCGTCCTCGGGGGAATGACATCAGGGGCATGCCCGTCCGGCCGCGATCGATCGCATGCCATCGTATTCATTCGACGGCAGTGGAAGGCCGCGCCCGCCAGGTGGGGAAGACGCCCGGTGAGAGGCCGCCGGGGACGGCGACCTGCCGGGCAGGCATGCGGGGGGGAAGGAGGTGGTGAGCGATTGATGCTCGATCTTTGATCAAAGATTTGATCATCTGGCCCCCGCTTGTCAAACTCCTTTCTGCCCCGGCCGTCGTCGAAGACGGCCCCGGCGCATGAGCCCTGACACATGAGCCCTGGGGCATGACACACCACAGACGAGGGTAACCGATGCTGAGAGGCAGCCTGCCCGAACCGACGCCGTCGACGGCCTGGTTCTGGGACGCGACCCGCAGGGGAGAGCTTTACGTTCAGGAATGCACCGCCTGCGGCGGCCGCCATTTTCCGCCCCGGCCCTTCTGTCCGGCCTGCGGCGGCCGGGAGGTGACGGCGCTGAAATGCAGCGGCCGGGCGACGCTCTGGAGCTATGTGATCAACCACATGGTGCCCAGGGGCGGCGATGGCCCCTATGCGGTGGCGGTGGTGCGGCTGGATGAGGGGCCGTTGATGATGACCAATATCGTGGATTGCCCTCAGACGCCCGAGGCGTTGCCGCTCGACATGGCGCTGGAGGTGGTGTTCGAGCCGGTCTCCGAGACGATCACCCTGCCCAAATTCCGGCCGGTGGCCACGAGCGACGGAGCCGGCGCATGAGCCTGACCCACCCCCTGGCCTCGATCGTGGGGGCTGCCGAAACCACCCGGCTCGGCGTGCTGCCCGACATGTCGGAACTGGATCTGCATGCCGATGCGGCGCTGAATGCGCTGGCCGATTGCGGCCTTGCCCCTGGCGATATCGACGGCATCGCCACGGCGGGCGAGAACCCGGCGATGCTGGCCCAGTATCTGGGCATCACGCCCACATGGGTGGATGCGACCAATATCGGCGGCTGTTCCTTCATGACCCATGTCGCCCATGCGGCGGCGGCGATCCGGGCCGGGCTCTGCCGCACGGTGCTGATCACCCATGGCGAAAGCGGCCGGTCGCGGGTGGGCCATGTGCCCTGGACGGTGCCCGCGCATTCGCTGATGGGCCAGTTCGAACTGGGCTACACCCCGACCATGGCGGCGACACTGTTCACCCTGCCGGCGCTGCGCTACATGAAGGCCTTCGGGGTGACCGAGGAAGATCTCGCCCGGGTGACGGTGGTGCAGCGGCAATGGGCCGGTTTCCACCCGCGCGCCTTCCGCCGCGATCCGGTGACGGTCGACGAGGTGCTGGCCTCGCGCATGATCGCCTGGCCGTTCCGCATCCTGATGTGCTGCCTGGTGACCGATGGCGGCGGCGCCCTGGTCCTGACCGCCCCCGACCGCGCGGCCGATTTCCCGACCCGCCCCGTCGACGTGATCGGCACGGGCGAGAGCGTCGAGCATCTGATGATCACCGAGATGAAGGACTACACCAGCTCTCGCGCCTTCCGCGTGGCCGGAGACCAGGCCTTCGCCGCCGCGGGCATCGACCGCGCCGATGTCGACCATCTGATGATCTACGACGCCTTCGCCCATGTGCCGCTCTATGGGCTGGAGGCGCTGGGCTTCGTGAAACCGGGCGAGGCGGCCGGCTTCATCGCCGACGGCCACACCGCCCCCGGCGGCCGGCTGCCGATGAACACCAATGGCGGCGGCATCAACTATATGCATTCCGGCATGTACGGCATGTACGCGCTTCAGGAAGCCGTCCGCCAGATGCGCGGCACGGCGCCCGAAGGGGCACAGGTCAGGGACGCCCGCATTTCGGTCGTCCAGGGCGTGGGCGGCATGTTCGGCACCGCCGGCACGGTGATCCTGGCCCGCCGCTGACGGGGGCGCAGGTGGGCCGGAGGAGGGGGGGGCGCGAATGAACCCATTTTGGTGTGTGTAGATCGTCAGGACGGCGAGTGCGCCGCCCTTACTCATCTTCATCCGACAGCGGGGCGTCGAGATCGATCTCGACCCCGGCAGTCAGCGCCAGGGCATACTGTATAAGGGCGGGATCGAGGGGGACCAGGCGCTCCGGATGCGCGTCGATGTCGGCGGCAAGCAGGTCGAGGAAGAGGGTGGTGGACATCGGGTCCTCTCTTTCGGCAGACATGGTGACGATCACGGCGTGCGCGCCCCCGCCCCCCGCCGATCCCGCCGCCAGCCGCTGGGGGTGGTGCCGGTGACCCGGCGGAATTCGCGGTTGAAGTTGGATTTGGTCTGGAAGCCGGCGTCGAACATGATCCGGGTGATCGGATCGTCGGTGGTGGAGAGCAGGCGGCAGGCCTCGGCCACGCGGTGGTCGTTGACCAGCTGCGAGACGTTGCGGTCCAGGCGGCGGTTGACCGCGGCCGACAGGCGGCGGGCCGGCAGGCCCAGCCGGCGGGCCAGGCGGTCGAGGGTGAGGTCGGGGTCGCGATAGGGCGCGCGGTCCCGCATCAGGGCGTCGAGGCGGTCGATGATCGCCTGATCCTCGGCGAGGTCGTCGTCGTCAGCCGTGGGCTCGTCATCCTGTGCCGTCTTCGCTTGTGGCGCTTCCATTGGCGCCGCCGGCTGTTGCGGCGGGGCGAGACCGGTGGTGGCGATCGCCCAGGCGCCGGCCGGCAGGGCGATCAGATTGGCCGCGGCCACGATCAGCACCGCATGGCGGCCGGCCGAGAGCGCAACGTCGAGGGCGATGGCGAGGTCGACCAGGGCGAAACCCGCCAGCAGCAGACCGACCAGCCGCATCGACCGGATGGATTTGGGGGCGTCGTCCAGCCGCGCCGCCGCCAGCGCATCGGGGCCGCGGGCGGCGAGGCGCAGCAGGGCCGCCGCATAGCCGAGGAAGATGGCCGCCAGCACCCCATCGATCGGCGCCTTCCACAGCGTCCAGACCGCCGACAGCAGGGCGACGAGGGCCACGGGCAGCAGATGTGGCCAGAGGGCACGGCGTCGCGGCCGGGTGAGGCGGGCGAAGCACAGCCAGGCGAGCGGCGGCAGGGTGGCGGCGACCACCGGCTGAAGGGCGCGGATGGCCGCGAGATCGGTGCTCCAGCGCAGCCCGACCACGACGAGATCCAGCGTGCAGGCGGCAACGAACACCAGCGGCGGCGTGATCCGCCGGCCGGGCTCGCTGCCTGCGACCAGCCGCGCGCAGAGAATGGCGAGCAGCAGCGCGCCGACGAAGGGCAGAGGCAGGGACGGCATCAGCGGCGGGCAAGCTCTGCCACCGCGCGGGCAAAGGCCGCGGGTGCTTCCTGGGGAATGTTGTGGCCGATGCCCGGCAGCACCTCGTAAGACCAGGGACCCTGAAACTGCCGGCGGTCGCCATCGCGGCCTTCGGGCGGATCGACCCCGTCGCTGCCGCCCTGGAGCACGATCGCGGGCACCGTGATCGGCGGCTGGGCCGCAAGCCGCTGCTCGATCGCCGCATGGGCCGGGTCGCCCGCTACCAGCCCATAGCGGTGGCGATAGGAATGGATGACGACCTCGACGAAATCGGGATTGTCGAAGGCAGGGGCGGTTCGGGCAAAGGTCGCGTCGTCGAAATCCCAGTCCGGCGACCAGAGGTTCCACAGCAGCCGGCAGAGATCGCGGCGGTTCCGGGTGAGACCGGCCCGACCGCGCTCGCCGTGGAAATAATACTGATACCACCAGCGATGCTCGGCCTCGGGCGCTGCCGGTGCAGACGTGGCGGCGATGTTCTGGATGTTGTAACCCGATCCGCCGCTCACCAGCCCGCGCACCCGGTCGGGCCAGAGGGCGGCCACGATGCAGGCGGCGCGCCCGCCCCAGTCATAGCCGGCGAGCACGGCGGGCGGCAGGTCGAGCGCCTCCAGGAAGGCCAGAAGATCGGCCCCGAGCGCCGCCTGTTCGCCCGATCGCGGCGTCGCGTCGTCGAGGAAGCGGGTCGGGCCGTAGCCGCGCAGCCAGGGGATCAGGACCCGGTGGCCCGATGCGGCGAGGATCTGCCCCGCCTCGGTCATGGCGTACACGTCGTAGGGAAAGCCATGGAGCAGAACCACCGGCGGGCCGTCCGCGGCGCCGGCCTCCAGATAGGCGATCTCCAGCTGCCCGGCCCGGATGCGCTTCATGTCCATGCCCGTGGTCTTCCTTCCTGTCACTGATCCACGACGTCACTGGCCCGCGGCAATGCCTTCGCGCCTGGGATCGGAGCCGCCTTGCAGCGTGCCGTCGGGGCGGATCCGGATCAGGTTCAGCCCGCTGGTCATCTCTGCGGTGGCGGTCTGATCACCCAGCAGGCCGAGCCCGGTGATCAGCGCTTCGGCCCCGGTGCCGGCCTCGATCTCGGTCGGGCCGTTGCGGTTCAGCACATGGGGCAGTTCCGCCGCCGCCTGCGGGTCGAGGTCGAAATCGATCATCGCGGTCAGCGCCTGGGCGACATAGCCGATGATCCGGCTGCCGCCGGGCGAGCCGGCGACGATCGCCGGCCGGTCGTCCGGGCCATAGACGATGGTGGGCGCCATGGAACTGCGCGGCCGCTTGCCCGGCTCCACCCGGTTGATCACCGGCCGGCCGTCGATCTCGGGCCGGAAGGAGAAATCGGTCAGCTGGTTGTTGAGCAGGAATCCGCGCACGAACACGCCCGAGCCGAAGGCGCCCTCGACGCTGGTGGTCATGGAGACGACATTGCCCGCGGCATCGACGATCGACAGATGCGAGGTGCCGTTCTCGTGCCGGCCGGGATCGGCGGCCAGCGCCAGGGTCTGGGCCCCCGGCGGCAGGCCGGCCGGGGCCGGCACCGGCAGGGCCTTGCCCGGCTCTATGGTGCGCGCCCGGGTGTCGAGATAGACCGGGTTGGTCAGCCCGGCCACGGGCACCGGCACATGGTCGGGATCGGCCACCCAGCGGTCGCGATCGGCGAAGGCGAGCTTCGACGCCTCGGCCAGCAGATGGATGTTGGGCAGGCCGAGGGGGCCCTGTTTCGGGTCGAGGGGATGGCGGTCCAGCAGCCCCATGATCTGGCCGACCGCCAGTCCGCCCGACGAGGGCGGGCCCATGCCGCAGACGTCGTGGGCATGATAGGGCACGCAGACCGGCGGCCGCTCCACCACCCGATAGGCGGCAAGATCGGCCTCGGCGATCCGGCCGGGATTGTCGGCGCGCGCGGCGGCGACCGCGACCAGATCGGCCCCGATCGGCCCGGCATAGAAGGCGGCGGCGCCGTCCGTCAGCAGGGCGCGCAGCGTGTCGGCATAATCGGGGTTGGGCAGCAGCGTGCCCGGGACGGGCGGCTGGCCCCCCGGCATGAAATGCGCCAGCGCCCGCGGATCCTTGCGGAGCGAGGCCGAGGCGCGGGGATCGGCGAGCAGCCCGGCCAGGCGCGGCGAGACCGGCACGCCGGCCTCTGCCAGCGCAATCGCCGGCTGGAACAGCCGGGGGAGCGGCAGCCGGCCCCAGCGCTCGTGCAGCGCGAAGAGCAGCGCCGGCACCCCCGGCACCCCCACCGACCGGCCACCGGGTACGGCGTCGCGGAAGCCCATCGGGCTGCCGTCGGGGGTGAGGAAGAGGTCGGGGCCCGCCGCGGCGGGGGCGGTCTCGCGCGCATCCAGCGTGGTCAGCCGGCCGGCGGCGGCATCGTGGTAGAGCACGAAGGCGCCGCCGCCGATCCCGCTCGATTGCGGCTCCAGCAGGCCCAGCATCAGCTGCACGGTGATTGCGGCATCGGCGGCGCTGCCGCCGTCTTCCAGCACCGCGCGCCCGGCATCGACCGCAAGCGGATGGGCTGCGACCACCATCATCTGCCGGGTGGCGACCGGGCCACGGCTCGCGGCCCGGCCGGTGGCGGCTTCGGGCGCCGCGCGACCATCGGTCATCGACGGGCCGGCCGTGGTCTGGGCCAGCGCGGGCCCGGTCAGAACCGAGGCGAGCAGGGCCGCCGCAATCCCGGCGGCGGCGGATCGGCAGAGGCGGGCGAGCATGGCGGGTCCGGCTTTCATGGCCATCGGCGGCAACCGCCGTCGGCGGAGAGAGTGCAGGCCCGCCATCATGCCAGCTTGGGCCGAAGGCGTCAGCCCCGGTGCGCGTGTGCCGCGATCAACGGCCGGTCCCGATCGACTTCGCCACCAGTTCGGCCGTGGCGCCGGCCTGCTGCCCGGCCTCGCGCCGTTCGGAATAGCGATCGACCAGCTGGCCCGCATGGGGGCGGAGCAGGATGGTGAAGCGGACCAGTTCCTCCATCACGTCGACGATCCGGTCGTAATACGCCGAGGGGCGCATGCGGCCGGCCGCGTCGAATTCCTGCCAGGCTTTCGCGACGCTCGACTGATTGGGGATGGTGAACATCCGCATCCAGCGGCCGAGCAGGCGCAGCGTGTTGACCGCATTGAAGCTCTGAGATCCGCCCGAGACCTGCATGACCGCCAGCGTCCGCCCCTGGGTGGGGCGCAGGCCCTTCATCTGCAGGGGCAGGTGGTCGATCTGCGCCTTCATGATGCCGGTGATCTGGCCATGGCGTTCCGGGCTGCACCAGACCTGCCCCTCGGACCAGAGCGACAGGGCGCGAAGGTCATGCACGGCGGGATGATCGTCCCCCGGCACCTGGTCGGGCAAGGGCAGATCGCGCGGATCGAAGATCCGGGTTTCGGCCCCGAAGGCTTCGAGCAGCCGGGCCGCCTCTTCGACCGCAAGCCGTGAAAAGGAGCGGTCGCGCAGCGAGCCGTAGAGCAGCAGTATCCTCGGCTTATGGTCCGGCCCGCCCGGCGCCAGCCCGGCGGCGGGATCGGGGATCATATAGCGCGGATCCAGCGCCGGCAGGTGATCGGGATCCGGGAGCGGACGCAGGCGGGTGATGGCGGTCATCGGCGGGCGGGCCCTGGGGTTGGGGTGGTCCGGAACCGCGCGGCGCGGCGGGCGGCCTGGACCAGCAGGATCAGCACCGGCACTTCGACCAGCGGCCCGATCACGGCGGCGAAGGCGGCGGGGGAGGCCAGGCCGAAAGCGGCGATCGCAACCGCGATCGCCAGCTCGAAATTGTTGCCGGCGGCGGTGAAGGCGATGGCGGTGGTGCGCGGATGGTCGGCCCCGATCCGGCGGCCCATGACGAACGAGACCGCGAACATCACCACGAAATAGATCACCAGCGGCAGGGCGATGCGCAGGGCATCGAGCGGCAGCCGGACCACATCGCCGCCTTTCAGCGCAAACATGGCGATGATGGTGAAGAGCAGGGCGGCCAGCGTCACCGGGCCGATCCGGGGCAGAAAGCGGGTCTCGTACCAGTCGGGGCCGCGGGTTGCGACCAGGATCCGCCGGGTGAGGAAGCCGGCCAGGAACGGAATGCCCAGATAGATTGCGACCGCTTCGGCGACCGTGGTGAAACCCACCTCGATCACGACACCGTCGAGCCCGACGAGCGGCGGCAGCACGGTCAGGAAGAGCCAGGCATAGAGGCCGAAGAACAGCAGCTGGAAGATGGCGTTGAAGGCGACCAGCCCGGCCACGTACTGGCCGTCGCCGCCGGCCAGCCGGTTCCAGACCAGGACCATGGCGATGCAGCGGGCAAGGCCGATCAGGATCACCCCGGTCATGTAGCCCGGCTGGTCGTGCAGGAAGATCACGGCCAGCGCGAACATCAGCACGGGGCCGATCAGCCAGTTCTGGACCAGCGACAGCAGCAGGACCGGCCGGTCGGCAAACACCTTGGGCAGATCTTCGTAGCGCACCCGGGCGAGCGGCGGGTACATCATCAGCACCAGCCCGATCGCGATCGGCAGATTGGTGGTGCCGATGGTCAACCGGTCGAGCGCGGCCGGCAGGCCGGGCAGCAGATGGCCGAGGGCGATGCCCGCGGCCATGGCCGCGAAGATCCAGAGGGTGAGCCAGCGGTCGAGAAAGGAGAGGCGGCCGGTTTCAGGCATGCAGTGCCTCAGGCATGTGGGGGCGTCTCCGTCCCCGGGTGCGGCAGGCCGCAGGCGGCCGGGTTGCCGCCGCAGCAGTTTTCGGTGAGGAAGCCGACCAGCCCGGCCATCCGGTCGAAGGCGGCGGTGTAGATCAGCGAGCGGCTTTCCCGCCGGCAGGCGACCAGCCCCGCCTGTTTCAGCTGGGCCAGATGAAACGAGGCGGTGGGGGCGGCAAGACCGATCGCCTGGGCGATCTGCCCCGCAGGCAGCCCCTCCGGCCCCGCTTGAACCAGCAGGCGGAAGATGTCGAGCCGCGTCTCGTGGGCAAGGGCCGCCAGGGCGGTGATGACCTCTGTCTTTTTCATATTTCTAGAATATTAGAAATATGAAAGCCGTCAAGCCGTGTGGCGGGGGGGCGCCATGCCCCCCGCCCCGGCGATCAGGCCGGGGTGAGCGGATCACCGAGGCCGAGCAGGTGGAAGCCTACCAGCAGCAATGCGCCGGCGAGCAGCACGTAATAGATCGTCGGCAGGATGGTGATGCGCAGCGTCGACCCCTCGCGGCCGAGCAGGCCGACGGTGGCCGAGGCGGCGACGACGTTGTGGATGGCGATCATGTTGCCGGCGGCGGCGCCCACCGACTGGCCTGCGACCATCAGCGCGCCCGAGAGGCCCAGCAGCTCCGCCACGCTGAACTGGAACTGGCTGAGCATCAGATTGGAGACGGTGTTCGATCCGGCGAGGAAGGCGCCGAGCGCGCCGACCGTGGGGGCGAAGAGGGGATAGACATGGCCGACGCCGTCTGCCACGGCGCGGGCCATCATCACCGGCATGCTGGCCAGCCCTTCGGCATTGACGCCGGAATTGATCATCACCCGCACCATCGGCACGGTGAAGATCAGCACGAAACCGGCACCGAGCAGGGTGCCGGCGCTTTCCCCGACCGCCCGGCCGAAGGCGGCCGGCTTCATGCGGTGGAGCAGCAGCGTGACCAGGCAGACGATGACCAGAATGCCGCCCGGCAGATAGAGCAGGGCGAAATCGCCGCCGATGCCGGTTTCACCCAGGATGTTGGTGGCACGGAAGGTGACGGATTTGAGCGCATCGCCGACGGCCGGCACCGTGCGGCTGACCACCAGGATGACGGCGAGCAGCACATAGGGCGCCCAGGCCAGCGCCACCGGGATGCGGCGGGCGGCAAGCTGGTCGAGCCGGATTTCCACCCGGCCCATCCAGCCGGCCGGCCATTCCGACGGCGGGGCGAAATCCCAGCGGTCGCGGGGGACCAGAAAGCCGGCGCGGGCGGCGGCGGTCACGATGGCGAGCCCGATCAACCCGCCCAGCAGGGACGGGAATTCGGCGCCGAGGAACACGCCGGCTGCGACATAGGGAATGGTGAAGGCGAAGGCTGCGAAGATTGCGAAGGGCAGGATCGACAGCCCTTCGGTCCAGGACCGGTTGCGGCCGAAGAAGCGGGTCATGACCATGATCAGGAACAGCGGCATCAGCGTGCCGCAGATCGCATGGATGATGGCCACCTCCGAGGTGATCAGGCCGAAAAACGCGTCCCAGGACGAACCCTGGGCGGTGAGCGTCGCCGACAGCGCCGCCCGGTCGAGCCCGGTCTGTACGCCGACGATCAGCGGCGTGCCGACGGCGCCGAACGACACCGGCGTCGACTGGATCATCATGCCGAAGACGACCGCCGCAGCCGCCGGAAAGCCCACAGCGACCATCAGGGGTGCGGCGACCGCGGCCGGGGTGCCGAAGCCCGAGGCACCTTCGATGAACGAGCCGAACAGCCAGGCGATCAGGATCACCTGCACCCGGCGGTCGGGGCTGATCGCGGTGAAGCCCGATCGGATGGCAGCGATGCCGCCCGAATGCTTCAGCGTGTTGAGCAGCAGGATGGCGCCGAAGATGATCCAGAGCAGGCCGGCGGTCTGGATCAACCCCTGAAGCGTGGAGGCGAGCACGCGGTTGCCGCTCATCCCCCAGATGCCCAGGGCGATGGCGACGGTGAGCAGATACACGATCGGCATGGCACGCGCCGCCGGCCAGCGCAGGCCGATCAGCAGAATGCCGGCGACGAGGATCGGCAGGAAGGCCAGCAGGGCCATCAGCCCGGAGGTTTCGGTGGGCACGGGGGTCATACCTCCTGGAACGGGCGCCCGGCCCGGTGGCGGCGGGCGGTGGTTGCTTCCGGCGGGGTACTGTGCAAGAAGTATGACTAATCAATAACAGGATTAACAGACGAGATTTACAACCTTTAATTTATAGCGTGTTTTACGCGATCGGGCGGAGCGACGACGGCGTCACCAGCGGGTCGAGCAGCCGGGCCAGGCGGTCCAGCGCCTTCAGGAACACGGCGTCGTCGGGGGCGGCGGCCAGCGACAGGCGGGCGGCGGCGGGGACGGGAACCGGCGGCACGGTGAAGGCCCGGGCCGGAGCGACGCGCACACCGGCCGCTTCGGCGGCTTCGGCGAAGCGGTCCGGATCCCAGACACGATCATGGCCGCGGTCGGGCCCGAGACCGATCCAGGCATGGGCGCAGGCCGGGGCGAGCGTCAGGTCCAGCCCGGGCAGGCGTTGGTCGAGCAGGGCGCGGCGGCGCAGATTGGCCGCGCGCGCCGCGGCGGCGAGGGTTTCGGCCGTGCCGTCGTCGATCCAGCGGGTGACGATTTCCGCGCCGAGCGGCGGCGCCATCCAGGCCGAGGCCCAGAGAGCGGCGGCGATGCGATCATCGAGGGCGGCCGGTGCCGCCAGCCAGCCGACCCTGAGCCCCGGCCCCAGCACCTTGGACGGGCTGCCGACCAGCAGCACCTGATCGGGGCAGAGCGCCGCGACCGGCGCCGGCAGGGCGGCCGGGGGGGCAAGGGGGGCGTGAACATCGTCCTCGATCAGGAACAGGCCGCGACGCGCGATCACATGGGCGAGATCGGCCCGGCGGGCGGGGCCCATGCTGGCGCCGGTCGGGTTGTGCAGCGACGGAGAGAGAATGGCGCCGCGAAGCCGGCCATCCTCGGCGGCCAGCCGGTCGAGGGCCGCGGGGTCGGCGCCCTCGGCGTCGATCGGCAGGGGCTTCAGGCGGATGCCGCGGAAGCGGGCCGCGGCCAGGATCGACGGGTTGGCGAGGCCTTCGACCGCCACCGCCTCTCCCGTTGCGGCGATGGCGGCCAGCGCCACCACCAGCGCATGCTGGGCGCCGGCGGTGACCGTCACCCGCGCCGGATCGGGCGACCAGCCGGCCCGGCCGAGCCAGGCCGCCCCGGCGGCACGGTGGCGGGCGGCGCCGCGTGCCGGCTGATAGGCCAGCAGCTCCGCGGCCTGGGGGGCGGCCGCCAGGGCGGCAAGCGTGCGGGAGAGGGCGGCCGCCGCTGCCGGATCGGCAGGCTGGGCGAGGGAAAGGTCGATCAGCGCCGTCTCGTCCTCGGCCTCGGCGGATGTCTCGCGCCGCCGTCGCGGGCGGGCGGCCTCCCGCGGGGCGATCACCCCGTCGTCGGCGCGGCGACGCCGGCCGACCCGGGTGCCGCGGCCGACCTCTGCCGTCACCAGCCCGCGCGCCGACAGCTCGTCATAGGCACGGGTGACCGTGGCGATGGCGACGCCGAGCCCCCAGGCCAGGCGGCGCTGCGGCGGCAGGGCGGCCCCGGGGGCAAGGCGGCCGGCGGCGATATCGGCCACGATCGCATCGGCGAGTGCCCGGTAGACCGCGCCGCCGCGCGCGGCCTCCACCGCCTGCCGCCAGCCCTCGTGCAGCGCGTCCATGATTGCACGTCCCCTTGCCGTGAAATTTGCCCTCAGGACAATCGCGCCGTTGACCGGCGGCCGGTGAAGGCGTGTCCTGAAGATGACGTCAGAACGATACAACCATCTGACCTGACGAAGTGAATTCAAAGATTGTCCTTAGGACGATCGTGCAGGGGAGACGCCGGGATGACGATCGATGCCGCATTGGAGGATGCCCGCCGGATCGTGGGGGAGGCGATGGCGCCCACGCCACAGATCGCCTGGCCGCTGCTGTCCCGGCGGCTGGGGGTCGAGACCTGGATGAAGCACGACAACCACACCCCGATCGGCGCCTTCAAGCTGCGCGGCGGCATCGTCCACGTCACCCGCCTGCTGCGGGCGCGGCCCGAGGTCCGGCATCTGATCGCCGCCACCCGCGGCAATCACGGCCAGGCGGTCGCCTTCGCCGCCCGGCGTCACGGCATCGCCGCGACCATCGTGGTGCCGCGCGGCAACAGCACCGGGAAGAATGCCGCCATGCGCGCGCTGGGCGCCGAGGTGGTGGAGGGCGGCGCCGACTATCAGGCGGCGCGCGACCATGCCGCGGCGATGGTCGAGGCCGCGGGCGGACGGGCGGTGATGGTGCCGGCGATCTCTCCTGACATCGCCGACGGCACCGCCACCCAGTCGCTGGAATTCCTGACCGCCGCGCCGGCGCTGGACCGGCTGTATGTGGCGGTGGGCATGGGCTCGGGCATCTGCGGCGCGGTGCGGGCGCGCGATGCGCTGGGGCTTGAAACCGAAATCGTGGGCGTGGTGGCCGAAGGCGCACCGGCCTATGCCCTGTCCTTTGCCGCCGGCCGGCGGATCGAGACCGCCGAGGCCACGACCTTTGCCGACGGCATCGCCTGCCGGTCGCCCGACCCCTGGGCGCTGGAGGTGATCGGCCGCGGCGTGTCGCGTTTCGTGACCGTGTCTGAAGCCGGGCTTGCCGAGGCGGTCCGGGCCTGTCACGCCGATACCCACAACCTGGCCGAAGGGGCGGGGGCGGCCGCCCTGGCCGGTGCCATGGCCGATGCCGCCGCCGGCCGGCTGGCAGGCTGCCGGCGCATCGGCGTGGTGCTGTCGGGCGGCAATATCGATGCCGCCCTCTATGCCGGGCTGATCGCGGCACCGGAAGCGGCCTGAACGCCGCCCGCGGCCCGCATCGGGGCGGCCCCGAAGGGCCGCCCGCCGGGTCGGGATCCGCAGATCAGGCGGCATCGCGATCGATGCGCAGGTCGCTGACCAGCAGATCCCGGCAATCCGCCGCCGCCCGGATCACCCGGTCCAGATCGTCCTGGGTGAGACCGGAATTGACCGTCAGCCGCACCAGCGACCGACCCTTGGGCGTTGCCGGGGCGCAGAACACCGCGCCGAAGATGCCGTGATCTTCCAGCCGGTCGCGCAGCTGCGCGGTTTTCGCCTCGGCCCCGCCGATCAGCGAGATGATCGGCGCCGGGCTGGAGCCCACATCGATGCCCACCTCGGCCAAGCCCGCCCGCAGATAGGCGGTGTTGGCGAAGAGCCGCGACCGCCGGTGCTCGTCGGCCTGGATCACGTCGAGCGTGGCGCGGAAGCCGGCGATCTCGTGCGGCAGAACCGTGGAGCTGAAGATCGCCGGCCGCGAGGTGTAGCGGAAGTATTCCAGCGTCTTCTTCGTGCCGGCGACGATGCCGCCGCGGCCGACCATGGCCTTGGACAGGCTGAAGGTGCGGAAATGCACCCGGTGCTCCAGCCCCATGGCGGTCACCAGGCCCGAGCCCTGGGGCCCGAACACGCCGACGCCGTGGCTTTCATCCACCACCAGCATGCAGCCGGTCTCTTCCGCCAGATCGCAGAGCTGGTCGAGCGGGCAGAGATCGCCGCTGGTGCTGTAGACCGAATCGACCAGGATCACGCCCGGGCCGTTCTTGGCGATCACGCTGCGCAGATGGGTCATGTTGTTGTGGCGGAAGGGCCGCGGCTTCGCGCCGGCGCTGTGGATGCCCTGCCAGAGCGAGGCATGGCCGTAGAGATCGACATAGACCGGGGTGTCGGCATCGGCGATCGCCTGGATCAGCCCGTCATTGGCGGCCCAGCCCGACTGGCAGAGGGCGACACCTTCCGAGCCCAGGAACCGGGCCATCTCGCGCTCATAGGCGCCCTGCGCGTCGAGGAACTGCACGAACACGCCCGACATGAAGGTCTCGGTCTTCACGTCGTCGAGGGCGGCGCGGAGCGCGCCGATGATCCGGCCGTCATCGGCGAGCGAGAGATAATCGTTATTGGCCAGCATGATGGATCCGGACTGCGGCGCGCGGCCAACCGTGACATGATGCTCGGGGTACTCGGCCTTCCATTCCGCCATGCGGCGCTGCAGGCCCGGCAGTTCGGGGGCGAGCCCGCCCTGGCTGCGGGGCTGCGCCGCCGCGAAGGGCCGGGGCCCCGACAGGGTGCGGTGCAGGCTGTCGATGGCGGCGGTGCGCACGGCGGCGATGTCGTTGGTGAGCATGTGTCTTCTCCTGAGGGATGGGTCCGGTATCCGGACGATTTGGGGGGCGCGTTTGTGGCGCAACCGGGCGCTCATCGGCGCATTCGCGCCGATGGTTACAATCCGGAGCTGCGTCCATGGACGCAGGCTCGCTCTAAGCTACATGGGGCGAGGGGGGGATCGAATCATGAACTGAAACTTAACGACGATATTGCATCACATGTCATTCGTCTTCAGGCCATGAATGACACACGTATGAGGCGTGTCGTGGCCAGAAAAGCCTCACCGGTGTTCTTTTTTATTCACACAACCTGTAGATGCATATGATTTCATACGGCTTGCCCCTCGCGCCATGGCAGACGTCACGCCGGACACACGAAATCGTGATGGCGCGGCGCCTCAGGGTGATTGGCGGACCGGGCCCGAGGCTGGCTATGCTCATGTCAAGGACGGCAGGGATGCGGACGGGTTCCAGGGGGAGCCGGCATTGCCGCCCGACCGAGAGGGAGCAGGATCCGATGACCATGCGTATCGACAACGTCACCGCCGCCATCGCCGCCGCCATGTCGCTGGCCGCCGTGACGCTCGCCACCGTTCCGGCCACGGCCGCCGAGACCGAGAAGTGCTATGGCATTTCGAAGGCCGGCCAGAACGACTGCGCCAATGCCGCGGGCACCCATTCCTGCGCCGGCATGTCCAAGGCCGATTACGACGGCGCCGACTGGAAGGCCGTCGCCAAGGGCAGCTGCGTCGGCATGGGCGGGATGCTGGAGCCCTTCAAGGGTATGAACCCGAAGAAGGGTTGAGCGTTCCACAAGACGAAATCGTCCATCCGGCAGGAGGTGCGGTGATATGGCAGGCACCAATGCGATCGCAGGGATCGGCCTGCGCCCGCCGCACCTCCCCGGCCTTCTGTCGGGAACCGCCGCCCGGCCCGGCTGGGTGGAGATCCATGCCGAGACCTTCATGCCTGCGCACCCGGGCGCCGGGTCGCATCCGCGGCTGCGGGATCTTG
Organism: Tistrella sp.; assembly: GCF_002684955.1. Classification (NCBI taxonomy): domain Bacteria; kingdom Pseudomonadati; phylum Pseudomonadota; class Alphaproteobacteria; order Geminicoccales; family Geminicoccaceae; genus Tistrella; species Tistrella sp. The sequence goes on along the minus strand of NZ_NYWI01000020.1, from coordinate 2,566 downwards.
AACGGCTGCGGGCGGATCTGCCGGTCTCGATCCACGGCGTCGGCCTGTCGCCCGGCAGCGCCGGCGGTATCGATGCCGATCATCTGGCGCGGCTGGTCGATCTGGCCCGCCGGCTGGACCCGGTGCTGGTATCGGAACACGCCGCCTGGTGCCGGACACCGGCCGGCTGGATCGACGACCTGCTGCCGCTGCCGATGACGGCCGGGGCCTTGCGCAGTCTGGCAGACAATGTCTGCCGCATTCAGGATGCGCTGAAGCGGCCGCTGCTGATCGAGAACCCCTCCACCTACCTGCCGCTGGCCGGCGAGATGGACGAGCCGGCCTTCCTGACCGCCCTGGTCCGGCAGACCGGCTGCGGCCTGCTGCTCGACGTCAACAACATCGCGGTCAGCGCCCATAATCTGGGGGGCGATGTGCGTGCCTGGCTGGCGGCGATGCCGCTTGCGGCGGTGGCCGAGATCCACATCGCCGGTCATGCGGTGGAGCCGGATCCCGAGGATCCCGCGGCCCCGGCGCTGCTGATCGACGATCACGGCCACCCGGTGGCCGATCCGGTCTGGGATCTGCTCGATCAGGCCCTGGCGGCGACCGGGCCGGTGCCGGTTCTGCTGGAGCGCGACACCGATCTGCCGCCCTGGGCGGTGCTGATCGCCGAGGCGGCGCGCGCCGACCTCGCCATCGATCGGGTGCGGCCATGAGCCTCGGCGATTTTCAGGACCGGATGGCGGCGATGGCATTTGGCCGGGCGCCGGTCGACCCGGCGGCCATTGCCGGCTGGGCCGATCCCCGCTGGTCCGCCGCCGCTCTGCAGCGCCGGCTGGTGGTGCATCGCCGCAATGCCGCGGGTGCGGCGATCGAGGCGCTGGCCGCGGCCTTTCCGGTCACCCGTATGATGATCGGTGACGCAGCATTCGCAATCTTCGCACGCACACATCTGCGTGATCACCCCCCGGCCCTGCCGCAGCTGTCGGCCTGGGGGGCGGACTTTCCCGACCAGCTGGCGGCAGAGGCCGATCTCTGGCCGGCGGTCGCCTGGGTGGCGCGGCTGGAATGGGCGCGGGTGGCGATCTGGTTCGCGCCTGAGACCCCGGTTTTTCACCCCGGTGAGGCCCCGCCGACCCGCCTGATGCTCAGGCCGTCGGCCCGGGTGGTCGATGCGCCCTGGCCGGTTCAGGCGATCTGGGCGGCCCATCAACCCGATGCCGTCCTGAACCTGGCCGAAGCGGTAGAGCGCGGTCCGGACTGTGTGCTGGTGGTGCGCGGTGCCTCGGGCCTGCCGGTTCATCACCCCATGCCCGCCGGGACCGGCATCCTGGCCGGGCTGTTCTGTCCGAACGACCGGGGCGAGGTGCCGGCGCTTACCGCCGTGGTCGCGCTGGCACTGGAACGCCGCCCCGATCTGGACCTGCCGGCGGCGCTGGGTGGGCTGATATCCGCGGGCGCGCTCTGCCCTGCTGCCTGATCATCGAAGGATTTTCCCATGCGACGTATCCTGCAGGGCTATTACCGCCTGCCCGGGGCCGGCGACGGCTGGATCGCGGCCGGCCTGCTGGCGGCGCTCCGGCTCTGGCTCGCCTGGCCGTTTTTCCACACCGGCATGCTCAGGGTGGAGCGATGGTCGACCCAGACCTTCCTGTTCGGCGACATCCACCCGCTGCCGGGTGTCGATCCGTGGATCGCGGCGCTGCTGACCACCACGGCCGAACTCACCCTGCCGGTCTTGCTGGCCGTGGGGCTCGCCGGCCGGCTTGCCGGCCTCGGCCTCGCGGTCATGGCCGCCACCATCCTGCTGGTGGTGGGCCAGACGCCCCAGGGGCTGGAGAACGGCATCTCTCAGCCGGCCGAACAGATCCCCTGGATCCTGGCCGGGCTGGTCATCGCCCTGGCGGGGCCGGGGCGGCTGGCGCTGGATCGGGTGATCGCGACCCGTCTGTTGCCGGCGCGGGTCAGGTCTTGACCACATAGTCCTTGAGCGTGGTCTCCACCACTTCCCAGGTGCCGGTGAAGCCCTCCTGAAGGATGACGGCATCGCCGGGGCCGACCCGGCGGGCGGCGCCGCCATCCTCGGTGATGATCGAAAGCCCCGAGCGGATGCGGCAGTATTCCCAGCAGTCGCTGACGAAGCGCCATTTGCCGGGCGTCGCCTCCCAGAGCCCGGCGGCGAGGCCGTCGGGCCGCTCTTCCACGCTCCAGGTGCGGAAGACCGGCGCGCCCTCCAGCACATTGGCGGGGTTGGGGGTGGAGCGTTCCGGCTCTATGCCGTCGATCTCGAGCATGGTGAGCAGGGCCATGGCGTCGTCTCCCTCTGATCCGGGGACCGTGTCGCCCCCGGGGTGAGAGCATAGCCTGCCGCCTGTGGAACGAAAACGGGCGCCGCCTCGATGAAGAGGCGGCGCCCGTTCGAATGCCGTCGCCGGGGGCTCAGCCGATCGGCATGCCCAGGGCGCGCTTGTAGAGTTCGAGCAGTTCGTCCTGCTCCGCCACGTCGTGCGGCTCCATCTTGCGGAGCTTGAGCACCTGGCGCATCACCTTGGTGTCGAAGCCGTTGCCCTTGGCTTCGGCGAAG
>NZ_NYWI01000019.1:0-31803 GCF_002684955.1 Tistrella sp. | reverse complement strand
GATCATCCTTCGAGCGCAACGCGGCGACCCTCTCCCGGCTATCAGGCCAAACATCCTACCAGGAGACGGCCCGATGAGTGGAATTCATACAAGCCTCGCACCGCGCAGACAGGGCAGGATGCGGGCGCTCGCCGCCACCGCGGCGCTGTTCTTCCGCATGCGCCGCAAGCCGCTGCTGGGCGGCATCGCGCTGGCGGCGCTGACCGTGCTGGCCGGGGTGGCGCTGCTGGGGCTCTCGGGCTGGTTCATCACCGCCACTGCAGCTGCAGGAAGTGCCGCTGCAACGGCACTCGCTTTTGACGTGTTCCGGCCGGCGGCGGGCATCCGCATGCTGGCGCTGCTGCGCACCGGCGGCCGCTATGGCGAGCGGCTGGTGAGCCATGACGCGACGCTGGGCCTGCTGGCAGAGCTGCGCGAGCGGCTGTTCCGCGCCCATGCCGGCGCCGATCGCGCCCGGGCGCTGAAGGCCCGGCCGGCAAGACTGCTCCACCGGCTGACGGTGGAGGTGGATGCGCTGGACACTCTTTATCTGCGGGTGCTGCTGCCGGCGGCGGCGGCGGTGATTACCGCGGCGCTGGCGGCGCTGGCGCTCTCGCTGATCGATACCCGGCTTGGGGTTGGGGTGGGGCTGGGGGTGGGGGTGACCGGCATCGCCCTGCCGCTCGCGCTGGCCCGGGCCGCCGACCGGCCGGCCCGGCGGCGGGCGGCGGCGCTGGAAGCCCTGCGCATGCGCACGGTCGATCTGGTGGCGGGCCAGACCGACCATCTGATGACCGGGCGGATCGGGGCGGCGCGCGACCATGCCGCCGCGGCCGAAACCCGGCTGGCCCTGGCCGACGACCGGCTGAACCGGCTGGACACCGCCGCCGCCGCCGGCTTCGGCGCGGCAAGCGCGGTGCTGCTGGCCGGCAGCCTTGCCGCGGCGGGCGGGCTGGTCCAGGCCGGCATCGCGACGGTGCCGCAGGCGGCGCTGGTGGTGCTGGTGTCGCTGGCACTGATGGAACCTTTCGCGGCGCTGCGCCGCGGCGTGCTCGACCTGGGCCGCACGGTCATCGCGGCCCGCCGGCTGCTGCCGATGCTGAAACCCCAACCCGTACCGCCGCCACCTGCGGCCGACCCGCCACCAGCGTCCACCGCACTGGTGATCGAGGATCTGCGCTTCGCCCATGACGGCGCGGCGGCGCCGCTGTTCGACGGGCTGTCGCTTGCGCTCGCCCGCGGCGAGCGGGTGGCGCTGCTGGGGCCGAGCGGTGCCGGCAAATCGACCCTGGTCGAGCTGATCGCGGGCGAACGCCGGCCCGATCGGGGCCGGATCCGGGCGCTGCCGCACAGCCTGCTGGGCCAGGCGACCGAGCTGTTCGCCGATGATCTGGCCGGCAATCTGGCGCTCGCCGACCCGGCTGCGACATCAGACCGCATGCTGGCCGCACTCGACCGCGCGGGGCTGGGGCAGATGGTCCGCGACCACACGGCAGGGCTCGGCCAGCGGCTGGGAGAGGGCGGAGAGGGGCTCTCTTCGGGGCAGCGGCGGCGAATGGCGCTGGCGCGCATCTTCCTGCGTGACGCGCCGCTGCTGCTGCTCGACGAGCCGACCGACGGGCTGGACGCCCGGACGGCTGCAGACGTTTTGACAACGGTCAAGGAATTGCCGCAGACGCAGACGATACTCGTCGTCACGCATCTGCGGCGGGAGGCCGCCCTGGCCGACCGGCTTCTGATCCTGGAAGGCGGGCGGATCACCGGCGATCTCAGGCGTGGTGAGACGGAATTCCGGGCGGCGCTCGACAGGCTCCGCCCGGATTGACGACCGCCGCACCGCCCCGGACGGTATCGTCCGCCACCGGGGATGCGGCCAGGGATAATGCCGGTCCGGCCGGCGGGAGTTGTTCGAATGGAACTGGACGTCGTATCGCTGTCACGGCTGCAATTCGCCCTGACCGCCCTTTATCACTTCCTCTTCGTGCCCTTGACCTTGGACCTGTCGATCGTGATCGCGATCATGGAAACGGTCTATGTGATGACCGGCCGCGCGATCTGGCGCCAGATGACCAAATTCTGGGGCACGCTGTTCGGCATCAACTTCGTGCTCGGGGTCGCGACCGGCATCACCATGGAGTTCCAGTTCGGCATGAACTGGAGCTATTACAGCCATTACGTCGGCGACATCTTCGGCGCGCCGCTGGCGATCGAAGGGCTGATGGCCTTCTTCCTGGAAGCCACCTTCGTCGGCCTGTTCTTCTTCGGCTGGGACCGGATGACGAAGGTTCAGCACCTCTGCGCCACCTGGGCGGTGGCCATCGGGTCGAACTTCTCGGCACTCTGGATCCTGATCGCCAATGGCTGGATGCAGAACCCGGTGGGCGCCGCCTTCAACCCCGCGACCATGCGGATGGAGGTCGACAACTTCTTCGAGGTGCTGTTCAACCCGGTCGCCCAGGCCAAGTTCGTGCACACCGTCTCGGCCGGCTATGTCACCGCGTCGATCTTCGTGCTCGGCGTGTCGGCCTGGTACATGCTGAAGGGAAGGCACGTGCTGCTCGCCAAGCGCTCCATGGCGGTGGCGGCCTCGTTCGGCCTGCTGTCCTCGCTGTCGGTGGTGGTGCTGGGCGACGAGAGCGGCTATATGGCGACCGAACACCAGCGCATGAAGCTGGCGGCGATGGAAGGCATGTGGGAGACGGAAGCCGCACCGGCCGGCTTCACGGCACTCGGCTTCCCCGATCAGGAGGGGCGCGAGACCCATCACGTGATCACCATCCCCTATGCGCTGGGCCTGATCGCCACCCGCTCGCTCGATACCGAAGTGCCCGGGATCAACGATCTGGTCGAGAGGGGCAAGGAGCGGATCCGGAGCGGCATCATCGCCTATGACGCGCTGCAGAAGATCCGTGCCGCCCGCAGCATCGATGCGGTCGGCCCCGAGGTGCGCGAGGCCTTCGAGGCCAATGGCGGCAATATGGGCCATGCCCTGCTGCTGATGCGCTATGTCGACGACCCCCGGCTTGCAACCGATGCCCAGATCGACCAGGCCGCCTGGGATCTGGTGCCGCATGTGCCGACGCTGTTCTGGGCCTTCCGGATCATGGTCGGGCTCGGCTTCTTCTTCATCCTGCTGACCGGCGTGTTCTTCTGGCAGTCGGCCCGCAACCGGCTGGGGGAACAGCGCTGGCTGCTGAAGATCGCGGTGCTGGCGATCCCGCTGCCCTGGATCGCGGCCGAAATGGGCTGGATCGTGGCCGAACTTGGCCGGCAGCCCTGGATCATCGAAGGCGTGCTGCCCACCGCCATGGCGGTGTCCAGCCTGGGGGCCGGGGAACTGCTGCTGACCATCGCCGGCTTCACCCTGTTCTACAGCGTGCTGTTCGTGATCGAGATGGGGCTGATGCTCCGCGCCATCCGCAAGGGGCCGCAGCCCGATCACGACCCTGTCCCGCCCTCGACGCCGCTGCCTGCCGCAGGTGGCGCCGCCCGGCCCTTCCCGGCGGAGTGACCAGCCATGATCCTGCATGAGCTTATCGACTACGGCACGCTGCGCCTGATCTGGTGGGGGCTGCTCGGCATCCTGCTGATCGGCTTCGCCGCCACCGACGGCTTCGACATGGGCGTCGGCCTGCTGCTGCCCTTCGTGGCGAAGACCGATGTGGAGCGCCGCGTCGCCATCAACACCATCGGCCCGGTCTGGGAAGGCAACCAGGTCTGGTTCATCCTGGGCGGCGGCGCCATCTTCGCCGCCTGGCCGCCGCTCTACGCGGTCTCGTTCTCGGGCTTCTACCTCGCCATGTTCGTGGTGCTGGCGGCCCTGATCCTGCGGCCGGTGGCGTTCAAATACCGCTCCAAGCGGATCGAGGCCCGCTGGCGGTCGTCCTGGGACTGGGCGCTGTTCGTGGGCGGCTTCGTGCCGGCGCTGATCTTCGGTGTCGCGGTCGGCAATGTGCTCCAGGGGGTGCCCTTCCGGCTCGACGACACGCTCCGCGCCTTCTATGAGGGCAGTTTCTTCGGCCTGCTCAACCCCTTCGCCCTGCTCTGCGGGCTGATGTCGGTGGCCATGCTGGCCATGCACGGCGCGGTCTGGCTGACCCTGAAGGCCGGCGGCGTGGTGGGTGAGCGGGCGCGGAATTTCGGCACCGTCGCCGCCGTCGCCACCATCGCCCTCTTCGCGCTCGGCGGGCTGGCGCTGGCCAACTGGGTGGACGGCTATGCGCTGGCGGCACCGATGGCGGCCGACGGCCCGTCGAACCCGCTGCTGAAAGACGTCGTCCATGGCGACGGCGCCTGGTTCGTGAACTACGCCAACAACCCCTGGATGCTGATCGCGCCGGTGCTGGGCTTTGCGGGCGCCGCCGTCACCCTGATCGGGCTTCGTGCCCGGATCCGGGGCCTGTCGATCATAGCCTCGGGGCTGTCGATCTTCGGGGTGATCTCGACGGTCGGGCTGTCGATGTTCCCCTTCATCCTGCCCTCCTCCATCGATCCGCGCTCCAGCCTGACGGTCTGGGATGCGTCGTCCTCGCACCTCACCCTGTTCATCATGCTGGTCGTGACCGTGATCTTCCTGCCGCTGATCCTGGCCTATACCGCCTGGGCCTACCGCATCATGTGGGGAAAGGTGGAAGAAGAGGCGATCCGCGACGAAGCCGGCCACTACTATTGATCGCAAGCATCACGAAGGAGACAACCCAATGTGGTACTTCGCCTGGCTGCTCGGCCTGCCGCTCGCCTGCGCCTTCGCCGTGCTGAACGCGATGTGGTTCGAAATGAAAGAGGATGCGGCAGAACAGCAGCCGTAACCGCCCGCCCCCATCCGGGGATCGACGACGATCAGGCACCGCCGCGGCCTATGGGTTGCGGCGGGGTTTTGTCATCCTCTGGCGGCATCGCCAGCGCCTGCACCGAGGCCCGGATCCGGGCGCTGGCAAAATCGATGAAATAGCGGGTCTTCTGCGGCAGCTGGGCGAGCGGGGCGTGCAGCACATGCACGGGGGCCGGTTCGGGTTCGAACGCTTCCAGGACAAGGCGCAGCCGGCCATCCGCCAGGGCCTGCGCCGCCTGATAATGCAGCAGGCGCACCACGCCCACACCCGCCACGGCGGCATCCACCGCGGCTTCCGCGCCGGTGACGATCAGCCGGGTGGCGGTGCACGGTCCCGGATCCGGGCCCCGGCTGCGGGCCGGGGCATGCGCCAGGCGGTCGGAGGGCGGCATGTCGAACACCACACCGGGCAGGCCGGCCAGATCATCCGGATGGTGCGGCTCGCCATGGCGGTCGAGCAGGGCCGGGCTGGCGACGGTGACCACGCGCATCCGGCCGAGGCGGGTGGCGATCAGGCTGCTGTCGGGCAGCACGCCGATACGCACCGCCAGATCGGCGGCACCGGCTGCCAGATCGACATTGCCGTCCGACAGATGCAGCACCACCGAAATCGCCGCATGCCGGCGCAGGAAATCATGAATGACCGGCTGGACATGCAGCCGGCCGAACATGCGCGGCGCGCTGACCACCAGCCGGCCGGTCGGCTCGATGAACTCGCCCGCCGCCTCGCGTTCCATATCCCGAACCTCGGCGACGATGCGGCGCGCGCCCTCGACATAGCGCTGCCCGGCATCGGTGAGCACCAGCCGGCGGGTGGTGCGGATCAGCAGGGTGGCGCCGGTCACCCGTTCCAGCTGGTCGATGCGGCGGGTGAGCGTTGCCGCCGGCACCCCCAGCCGGCGGGCGGCGGCCGAGAAACTGCCGGCCTCCAGCGCCGCCAGAAGGAACCCCATCGCTTCCAGACGGTCCATGATTTCCTCAAAACCCGGGGAGATGCTCGCCGTATTCCGCCGATTGTTGCACGGCCTGCCGCCTGTTACCTCATGAATGACAGAAAATGAACCATCCGCAGCCGGAGGGACGGATCATGGGGTACGGCTTTCTCGACATCGCGATGACGCCGGCCGTGCGGGCGGCGCAGGACCGGCTGGGCGTCGCGCATCTCTGGCAGGATTTCAAGGGACACCGGGCGTTCGACCGGTTCACCGACCAGGAAGCGGCCTTCATCGCCAGCCGGGACAGTTTCTACATGGCCACGACCTCGGAAACCGGCTGGCCTTATGTTCAGCATCGCGGCGGGCCCCAAGGGTTTCTGACCGTGCTGGACGATCGCAGCCTGGCCTTCGCCGACCAGCGCGGCAACCGGCAATACATAAGCCTCGGCAACCTGTCGACGAATGACAGGGTCAGCCTCTTCCTGATGGACTATCCGCGCCGCGCACGGCTGAAGATCTATGCCCGGGCCGAGATCGTGGCGCTGGATGCCGATCCGGCCCTGACCGCCCGGGTGCCGGGCGCCACGACCCCAAAGGCCGAACGCATCATCCGCCTGCATCTGGAGGCCTTCGACTGGAACTGCCCCCAATACATCACCCCCCGCTTCACCGAGGCGGAGCTGACCGAAGCCCTGCGCCCGGTCCGGGACCGTATCGCGGAACTGGAGGCGGAGAATGCGGCGCTGAGGGCGGCGCTTCAGACGCAAGGCGGGGCCGCAAGGGGCGACGGGGTCTTGTCCCCCGGGGACGATGCGATGAGAGACGGGGAATGGCGGAAGTGACGGGTGAAAGCCGTGGCCTTCGGGCTGCGGCGGTGTTTTTTTCAGGGATGGGCCTCGGGCGTGCCTTTTGCATTTTGTCAGAAACTTACCTATTTTTCTGACAGGAGGTGCGCCATGACCCAGCTGAGCGAACGCATTCTGGCCCATGCGGCGGGCTTGCCCGAAGGCACGCCGGTATCCGCCAAAAGCCTGCTTCATCTTGGAAATCGGGCAGCGGTGGACCAGGCTCTGTCGCGCCTGGCCGCCCGGGGTCGTCTGATCCGCGCCAGTCGGGGCATTTATCTTCATCCCGTCGGCAGCCGGTTCGGCACCCGCCCACCCTCGGTGGAGCAGACGGTCCGGGCCGTCGCAGCCCGAAACGGGGAGATCATCGCCTCCAACGGTGCCGCGGCGGCAAACGCCCTGGGGCTGACGACGCAGGTTCCCGTCCGGCCGGTCTATCTGACCTCGGGGCGCAGCCGGAACATGCAGCTTGGCAAACAGGTGGTGGAACTGCGGCATGCGCCGCGCTGGCAACTGGTGCTGGCCGACCGGCCGGCGGGGCAGGCCGTCCGGGCGCTGGCCTGGCTCGGCCCCGAGAAAGCGGAAGCGGCCCTCAAAACCCTGAAACGAAAGATGCCGCCCGGCACCTTCGGCGAACTGGTCGCGGCCGCACCACAGCTGCCGACATGGCTTGCGCAGCATGTGGGAAAGGTGGCCCATGGCTGAGCGTTTTCTGCAACTGTCGGCTGGCGACCGGCGCGACGCCCTGGGTGTCGCGGCAGAACGGTCGGGGCGGCCTGCGCATCTTCTCGAAAAGGATGTCTGGGTCGTCTGGGCACTGCACGCGCTCTACGCCGCGCCGCTCGGCGCGGATCTGGTGTTCAAAGGCGGCACATCGCTGTCGAAAGTCTATCGAGCCATCCGCCGGTTTTCCGAGGACGTCGACCTGACCTACGACATTCGGGCGATTGTGCCAGATCTGGCAGGCGAAGATGGCGAAGCCCTGCCAAAGACCCGGAGCGAGGAGAGGCGTTGGTCAGCCGAGGTCCGCCGACGACTGCCACATTGGGTGGAGACCGTCGTCGGACCGATCGTCACGGCCGCATTGACGGCAGAAGATCTTGCCGCCACCGTCCGGATCGACGGCGAGAAGCTCTTCATTGACTATGAACCGACCAGCACCGGATCGGGCTATGTCGCCCCCAGCGTCATGCTGGAATTCGGCGCACGCTCGACGGGCGAACCGGCAAGCTCCCGCGACATTGTCTGCGATGCCTCGGAGCTGATCGCCGAACTGACATTTCCCACAGCGCGCCCCCGCGTCATGCATGCCGAACGGACGTTCTGGGAGAAAGCGACGGCAATCCATGTGTTCTGTCTGCAGGAACGACTGCGTGGAGATCGCTTCGCGCGACATTGGCACGATATCGTCCGGCTGGATGATGCCGGACTGGCCGAGGCTGCCTTCGAAAAGCGCGACCTGGCCGGCAGTGTTGCCCGACACAAAGGGATGTTCTTTGCTGAAAAGGCCGCCGATCGGACACCGATCGACTATGACGCCGCCATCAATGGCGGTCTGAAGCTGGTGCCGACGGGGGACGCTGCGAAGGCCCTGAAAGAGGACTACGCCAGAATGGTCGAGGACGGTCTGCTCTTCGACGATGCAGAACCGTTCGAGACGCTGATGGCCCGATGTGCCGACATACAGGCGCGCGCCAACAGGAGCCCCTGAGGCCCAACGTCAGTTTTCAGACGCGGTGTGCTGCGTGGTTTGCCCCAGCGCCTGCACCGGGGTCCGGATCCGGGCGCTGGCGAGCATGAGGCGCTGGTAGAAAAAAGCGGTCGCAGGCCTGCCCAGGCGGGTAATGTTGCGTTCGCGGCTCAAGGATCTGACGTAGCTCATCTTCGAAAGGTTCGGCATCTAGATCGGCGAGACGGCGGTGGACGAAAGTTGAAGGCGAGGGGGTTCCGTAAACTGTCAACCCGGCCCCATCACCATGTCCAGAATGTTGAAGCGCTTGACGACCTAACAGAATCTTAGCCAGACTGCCAAAGATGGAAGAAGTTCGGATCGGCCAGAGAACGAAATGACATAAGGAGGCACGTGAGGCTAAGCCAGACAGTGAATTCACCCCGCAGTACCCCACCATCAACGCCAAGAATTCGGATAATTGTCGGCTTGGCTTTGGATCGACCATCTGCAACAAAATATACAATCAAAACCTGCTTTGTATGAAATTCGAGGCAAGAAATGAGCTGTAATAACTTAATCTCACAGTGCTTTGGGGTAGATGATCTGGAATTTTCAAAGCATCCCCTAGATGAGGAAAGGGCTTTTGAATATCTTACGTGCCTTCGCTCACAGGGCATACCATGGGCACAGGCAAGGGCTGATATGTCTGCTTTCCTTGTCTCCAAGAACGCCCCGCGCGCTCATATAAGTACCCAACTGGAAAAGGCACGACGCATGATGAAGCCGTGGCTCCAGTAAGTAACGGCCCGCCCCGAATCTCGGAGCCACTGCGCTCATCGTTTTCTCTCGGGGCCGCGCTGGCATCTCCGTTGGTCTCATGCCAGCCACACCCGCGGCCGTTGCCAACGTTCCCGGCTTTTAGAAGTCGTGAGGAGAAGATACGATGGCTGAGAACGTCGCTACACGGCGTCGGCGTGCCGCCAGCTCTTCACAATATGTGTCGAGGGGTGAAGGCTTCTGGACGACTGTCAGCATGGTTGCCGCCGGCCCCGGCTTTGTGGACATCACGCCCGGTAGCAGGATCTCGGGGAAAGTCAGGGATGCTGTGCGCATCCGTGAATATTTTCACAACGCGCGTGAAAAGCTGAAGCTCGATGAACCTGCCGGCTGAAAAAAGCCCGCGGCCGCCTGAGGCCGCGGGAAGACATGACCTTGATTTTGACGAAGATGATGCGAACGACATACTTGATTCGCTGCCAGATGAGGACGCGACACCAGGCATTATAATGGGAACCTGACACTTAAGGTGGTTGCGAGCGTTATTGTTTCTCTCGCAATGGCGCCAGCTGTTCACATGCTGGAAATCGTCGTGAACGGATATTGACCGGCGCCCCGTTGCTGCCGGATCGCCGTGGATGGCACCTCACCGCCCCTCCACCCACCCCAACCCCGGCGCATGCGCGCGCAGCGCCGCCACCGCCTGCTCCCATACCGGGTGGGTGGGGTCGAGGGTGGAGCGCAGCCAGGCCGCCGTCAGGCGGCGGGTGGTTTCCAGGCGGTCGGGGTCTTCGTCGTCGGTTTCCTTCGCATCATACCCCGCAATGCCGCCCAGGCCGTGGCCGGCGCCGGCCAGCGTCAGCAGGGCGCGGGCGCCGGGGCTGAGGTGGAAGGGGTCGGCATGCCAGGCGGGGCCCATGGTGGTCAGATGCGGGTTGTCGTCCAGCTCGCCGCAGACCACCAGCGAGGGCGTGGTCATGTGGCTGAAATCGGGGTTCAGCGCCGGCCAGGCGGCGGCGGCATGGGCGCTCAACCCATCGCCGCCGCGGCCGGGGGCGGCGAGCAGCACCCCGGCGCGGATCCGCGGCTCGATCAGGTTCACATCCCGCGCCGCCGGGTCGGTCGGGTCGGTCAGGCGCGCCCCCAGCAGCATGCCGACGGTCTGGCCGCCCATGGAATGGCCGATGGCGGCGATGCGGTCCCGGTCCGGCCGCGGGGCTGCACCAGAGATCGGGGGCGCGCCGGGGATCAGGGCCGCAATCTCGTCCAGCCGGTCGAGGATCGCGGTCATCTCGGCCACCCGCATCCGCCAGAACAGCGGCGCGCCCGGCGCATCGGCGCCGAGGCCGCCGGATCGTGAACTGGCATGGGTGGGCTGGATCACCAGAAACCCCTGCCCGGCCAGAAAACCCGCCAGCGGCGCATACCCATCCAGCGACGACAGGTAGAGCGACGGCCCGTGGCCGTGAGACAGCAGAACCACCGGCAGAGGATCGCTCCCCCCGTCCGGTACCGGCAGGGTGGGCGCCGGCAGGGTGACGCGCAGCGCCAGCGGCCGCGGCCGGCCGGGCACGGGGATGTGGATCGGGGCCACCGACAGGGTGGGAAGGGCTGGGCGCGCCGGCAGATGCCGGGCCGCCTGGATCAGATCGGACATGGGAGAGACGCCTTCGGTCAGGAGGGGCTGGCGGGAGGGCTGGCTTCGCCTGTAGAACAGGAAACGGAACTGCGATCCGGCTATAAACGGAACCGCGTTCCGTCTGAGACCGAGATATACGGAACCACGTTCCGTTTATCAAGCGACAAGCTGTGCCCGGAGACCCGTTTCCGGGGCGGCCCGGCCGGGGAGAGAGGCGTGTGAGCGGGGACGAGACGGCGGAAACCGGCAGCTTCCGGCGGCTGCGCGCCGATGCGCAGCGCAGCGAAGACGCCCTGCTGGAGGCGGCGAAGGCGCTGTTCGCCGAGGCGGGTGTCGACGCACCGGCACGCGAGATCGCCGCCCGGGCGGGCGTCGGCGTCGGCACGCTGTATCGCCGCTTTCCCAAACGCGCCGATCTGGTGGCGGCGGTGTTCCGGCGCGAGGTCGACAGCTGCGCAGCCGAAGCCGCCACCCTTGCCGCAAGCCACCCGCCGGCCGAGGCACTGGCGCTGTGGCTGGCGCGCTATACCGGCTTCCTGACCACGAAGAAGGGGCTGGCCGCAGCGCTGCATTCCGGCGACCCGGCCTTCGACAGCCTGCCCGACCATTTCCGCAGCCGGTTCGAACCGGCGCTGACCACCCTGCTGGACAAGGCCGCGGCGGCCGGCGCGATCCGCGGCGATGTTGCGGCATATGATCTGCTGCGCGCGATCGGCAACCTTGCCACCGCCGGCGGCGAGGACGGCGCCGCCCATACCCGACGCATGCTGGGCCTTCTGATCGACGGGCTGCGCTACCGGGCGCCGCGGCCATAGCTGCGGGGTGCGGCACGTTTCGGCTGGAGAAACGTTCGGCAGATGGCACAAAACCCGGCGAATTTAACCCAAATAAGTTTATAAAAAACCTCATATTTTAATTTACGGCTGTAACGGATTTGCCTAGCCTGTCCGCTGAGGCGACCGCGGCTCCTCAACATTCAACCAGTAACGAACACAGACACGTTACCCAGCGACATGTCGGGCCCCGCCCGGATGGCGGGATGGAACGATACGCGCCCCTGCACGTATCGACGGACGGTCGCGCCCTGACGGGAGCCGAGACTGATGCGACTGATGAGGACGGGCATGGCGGACGACCTGTTCGCCAGGGCCCATGGCGCGACGTGGGTCGGCGGGATCCACGCGCTGTCGCGCAATCTGGAAGCCGTGCCGGTCGTCTTCGACGGCCAGCGCTATCTGATGGAATTCGAAACGCCGGCCTTTCTGACCCAGGTCGACGCCTTCGAGAACATCGTCTACGCCACCAATCGCGGCGGCAGTTTCGTGCCCAAGCTGGATCACCGCGTGATCCGCATCTCGCTGGCCGATGGCGGGCAGAACCTGCGCAATCTCTGCCGCCTGTCGGCCACCGAAGGGCCGTCGAACCACGAGCGGTTTTCCGCCGCCATCCGGCGCGCGGTGCTGACCTATTACCGCTCGACGCCCCATGCCAACCAGTACTTCTTCCTGACCACGCCCGAGACCCGGGCCATGCTGCTGGCGATCTTCCATCCGCTGCCGGACGATCTGGCCGACCGCTACGATCTGCGCGTGCATGAGGAACTGGCCGATCCGTTCATCGGCTTCACCCTCGTCTCCAAGCTGCTCTGAGGAGGGCGCCCGATGAGCATGTCCCTCAGCCTGTTCACCATCACCATCATCGGCGGCAACGAAAGCTATACCAGCGCGCTCTATGCCAACGGCAACCAGCAGGTGGTGGTGGCCGTCAACGCGCAGAAGCTGGTCAACGGCGTGCCCACGCCGCTGAGTTCGTCCGAGGTCAACAGCGTGACGGTGGTGGAATATTCCGCCAACATCAATGCCGGCCTGCCGGTCGGCTGGTTCTGCGACACCACCGCCAACCGCTATGACCAGGGCCTGCGCGGCAGCAGCTTCCGCGCCGAGGCGGTCGCCGCGCCCGAGCTGCGGGCGGCCGATGTCGTGAAGCGCTATCTGCGCTGCGACAGCCGGGTCAACCCGTTGCAGAACTATCAGTTCATGGCCCGCATCCGCCTGGACGACGGCAAGACCTACACCACCCATTTCGACGATGGCGGCGGGGCGGTGTTCGAATCCAAGATCACCATCGCCCCCCAGCGGCCCTATGTGATCACCGTGGGCGAGATGGCCTATCGGCGCGACGACGCCTACAACACCGAATGGCAGAAGGGTGACTATATCGACGTCGACGTCTATTACTGGACGCTGCCCTCGTCGCTGAAGATCTATGACGAGTCCTTCTCGAACGCCGGCTATTGGACGTCGAAGCTTTATTATGCGTCGGCAATCAACCATGACAGCTCCACCCGGCTGGGCATGGCGATCCGCTATACCGTCACCTCGCTGACGCTGGGTGATATCGGCAACCTGCCGAACAGCGGCTATGCCGGCACCCAGGTGCCGCTCGCCAACGGCGCCGGGCTGATGCGGGCGGCGCGCTATCTCTGCGACAGCCACAGCTGCACGCCCACCTACGACAATTATCTCTACTGGACGATCACCGACAATCTGGGCTGCGTCAGCCGCTTCACGCTGAAGGCCAATAACAGCGATTCCGGCAACACGCTGACGCTGGGCAACGCCTGACCCGGCGGGCGGGGCCGGTCCCGCGCCTGCCCCGCCCTTTCCGGTCGTCTGCGCGCCGCGGGGGGGAGGAACCCGATCATGACCGACCAGATCTATTCCAACGCGTTCAATTTCAGTTCCTATCAGGACGGCCGGGTGGATATGCGCACCGGCCAGTACAGCGCCGTGGTGACGCTGGTGGCGCTGCGCCCCGAAGGCGGCGGCGGCGACGCCGAAAGCCGCAACCTGACCCTGACCTTCTCCATGGCCAAGACCACCAATGACGGCTATGGCATCGGCTGGACGCTGAACGTGACCAGCTTCGACATCGCCAATCTGGTGCTCAGCCTGTCGACCGGCGAACGCTACAAGGCGAACCCGCTGCCGGCGGTGGGCCAGCTGCTGACCTTCCAGGACAGGAAGCTGAAGAATGTCGAGGTCCGCCGCACGGCGACCGCCACGCTGGAGGTGATGTATGGCGACGGCGTGACCGAGACCCTGACGCGGCCCACCGGCACCGGCCCCTATCGCACCACCCGGATCACCTGGGAGACCGGCGAAAGCCAGCGGCTGGACTATTCGACCGGCGGCTGGCTGACCCGGGTGACCGGCGAGCAGACCGGCACCGTGTTCCTTGAGGCGAGCTATGTGTCGGGCACCATTTCGCGCGTCACCACCATCGCCACCGGCGGCCGGCGGAGTGCCGTGACCTTCACCGCATCGAACGGCCTGCTGACCGAGATTTCCATGCCCTTCGATGCGGCGGCAGCACCTGAACAGGTGCGCCGCTACCGCTATCAGACATTCACCAACGGCATGCGCGGCATCAGCCGCGTCGAGACCCCGATGGGCGGGCTGGAGCTGGTGACCTATCTGGAGCGTGGCCTGCCCTATTACAACAACACCTATCTGCCGGCCGTCACCGTCTGGGAGCGCCAGCCCGCGGGCGGCCGCCAGGAGGCGGGGCTGCCGGCGACGGTGACCCGCTATCGCTACAGCACGACCACGAATTTCACCGGCTATCCCTTCGCGGGCGGCTTCGTCGCCGGCACCGACAATCTGTACCGGGTGCCCGGCGTCTACAGCTACTGGTGCGAGGCGAGCACGGTGAACCCGGACGCCGGCAATGCCGTCTTGAGCAAGGTGACGACCACCTACAACAAATTCCATCTGATGACGCAGGAACGCCAGGAACAGGACGGCGTCACCAAGACCACCGACATCACCTATAACGAGCTGCCGAACACCAATTTCGCCAACCAGCCGGCCAATCTGCAGCTGGCGAAAAGCACGGTCACGACCTTCGGCGCCAATGGCGCATCGCGGACCGAAACCACGCTGATGTCGACCGACGACTACGGCAACCTGCTGTCGAAGACCGAGCCGTCGGGCCTGCGGCTGGACTACGA
Organism: Tistrella sp.; assembly: GCF_002684955.1. Taxonomy (NCBI): domain Bacteria; kingdom Pseudomonadati; phylum Pseudomonadota; class Alphaproteobacteria; order Geminicoccales; family Geminicoccaceae; genus Tistrella; species Tistrella sp. The sequence continues at coordinate 17,113 of NZ_NYWI01000019.1, read as the reverse complement.
CTACTATCCGATCGCCGGCACGCCGGGGCGCTGCCCGCCCGAGCCGACCGGGCTGTTCGTGCGCTTCCGCGCGGCGGAACGCGCCGTGCCGGCCGGCGGCGGCACCGCGCGCGAGGTTTCGACCACCTATCAGCAGGTCGCCCGGCTGGGCGGCGGCAGCTATGTCCAGCCGCTGACCGATACGGTGTCCGGCGGCGCCACCATCACCTACACCATCATCGGCGACAGCGCGCGCCCGCTGGTCCATGGCCGGCCCCAGCGCCAGGTGATGGTGCTGGACGGGCAGACCACGACCACCGATTTCAGCTACACCGTCAGCGGCGTGGAACTGGACGAAACCCGCACCATCACCGGCCATGACGGCACCAAGGCCGTGTCGGGGCGGCGCACCCTGCCCGCCTGCGATGCCATGATCGAGGCGCGGGCCAGCACCGGATCGGTGATCCGCTACACCTATGACGCCGCCGCCCGGGTCACCTCGGAAACCGTGGCGCCCGATACCGCCGCCGCGGCGGTGCGGCGCTACAGCTATCGCTTCGCCGTCTGGTCGGGCGGGGTGCTGTCGACGCCCGCGGAACTGCAGACCGTGGATGCGCTGGGCAGGACCTATGCCACCCGCTATGACGGGCTGGGCCGCGCCATCGCCTCGGTCGAGCTGCTGTCGGGCACCGAGCGGCCGATCAGCGCCACCACCTGGGACCGGCTGGGCCGCAAGGCGACCGAAACCAGCTACGACCAGCCGCCGGGGGCGGCGCAGCTGTCGCTTGTCAGCCGCTATGGCTATAACGGCTGGAACGATCTGGTCACCACCACCAATCCCGACGGCAGCGTCACGCTTTCGGTGCGCGACCGGGTGGCCGATACCATGACCACCGGGACCCAGGGGCTGAACACCACCGTCACCAGCTTCAACGGTTTCGAAAAACCGGCCACGGTGGTGCAGGTGGACACGGCCGGCAACCGGCTGCAGACCCTGACCCGCGGCTATGACGGCTTCGGCCGCTGCACCAGCCTGACCGATGTCGACGGCAACATCACCCGCTACAGCTATGACGCCTTCGACCGGATGACCGGCAGCACCACCACCCCCGCCGACGGCACCCCGGCCCGCAGCGTGGCGCTGGGCTATGCGCCGGGCAGCTCTGCCGAACTTCATGCCACGGTCACGGTGAACGGCACCCGTCTCGGCACCCGCAGCCATGACGGCGTCGGCCGGATGATCACCGAAAGCCTGGGCGACGGCACCACGCGCCTTGCCTATGACGGTGCCGATCCCCAGCCCGCCAGCCGCACCACGCCGGCCGGCATCATCCGCCAGTTCACCTATGATCCGGCCCAGAAATCCCTGACCCGGATCACCCTCGCCGATGGCAGCCATGCCGATTACGCCTATGCCGCGGCCAGCGGCCGGCTGACCCGCAGCACCAACACCACCGCCCGGCGCGACCGGTCGTATGACGGCTATGAATTCCCGACCAGCCAGACGGTGAACACCGACGGCACCGATACCACCACCCGCTTCACCTGGTCGCCCGGCGGCCGGCTGACCCGGATGGAGGCGCCGGTGGGCGATGCCGAGACCCGCAGCTATGACAGCGCCGGCCGGCTGGTGAGCATCACCAGCGGCGGCTGCACCATCACCCACAGCTATGACAGCCATGGCCGGCCGGTGACGACCACCATTGCCGAGGGCGGCCGCAGCCTGGTCACCACCGTCGCCTTCGACGGCTATGGTCGCGAGGCCTCGCGGGATTTCACGCTGAACGGCGCGCTGCAGCGCCGGGTGAGCCGCAGCTATCTGAAGAACGGCAATCTGTCGCGGCGGCTGACCACCGCCGGCAACGGCGCGACGATCGCCGACGAGCAGTTCACCTACGACGCCTATGGCCGGCTGACCGGCTATGCCTGCACCGGCAGCGACCATCCGAGGGACCCCCAGGGCCGGGCGATCGCGGCGCAGAGCTTCACCTTCGACGCGCTGGACAACATCACCAGCTGCACCACCAGCTTCACCGACGGCAGCAGCAACCGCGCCGACCGGATCTTCGCCACCACCAACCCCACGAAACTGGTCGAGATCCGCACCACCAACCCCGCCGCCACCCGACGGCTTTCCTATGACGCCGACGGCAACATGATCGACGACGGCGCCGGCCGCCAGTTCACCTGGGACGGTTTCGGCCGGCTGGTCGCCTGCTCCGGCGCGGGCGGCTATGCCTATGATGCCGAAAACCGGCTGGTGACCCAGACGGCCCCCGGGGCGGCACCGCTGCATCTGGATTACGGCGAAGAGGGGCTGATCGCCGAGCGCCAGGGCGGCAACACCCTGCGCTATCGACGCGACGGCACCGCCACCCGCGGCCAGGCGCTGAGCCAGGGCGGCGTGACGCAGCTGCGCGAAAACCTGCTCGACACCGCCGGCAGCGTCATCGCATCGGTGGGCGACGGCGGTGCGACGGCCGGCATCGTCTACACCCCCTATGGCGGGGCCGGGCCGGCCGGGGTGACGTCTGCAACCCCGCTGATCGATCGCAACCGCGTCGCCTTCAACGGCGAGCGGCTGGATGCGCTGGCCGGGCTCTACCATCTGGGCCAGGGGCGGCGGGCCTATTGCCCCGAGTTGATGGTCTTCCTCAGCCCCGACCCCTATGCCGTGTTCGGCGGCGCCGGCTACAACGCCTATGGCTATTGCCGCGGCGACCCGGTGAACCTGTCGGATCCGAGCGGCCTGCTCAGCAATGGCTGGAATCTGGGCCTCGCGATCGTGGGCTTCTTGCTGGCCGCGGTGCTGGTGGTGGCGGCCATCCCCACCGGCGGTGCCTCGATCGGTGCGCTGGCGGTGCTGGGGATGGTGGGGGCCGGGCTCGGCTTCGTGAGTGCGACGCTGGGCCTGACCAGCGCGATCATGGGCGTGGTCGACGAGGCCAATGGCTGGGACCGGTCCGAGACCATCCGCAATCTCAACATCGCCTCGCTCGCCTTCGGCGTCGCCTCGGTGGTGACCTCGGCGGCCTCGGCCATCGGCAGCACCTACAAGGCCTATCAGGGGATGCGGAGTGTCAGGCTCTACGGCCTCTCGGAGGTTTCGAGCGTCGATATCGCCCTGGCCGATCTGACCGGCACCGCCGCCTTCTCGGCCGCCAATACCGGCGAGCGCGTGGCCAATGCCGCGGCCTCGGGCACCAGAACCTTCTTCGGCATCGAATCGCGCTGGTGGGCGTCGATCACCGGTGTCGCGAACATGGCGCTGGGCAGCTATTTCATCACCGCCGGCAGCATCGATCTGGCCAATCCCAGCGGCCAGACCGGTACCGGCGGCGGCGCCAACGGCAATGGCCAGCCCGAAGCCACGCTCGGCGGCTCCACGCCCGAAAGCACCGCCGCCGCCCAGCCCTATGCCCCGTCGCTGCGCCGGTTCGAAGACCCGGTCACCAGCCGGCGATCCTTCGACGAGGAATTCACCCGCCAGAACAACCGCCTGCGCAGCTCGCTGTCGTCGCAACTGGCGGGAGGGGCCGCCTGAGGGGACAAGGCGTCACCCAATCATAAGTTGGGTTGGCCTTTCGTCTGCGATCAGGGGAAGATGGAGCCCCCTGCCGCGGCGAGAGGCCAACCCCATGTCCGATCCGACCACCATCTTCCAGGCGCAGAAAGCGGCCTTCACCGCCGCCCTGCCGGTCGCGGCCGATATCCGCCGCGACCGGCTGACGCGCGCCATTGCGCTGGTGACCGAAAATGCCGACGCTTTCTGTGCGGCGATGAGCGCGGATTTCGGCCATCGCAGCCGCGAGCAGTCGATGATCACCGACATCCTGGCCTCGGTTCTGCCGCTGCGCCATGCCCGGCGGCATCTGGGGCGCTGGATGCGGCCGGAACGGCGGCCGGTGACCTTTCCGCTGGGCCTGCTGGGCGGCAGCGGCCGGGTCGAATACCAGCCCAAGGGCGTGGTGGGGGTGATCGCGCCCTGGAACTATCCGGTCAATCTGGTGATGGCGCCGCTGGCGGGGGGGCTGGCCGCCGGCAACCGGGCGATGGTCAAGACCAGCGAATACACCCCGCACACCGCCGCCCTGTTCGACGCGCTTTGCCCGCGCTATTTCGCCGCCGAGGAACTGGCCTTCGTCTCGGGCGGGCCCGAGACCGGCCGGGCCTTCGCCGCCCTGCCCTTCGACCACCTGCTGTTCACCGGCGCCACCGGCATCGGCCGCCATATCCTGCGCGCGGCGGCCGACAATCTGACGCCGGTGACGCTGGAACTGGGGGGCAAATCGCCGGTGATCCTGGGGGCGTCGGCCGATATCGCCCGCAGCACCGAACGGGTGGTGATCGGCAAGATGATGAATGCCGGCCAGACCTGCCTTGCCCCCGATTACATGCTGGTGCCCGAAGACCGCGAGGATCAGGTGGTCGAGGGGCTGACGCGCGCGGCGGCCACGATGTATCCGCGGCTGATCGACAACCCCGACTACACGGCCATCATCAACGACCGCCATCACCAGCGCCTGACCGGCTGGCTGGCGGATGCCCGGGCCAAGGGCGCGCGGATCGAGACGGTCAATCCGGCGGGTGAGGATTTCGCCGCCACCAACAGCCGCAAGATGCCGCTGCACATCGTCCGCGACGTCACCGACGACATGATCCTGATGCAGGAAGAGATCTTCGGTCCGATCCTGCCGCTGCGGCGCTATGGCGATATCGACGGCGCGATCGCCGAGGTCAACCGCCGCGACCGGCCGCTTGGCCTCTATTATTTCGGCAGCGATGCGGCCGAACGCCGCCGCGTGCTGGACCGCACCGTCTCGGGCGGTGTGACGCTGGACGACGTGATCTTCCATATCGGCCAGGAAGACCTGCCCTTCGGCGGCATCGGCCCCTCGGGCATGGGCGCCTATCACGGCCGGGACGGGTTCCGCACCTTCAGCCATGCCCGGGCGATCTATCGTCAGTCGCGGCTCGACATCGCAAAACTGGCCGGGCTGAAACCGCCCTATGGCCGGGCGACGCTGAGGGCCATCCGCCAGCAGCTCGGCCAGCCGCGATCTGGTGCATCCTGAGCCGGGGCAGGCGTCAGGCCCCGGATGCCACCCCGTCGATGGCCGCCACCACGCGGTCGTGAACCCAGGGCGGCAGGTCGTGGCCCATCCCCTCGATGTCGAGCAGGGTGGCGCCGGGGATCGCGGCGGCGGTGTCGCGGCCGGCCGCGGGCGGGATCAGCGGATCATCACTGCCATGAATGACGAGGCTGGGCACGGTGATGCCGGCAAGCCGGCGGCGGCGGTCGCCGGCGGCGATCATCGCGGCCAGCTGACGCGCGGTGCCGCCCCGGGCGCGGCCGCGGCGAAGCTCGTCCAGCAGCAGCGCCCGACAGGCGGCGGCGTCGAAGGGCCGGCCGGTCCCCGCGATGCGGCGGGCGAAAGCCAGGCCATGGGCCAGGAAACCCTCGGGATCGATGGCAGGATCGGGCGCCGGGCCGAGCAGCAGGGCCAGAACATCCGGCGCCGGCCCGTCCACGGCCGGATTGCCTGTCCCCGACATGATCGAGGTGAGCGAGCGCACCCGATGCCCGTGGTCGCTGGCCAGGATCTGCGCGATCATGCCGCCCATCGACCGGCCGACGACATGCGCCCGCCCGATGCCCAGCGCATCGAGCAGCCCCAGCGCATCCCCCGCCATGTCGTGAAGGGTATAGGGCAGATCCGGCTGCTGCCCGGCCCCGAGCGCCCCGATCACCGCGCCCATGTCCGGCGGCGGGCAGTGGTCGAGATGGGTGGAGCAGCCGGTATCGCGGTTGTCGAAGCGGATCACCCGCCAGCCGCGCGCCGCCAGCGCCCGGCAGAATGGCACCGTCCAGCGGATCATCTGCGTGCCCAGCCCGGCGATCAGCAGGATCGCCGGATGGTCCGGATCGCCGAAGCTTTCCCAGGCGATATCGACCGCGCCGATCCGCGTGATCGCCCCTCTCCGGTCGTGGTCGGCCATGATCCTGCTCCGCCGTGACGCATGTTCTGCACCGGCGGATGTCTAGCCGAGGGCGGCCGCGCTGTCAATATTACCCGGGTAAAATTCTATGACACCAGATCCCCGTATCAAACCGCCGGGCGAAGATCCCCTCACCTCCCGTCTTGGCTCGCGGCCCGAAACCATGGATGATCGTCAGTCGAGGGATGTCGCCCGACCGCTGGTCGCAAGATGAGAACGTCCCCAGGGAGGATTTCGAACAATGTTTCACCGATTGCGGCAGATCTGCCTGGTGGCGCAGGATCTGGATCCGGTGGTGGCGGAGCTTTGCGACGTCTTCGATGTTGCGGTCTGCCACAGGGATCCCGAGGTCGGGATGTTCGGGCTGCACAACGCGCTGATGCCGCTGGGCCACGACTTCCTTGAGGTCGTGGCACCGCTGGCGCCCGGCAGGGCCGCGGCGGCCGAGCGGCATCTGGCGCGGCGCGCGGGCGATGGCGGCTATATGGTCATCACCGATACCGACGACCTGGCGCGCTGGGAACCGCATCTGGCGGCGACGGGCGTGCGCATCGCGGCGCCGCTGGAAATGGGCGCCTATCGCGGCTTGCAGCTGCATCCGCGCGACACCGGCGGCACGCTGCTGGAGATCAACACCACCCGCGGCAATACGGGCCCCGAAGGTGCGGCGATCGACGACCCCTATGGCCCGGCCGGGCCCGACTGGCAGGCGCATGTCCGGACCGGCACCGTCACCGGCATCACCGGCGCCCGGTTGCAGGCCGCCGATCCCGAACGGCTGGGCCGGCGCTGGGCGGAGATTCTGCGCCGCGATCTCAGGCCCCACAGCGACGGGCCGGACAGCAACGGGCCCCACAGCGACGGATGGGCGCTCGACCTCGACAATGCCCGGATCCGCTTCGAGCCCGACCGTGACGGCCGCGGCGAGGGGCTGGGCGGGGTGGATCTGGCGGTCGCCGATGCCGACGGCCTGCGCCGGCGGGCCGCCGCGCGCGGCCTGCCGGTCGCGGGCGATCATGTCGTGATCGGCGGCCTGCGCTTCCATATCGGGTGCTGAGGCCCCCTGCCCTGCCCTCCTCTTCCATCTGCCCCCATCCTGGAAAATCAATCATGGATCTGACCTATACCGCCGAGCAGGATATGCTCCGTGACAGCGTGGCGCGCGTGATGCGCGACGCCGGTTCCTTCGCCGATCGTCAGAAACGGGTCGCCCTGGCCTGGCAGGCGGGTGCCGGAGCCGCCGAGGCCCGCGCCGCCCAGGCAGGGCCCTTCTGGCAGCGCTTCGCCGATCTGGGCTGGCTGGCGGTGCCCTTTGCCGAGGCCGATGGCGGCATCGGCGGCGGTGCGGTCGATTTCGGCATCGTGATGGAAGGGATGGGTCAGGCGCTGGCGATCGAGCCCTTGCTGCCCACCGTGCTGGCGGCCCGGCTGGTGGCGGCGCTGGCCGATCCGGCACAGAAATCCGCCTGGCTCGCCCCGGCGCTCGACGGCCGGCGGCGCCTGGCCTTCGCCTTCGCCGAGCGCCAGGCCCGCTATGACCTGACCGATTGCGCCACCGCCGCCCGGCAGGCTGGTGACGGCTGGGTGCTGGACGGGCGCAAGGCGGTGGTGATCGGCGGCCATGCCGCCGACGGCTTCGTGGTGGTGGCCCGCACCGCCGGGGACCGCACCGACGCGGACGGTCTGTCGCTGTTCCTGGTGGCAGCGGATGCGCCGGGCGTGGAGGTGATCGCCTATCGCACCAACGACGCCACCGGCGCGGCGGATCTGGTGCTGAACGGGGCGGCCCTTCCCGCAGATGCCCTGTTGGGCCCGGCGGGTGCGGCCGCCGGCCCGATCGAGGCCACGATCGATTTCGCCATCGCCGCGGTCGCGGCCGAGGCGGTGGGTGCGATGACGGCACTCTGCGAGCAGACGCTCGATTATCTCAAGACCCGCAGACAGTTCGGCCGGCCGCTGGGGGACAACCAGGTTCTGCAGCACCGCATGGTCGACATGGTGATCGCGACCGAAGAGGCGCGCTCGGCCGCCCTTCATGGCGCGCTGATGGCGGAAGATCCCGACCCGGCGGCGCGGTCGCGGGCGCTGTCGCTCACCAAGATCGAAATCGGCCGCACGGCAACGAAAGTGGGCCAGGAGGCGGTGCAGCTGCACGGCGCCATGGGTGTCACCGCGGAACTGGCGATCGGCCATTATTTCAAGCGCCTGACCGCGATCGCCGCCAGTTTCGGCGATGCCGACTGGCATATCCGGCGCATCGCCCGCATCGACGCCGCCGCCCGATCGGCCGCCTGACCCGGCCTGCTGCCCGAACCGGAGACGCCCCCCATGGACATCAAGCTTTCGCCCGAAGATCAGGCCTTCGCCGACGAGGTGCGCCGCTTCATCCGCGACAATCTGCCGGCGGATATCGCCGACAAGGTGCGCCGCGACATTCATCTCTCCAAAGACGATTACATGCGCTGGCAGCAGATTCTGGGCGCCCGGGGCTGGCATGTGATGACCTGGCCCGAGGCCCATGGCGGGCCGGGCTGGACCATCACCCAGCGCTATCTGTTCGAGGTGATCTCGGCCGAGATGGACTGCCCGCTGATCCAGCCCTTCGGGCCGCGCATGGCCGGACCGGTGATCTTCACCTTCGGCAATGACGACCAGCGCGCCCGCTTCCTGCCCGGCATCCGCGACAGCACGGTCTGGTGGTGCCAGGGCTATTCCGAACCCCAATCGGGTTCGGATCTCGCCTCGCTGGCGACGCGGGCCGAGGATCGGGGCGATCACTATCTGGTCAACGGCCAGAAGATCTGGACCACCTATGCCCATTATGCCGACTGGATGTTCTGCCTGGTCCGCACCTCGAAGGAAGACCGGCCGCAGAAGGGCATTTCCTTCCTGCTGATCGACATGACCACCCCCGGCATCACGGTGCAGCCGATCCCGATGCTGGAGGGCACCCATTCCTTCAACACCGTGTTCTTCGAAGACGTGAAGGTGCCGAAAGAGAACCTGATCGGCGTCGAGGGCAAGGGCTGGACCTATGCCAAATTCCTGCTGGAGCATGAACGGGTCGACAATGCCGCGATCGGCGTCACCAAGGCGGCGCTGCGGCGGGTGAAAGAGATCGCCGCCGCCGAGCCCGGCGCGGGCGGCCGGCCGCTGATCGAGGATCCCCTGTTCCACGCCCGGCTGACCGCCGTCGAGGCGCAGCTGATGTCGCTGGAACTGGCGGCGCTGCGCACGCTGTCGGCCGTGGCGTCCGGCGGCTCACCCGGCCCCGCCTCGTCGCTGCTCAAGATCCGCGGCACCGAGATTGCCCAGCGGATCAGCGAGCTGGGCTCGGAAGCGGTCGGCTGGTATGCCCTGCCCTGGCAGCCCGAGGTGCTGGACGGCAGCGCCAACGAGGAACCGATCGGGCCGGCGCATGCGGGGCCGGCCGCCAATGCCTATCTGTGGCGGCGCTGCATGTCGATCTATGGTGGCAGCAACGAGATCCAGCGCAACATCATCGCCAAGCAGATGCTCGGGCTCTGACGGCACCGGAGGCGCAGGCGGGTGGCCCCAGGCGAGACGTCCGGCTTCAAGCCAGACTCCCGACCTCAAGCCAGGCTTTTGGGGTCCACCTTGCCTTCCTTCAGCAGCAGTTCCAGGGCTGCGACCGCGCGTTCGAAGGTGCGGGTCTTGGTCCATTCCCGCTCGGCGGCGATCTGGTCGAGCAGGGCCGCGGTGCGGGCATTGACGCGCAGGCTGACCGCCACCGTCGGCGGCCCGGGCGGGCGGCCGCGCGGGCGCGGGGCGTAGTCGTCGGCGGCGTTGCGCGGGTCGGCCAGACGGGGGTCGGCCAGGCGCGGATCGGTCGCCCGCTGCTCGTAACCGTCGCGCGGGTCGCGGCTGCGGAAGCCGGACTGCTCGGCCAGCGGCCGCACCACTTCGCGGGTCAGCCGCGGATCGTCGGCATGGCGGCGGCCGGGGCGGAAATCGCTCAGATCGCCCAGCGGATCGGCCGCGGCGGCCTCGGGCTCCTCGGCCCCGAACAGGCTCTGACGCTTGCGCTCGCTCATGCCCCCTGCCCTCCTGCAACGGCCGCAGACTGTTCGGCGGCCTCGTTTTCGCGCAGCAGCTGGATGACCGCGGCGGCATAGGCGCGGGCATTCTCGATCGCCTTGTCGACGCCCGACACTTCCTTGCGGTCAAGCTCGGCCAGCGTGCCGCCATAGGCGAGGAAGGCGTCGAAGGCGCCGCGCTCGATCAACTCCACCGGCAGGATGTTGACGCCCGCCGCCTCCAGATCCTCGACGATCGCCCGCAACCCGCGGGAGCGGATGGCGGCGCTGGTGCGGGTCAACAGCACGCTGTGCGGGATGCGCCGGCGGAAGGCCTTTTCCTGGCGTTTCACCAGCTGGATCGCGCGCACCGCCTGCTTGCCGTCCAGCTGCTTGGCCTGCAAGGGGATCAGCACAAGATCCGCCCGGCCGATCGCATAGGCGACCACGGTCGAGGCCGTGCCTTCCAGATCGACCAGCACGAAGGCATGGGTCTCGGCCGCGGCATCGATGGTCTCGACGATGTTGTGCTCGCCGATATCGCCCAGCACGGTCAGGTTGTCGGGCTTGCCCGGCAGGGCCGCCCAGTCTGTGATCGGGTGGTTCGGATCGGCATCGATCACCGCCACTTTGGTGCGCGCCGCAAGCTCCGTACCCAGGATCAGCGCCGAGGTGGTCTTGCCCGCCCCGCCCTTCGGATTCGCGAATGCGATGATCGCCATGGGAAACTCCCCTCCGGCCCGCCGGGGCCGCCTGTTCCAGCCGCAAAGGATCCGCTGCAAAAGATCCGCCGCAAAAGACCGGCCTGCACCAGCACGGCCGATCCCGTTGCCGCATCATAGCGCGGCCGGCGGCTGGAACAAGCGGGAACCAGCTTCCGCAAGATGTTTCCTGATTGATCTGGTTTTTTCTGGCGGAAAATAGAAGAAGCCTGAACGCAGCCCCAGACGGCGACCCGGTTGCCGCCCCGCCCGCCTCGCCCGCGAACCCCAAGCTCCCGTAAAAATCCCGGGAGGTTCGCGGAAAAAATTCTCTAGGCTTTCCAATCGATTAAATTTCACAATTTATGCATGTTCATGCCTGGGTGTGACTTCCAGATGAGGTTCGCGCGGATCGCCTTTTTCCGAACCCGGATTCAGGATATTAAGAGGGGGTGGGTCGCACCCTTGCGGGTGCGTGGATTGAAACGTACCCTCTCAGGGTTGCGAGCCGCGCCACCGCGGTCGCACCCTTGCGGGTGCGTGGATTGAAACTTGAATGGCTCCTCCGATGCGGACACGCAGAGACAGTCGCACCCTTGCGGGTGCGTGGATTGAAACAGCCGCCCTCGACCACATCAACATCATGACCTACGTCGCACCCTTGCGGGTGCGTGGATTGAAACGTCGTCATCCCAGCCCGACCGTATCTCGGGCTGGTCGCACCCTTGCGGGTGCGTGGATTGAAACTGTCCGAATACCTCCTGGTCCAGAAGAGGCTCGGTCGCACCCTTGCGGGTGCGTGGATTGAAACAGGATCAACCCCTGGAGCAGTTCGATACTCGCCCGTCGCACCCTTGCGGGGGCGTGGATTGAAACGTCTCATAGATCGTGCGGATGCGCCGCTCCCGCTGGTCGCACCCTTGCGGGTGCGTGGATTGAAACTCGCGCATCCGATACCGGATATACTGCCGGGCGGTCGCACCCTTGCGGGTGCGTGGACTGAAACCACCTTGGCGCCTCGCGACCCACCCGGAGCCGCTGTCGCACCCTTGCGGGTGCGGGGATTGAAACTCCTTGGTCGACAGCTCGCCTTCCTTGATGTCAATGTCGCCCCCTGCGGGTGCGCGGATCGAAACCGCGTGATCAATGGCAGTCTTGAACCCGGCCCCATCGTCGCGCCGGTCGCGACGGAGATGGCCCCGACAGCGGTCGTAGACGCCATGCAGTCCCTGGTTTTTCTGGTGTGGGTCGCGGCCGAGACGCTTCTCAGGCTGGCGGGCGGGCAGCCGTTCACCGACGCATGGGCCGGGGCCTGGGCGCACGGTCTGCTTGCCGGACTCACCGCCCTGCTCATGTCGCTGGTGCCGTGGCGGCGATCGTAGAGCCAGTGCGGCTCGCCTGTCTGTGGCGGCCGACCCTTCGGGACCCGGATGACGACATGGTTCTCGAAGCCGCCGTCAATGGAGGGGCAAATGCGATCGTCACCTTCAACCTCCGCGATTTCGGACAGGAAGCGTCGCGGTTCGGCATTGAGGTTCTGTTGCCCGGCGCGGCACTGAGACGACTGGAGGCAGGCGGATGAGGAAAAGCAACGTCGCGCTCAGGCTACAGCCCTCGCTTCTCGACGAGGCCCGCAAGGTGGCCGAAAGTGAGGGCGTGGCTCTCAATCAGTTCATCAACGTCGCGGTTGCGGAAAAGCTCTCCGCCCTGCGGACGGCCCGCTATTTCGAGGAACGTGCCGCCCGCGCCGACATCCCGAAGGCCCTCGACATCCTGAAGCGTGCAGGCCGGGACAATCCGCCGATCGCGGGTGACAGGCTGGACGATTGAGCCATCAGCCAGCCTTCACCTGCGGCATCATGCCGGGAGCCGACGGGTGCGGGCCGCAAAGGGATCGATCGCATCAAAATCGGCCGCGACCGGCACGCCCAAGTCGTCGGGCGTGATCGGGCTGCCGGGGGCGCAGCTGCGGTCCAGGCGGATGACCGCCATGCCGGCGCTGCGGGCGGCGGCGATTTCGCCCGGGTGGTCGGACAGGAACAGGATCTCGCGCGGGGGCCGGCCCAGCGCTGCTGCGATCTTCGTATAGGAGCCGGCCTCCACCTTCAGCCCGGTGGTGGTGTCGAAATTATGCGAGAACAAGGGGTTGAGGTCGCCCGCCTCGGTATGGCCGAACAGCAGCAGCTGGGCTGCGACCGAGCCCGAGGAATAGACCGCGAGCGTAACCCCCGCCGCATGCCAGCGGCGAAGCGCCGCCGCGACCTCGGGGTAAAGATGGGCGCGCAGCGTGCCGTCGGCATAGCCGTCGGCCCAGATCAGCCCCTGCAGGGTTTTGAGCGGGGTGATCTTGGCGTCGGCATCGATCCAGGCGATCAGCCGGTCGGCGAGGGCATCGATTTCCCCCGCCGCCCCCGGAGCCGCAGGCAGCACCCCGCCCTCGGCGCGGATACGGGCACGGACGTCGTCGAGGGCGGCCGCGACCTCGGGCAGATGGGCGTTGGTGTGCAGGAAATCACGCAGCCGCGCGCGGGCGAAGGGGAACAGCACCTCGGACACGAAGGCGATGTCGGTGGTGGTGCCCTCGATATCGGTCAGCACCACCGGTCCGCCATGCGAACCGGTTTCAGGCCGGCCGGCTGCGGTCGGATCACTCGCCATGACGCGGGAAGCCCTCTGCGATCGGGCTGCCGGTGAAGCGCGCCACCCAGCCTTCCGGGTTGGTGAACAGGCGGATCGCGGCAAAGCGCGGCGCGGGGCCCATGTCGAACCAGTGCGGCGTGCCGGCGGGCACCGAAATCAGGTCGTCGCGGCAGCAGAGCGTGCGGAAGACCCGGCCGCCCAGATGCAGATAGAAGGTGCCCTCGCCTTCGACGAAGAAACGCACCTCGTCTTCGGCATGGGTGTGCTCGTCCAGAAACTTGCGGCGCAGCACCGGATGGTCGGGGTTGTCGGGGGTCAGCCGGATGACGTCGGCGGTGACATAGCCGCCCTCGGCCTTCAGCCGCGCAATCTCGGGCGCATAGGCGCCCAGGATCTCGGCCGCGTCGCTTTCGATGCCGAGGGCATGGCGCGCGTCCCACCTTTCGAAACGCACGCCGACCTCGGCCAGCAGGCGGGCGATCGCCGCCGCATCATCGGTATCGGCGATCACCTGTGCGGGATCGGTTTCGGCATGAACGACCAGACGGCTCATCCGGCAATCCTCCGCAAGTCGAGAGACAGGGAAAACAGGGCATCGAAGGCATCGAGATGGCGTTCGGCATCGGCCGGCGTCGCGCCCCAGGCATAGATGCCGTGGCCGGCGAGCAGATAGCCCGGCGCCGCGACCTGCCCGGCCGGCCGGGGGGCTGCCAGATGGGCCGACACCCGCCCGGCCAGGGCGGTGGTGTCCTGATCATTGGGGAAGACCGGCACGGTGACGGTGACGTCGTGGGTGAGGATGCCGGCAAAGGCCTTCTGCAGCTCCCAGCCCGCCAGCTCCAGCACGCCATCACCCGCGCGCAGATGCGAAATCAGCATCGAGGCCGGGCTGTGGACATGGAAGATGGCGCCGATCGCCGGATCGTCGCGATAGAGCGCCTGGTGCAGCGGCGTCTCGGCCGAGGTGCCGGCCGGCGCGGGGCCGTCGATCGCGACCTCGGCCAGATCCGCGGGCGTCAACCGGCCCTTGTCGCGGCCCGACCGGGTGACCAGCATCCGACCCCCATCCAGCCGCACCGAGAAATTGCCCGAGGTCGCAGGCACCCAACCGCGCGCGGCCGCCGCGCGGCCCGCATGGATCACGGCCGCCGCCGCCTCGTCAAAACCCATCCCGCCCATGGCGTGTTATTGTCTCCGGCAATGGTCACTCACACCCGGCCGGCCTCTTCCGGGCCGGGCGGACGCGACACCATCCTAGACAAGGGGGGTGAAGTTCAAAACGAAAAATCACTGTTCATCGATCTGATTACACAGCGTCACCAAGTTGTTTTCCCTCCACCCTCCCCTTCCCTCCCCACACGCCGGGGCGCCAAGCCTCGCCTGCGCATGGAAGATCGGGGGTGGTTGACGAGGAGGGTTGATGGTCGGGACCAATAATCGGTACCCGGCATCAACCCGCTGCCCGGCTCCGGTTATCGACCTTGATGCCGTGTTTTCGCAGCCATGCCGGATGCATCGCGGGGCCTTTTACAGCCGATGAGAGCGGCCGTCCAGAGCGATACCCGGCCAGGTTGGGGACCTTCAGATGTGGGACGATCAGATCGGGGCCCATCGGATCAGGCATTGGCCGCCCGCGACGGCATCCGACCCGGTCTTGATCATTCATGATTGCGCAAGATGGATCTGGCGAGAAATGGCCTGACGACACGGCGCCGCGAGGGCGGAGAGCGACGGCACCGCGGATCCCGGCCACTTTCCGCCGCACCCGGCGTCCACGCCGGCTCTTTCCCGCCGGATCTTGATTGATCAACATAGATCTGGCGGGAAAACCGTATCCTCCAGCCCTCCCAGGTTCCCGGCACCGAGAGGGCAACGGAACAGGACGGGACCAACCGCCGCATCGCCGCTCTCTCGCCGGATCTCGCCTGCGCCGGCCCCCGCCTCGGCCGGACAGCGCCGGACGGCCTCCCCCCTTCCAAGGCGCTCTGCGGGTGCCAACCACCGGTGGGGCCGTCCGGCCGGGGTGGCGGCCGTCAGTCACGCTTGCCAGTTCCAGATTGCGCAAGACAGATCTGGCATTAAATGGCCTGAATCTCGTGCCATCGTCGCAGGTGGATCGGCTGGCAGGGCGGCGAACGATCGGCGATGCCCTGGCAGATCTGGGCCATGCAACACCACTACTGCAGCCAACGCCCTGCCCGGCTGCGCCTCGGAGGCACCGATGACAGACCGTTTCGCCGGGCCAGAGCTGAGGGTTCAGGCGGCCCCGACAATTCCAGATTGCGCAAGATAGATCTGGCGGGAAACGGGGTGGTGCGGCAAGCCCCGGCGCCCCCTGACCTCAGCCATATCACGGCCAGATTCAGGTGGCGCAAGACCGTTCCGGGCGCCAACGCCCGCGCCTGCCGCACCATAGGGGTGCCGATGACGGGTCGGCACAGAGAGCTTCCGCCATCCTCGCCAATTCCAGATTGCGCAGGATAGATCTGGCAGGAAATGGCATGATCCAGCCAGATTCGGCGCTGCGTCTCAGGTGGATCGGCCGGCAGGGCTCCGGATATCGGCCACATCCCGGCCGATAACCAGCGGTGCAAGGTCGTTACGGCGGGCAATGCCGGCGCCTGCTGCACTCCGCAGGCGCCGGCGGCGGGACAGTTCTGCGGGCCAGCGCAGAAGGCGTCGACTTTGTCGCCATTTCCAGATTGCGCAAGATGGATCTGGCAGGAAACAGCCAGGTCCAGCCAGTCCCACGCCTGCCGTGCCAGGATGTTGGGCCGGTGGGCTGCTCGGGCGCGGGGAGATCCGCCATGCTCCGGCCGATACCTGCCTGCGCCGAGCTGTCAGGCCGGGCGGGGCCGTGAGCAACGCGGCTTGCAGGCGCCGAAGACGAGCCTGGCCTTCAGGTCTGCGCGGAAGGCCGCGACGATCCCCGCACGTGCCCGAGGAGAGCCGGGGCGGGGCTTCCACATCCAGGCAGCGAGGCGCCAGGCTTGCCGTGTTCGCCGGACGAGTGGGCGGGGCAGGGACGCCGGGGTCGCGGCCGTCACCTGAAATCTTGATTGCGCCAGAAAGATCTGGCTGGAAACAGCCTCATACAGCCACCCACCCACCCGCCCCCTGCGGACCACTGCGGATGCCCGGACCCCATGGCCGAGGGAGTAGGGGGAGGAGGAGGGGGAGGGGAGCCAGCCATATCCCGCCGGGTCGCCGCCTGGGCAGAAGCGGCCTGGTGGCGCCCGGGCCCGCGCCCCAGCCCCCGTCCGCGCCGGCTGTCGGTCCGTTCATCCTGTCGGGTCGGAGAGCGGGGGGAGCGCGTGGAGATCATTCTGCCAGTTCCTGATTGCGCAAGATGGATCTGGCAGGAAATGCCATGACAGGCATGCGCGTCTCCGGCCGGCGGGGGACCGTGCCGGTGGGGGAGGGGGATCGGATTGCCAGTCCTGACCCAGGTCTTTGCATTTAGTGGGAGTCCTGGCGCGGATACACCCGGGCCCCGCCATGCCTCGCCGGCGGGCGGGCGGCGACGACCGGCGCGGCCGAAGCATGAGGCAAGCGTCTGCCATTTCTTGCAGGAACATGATTGCGCCAGATGTTTCTGGCAGGAAATAGCAGCTTAAAGCGTTCATCCGCGGCAGGGGTGGACTGCAGTCAGGGGCAGGGCGGCCGGGCAGCCGGGCAGCCGGGCAGCCGGGCAGCCGGGCAGCCGGGCAGCCGGGCAGCCGGGCAGCCGGGCAGCCGGGCAGCCGGGCAGCCGGG
>NZ_NYWI01000018.1:0-7987 GCF_002684955.1 Tistrella sp. | reverse complement strand
CGGCGTCGAAGGGCTGACAGGGGTGTTGTCGCGAGCGATCATCGGTCATTCCTGTAGAGGCCTACCTGGATCCCCGCCTTCGCGGGGATGACGGTGTTTAGTTTGTGCAGAGACGGTCAACGGCGGTGCCGGACAGCGGCGTGGGTGGTTGGACGGTGCGGCCACGGTCGACGGCAGTGCCGGACAGCGGCGGTGGTCAAGCGGTGCCGATGCGATCGGTGGCGGTGCCCGGCAGTCACTCCTCGGGCTTCAGCCCGATGGTGACGTCGGTGCCGTCGATCACCACCTGAAGCGGTTCCAGGTCGTAGGGGTCGACCTCGATCAGCGAGCGCCACCGGGCCTCGTCGATGTCGCGGAAGCCGGCGACCACACCGATCGCGCGGGTGCGCTGGTCGGCCGAGAACACCAGCTCGCGGCTGCTGCCCGGCGCCATGACCAGTTCGCCCTGGTCGATCAGCGTGCCGCCCAGAACCCCGCGGGGGTTTTCGTTGAGCGCGAAATAATCCGCCTGCTGGAAGGCGCCGGGCTGGCTCAGCTGGAAGAAGCGCAGCACCACCGGCGAGGGGCGACCCTCGACATCGGGATTGGCGTCTTCGTGGGCCATGATCGCGATCTCGGCCTCGTCGGGCGCGCTGTCGCCGAAGCGCAGGCTGAACAGGCGGTCGGCGGTGCCGATCAGGTCGCTGACCGGCCGGTCGCTGCAGGCCTGGAGCGGCAGGGCAAGGCTTATGGCCACAATGGCCATACGGAAAATGGACAAACTGGCCATCAGCGCCGCGCCTCCCCGCCCTCCGCCGGTGTCGCGCGCTGCATCGGGATGCCACCGTGAGAGGTGGCATAGCCGCGGGCGAAGCCTTCGGCGAACAGCGACCGCGCATCCTCTTCGGCGCGGCTGCGGATCTCGGCATGGCGGCGGCGATAGCCGTCCCAGAGTGCGGCCTTGCGGGCGGTGGAGACGATGGCGCCCAGCCCGCCGACAGGACCGACGGCGCGTTCGGTCGCCTCGGGCGACAGGGTGTCGATCACCACGCCCAACCCTGCTTCCAGCCCGCGCACCATGGCGATCTGGTGGGCGGCGATGTCATCGAAGCCCTGTTCCACCGCCTTCACCCCCGATGAAAACGCCGGCAGGGTCGGCTGCAGAAAGGCCAGCATCGCCTCTTCGGGCGTCGCCGAAAATTTCAGCGGGTTGTTGTTGCGCGGCTTGATGGTCGTGCGCTCGATGCGGAATTCGCCCTTCAGCTCTGCCCGCGCCGACAGGGTTTCGATCAGCCCGCGGGCGGTGGCACGGAACACCTCGCCCGCGATCCGCAGCACCTCTTCGGCGCGGGAAGGCGGCAGCTGCTCGCGGGTCAGCCCGGCGCCCGACAGGAAGGCGTCGTAAAGCCGGTCGTCGCGCAGCCGGTATTCCGATGGCGGCGGCGTCTGGCGCGGCGGCGGGTCGCGATAGGGTTCAGGGTCCTCGTCCGGGTCCGGGTCGGGCAGCGGCTCGGGGTCGCGGATCGGCACCGGATCCTCCAGCGGCACGTCTTCCGGGTCCTCGACCGGGATCGGCTCGGGGTCGCGTGGTGGCCCGGGTGGTTGGCGACGAGGTGGCTGCTCCGGCTGGGGCGGGCGGCGGATCGGCGGGGCCGGCGGGTCCGACGGGTCGTTCTCGGGCGCGGTCATCAACCCGTCCACGTTCCGGCCATCAACATCCCAGTCTTCGGGAATCTCGACCCTGGCAACCCTGGGCGGGGTGAAGGCAAAGGCGGTGGCCGGCGGTTCGCCGCCCGAAAAGGCCGCCCCCGGATTGGGGCGCGGGGCCGGCTTCGGTGCCGCATGCAGCGGCCGGGCCGGCCGGGGTGCCGGCGCCTCGTCCGGCACCGGCATCAGCCCCAGCGTCAGCACGTAATCGCCCACGAACACCCGGTCGCCATCGGCGACCACATGGCCGGTCTCGCGCGGCACCGGCCGGCGCGGATCGTTGACGAAACTGCCGTTGGTGCTGGTGTCGATCAGCCGGAAGCGGCCGCTGTCATAGTCGATCAGGCAATGCTGGCCGGAAATGACCCGGGTCGGATCGTCCAGCACCACGTCGTTGGCGGGGCCGCGACCGACACGCAGGCCGCGGCGGTCGAAGCTCCGCGAGGGCCCGATCCGGGTCGCCGGATCGTCGCGATGGGCGATGTCGATCACGAGCCGCATGGCTTCCTCCGTCAATTCCTCAATCCGTCACGACAGCCGGCTCTCACGACAGCCGGGGCGTCAGGCTGCCATCGGGCCCGGTTGCGATCTCGACTGCGCGGGGCGGCGCGCCCTCTTCGGCCAGCCGGTCCAGGATCAGCCCGGCCAGGCCCGGCATCAGCTCGCCGGAAATCACCGCCTCCACCGCGCGTGCCCCGGCATCGCGTGCCCGGGCGCGGGCCAGCACCGCCGACGCCACCTCGGGCGCCACCGTGACCGGCAGATCATAGGTTTCGGTGATGCGCCGCACTGCGCGATCGAGTTGCAGGTTCACGATAGCAAGCAACCTCTCATCATCCAGTGGCATGAATGGGACCAGTTTGAGGCGCCCGAGGAAGGCCGGCTTGAAGCTCTGGCGCAGCACCGGTTCCAGCGCCTCGGCCAGGCCCTCCGGTCCCGGTGCGGTATCGGGGTCGTCCATCAGTTTCGTGATGGTCTCCGATCCGGCATTGGTGGTCAGAATCAGGGTCACGTTACGGAAATCGATCTCCCGCCCCTCGCCGTCGCGCACCCGGCCTTCGTCAAAGATCCGGTAGAACACGTCCTGCACGCCCGGATGGGCCTTCTCGATCTCGTCCAGCAGAACCACGCCATGGGGGCGGCGGCGCACCGCCTCGGTCAGCACGCCGCCTTCGCCATAGCCGACATAGCCGGGCGGCGCGCCCAGCAGCATCGAGACCTTATGTTCCTCCTTGAATTCCGACAGATTGATCACGGTCAGCGCCCGGGCGTCGCCATGCAGCAGTTCCGCCAGCGCCACCGCGGTTTCGGTCTTGCCCACGCCCGATGTGCCGGCGAACAGGAACACGCCGGCCGGCCGGCGCGGATCGTCCAGCCCCGCACGCCTGGTGCGCACCGCGCGTGCCACCGCCTCCAGCGCATGGTCCTGGCCGATGATCCTTGTGCGGAGCCGGTCCTCCAGCCGGCGCACCGTCTCCAGCTCGTCATCGGCCATCCGGCCCAGCGGAATGCCGGTCCAGTCCGAAATCACCGCCGCCACCGCCCGGGCATCGACATCAACCGGAAGCAGCGGATCTTTCCCTTGTACAACTTTCAGCTGCTCAAGCACGGCCGATTGTGCGGCCGCACGCGCCGCGGGCTCTTCCATCGCCCGCGCCTCGGCCAGCTCGGCCACCAGCCGCGACTCCTCTGCGAAGGAAATAGCCATTTCGGCTATTTCGGCCTCCAGACTAGCCATATCGGCTATAAGCGTCTCAACCGACAGCGCCGCGCCACCCAGCGCCGCATCACGCAACCGCATGTCCCGCGCCCGTTCCAGCGCGG
Organism: Tistrella sp.; assembly: GCF_002684955.1. Lineage (NCBI taxonomy): Bacteria > Pseudomonadati > Pseudomonadota > Alphaproteobacteria > Geminicoccales > Geminicoccaceae > Tistrella > Tistrella sp. The sequence goes on along the minus strand of NZ_NYWI01000018.1, from coordinate 4,477 downwards.
CATGTTCCGACCGCCGCCTCTGCAGCGCCTGTGGCACCACCGCCCGGCCCATCGCCACCCGGGCCGCCGCCGTGTCCAGCACGCTCACCGCCTTGTCGGGCAGCTGCCGCTCGGGCAGATAGCGGGCCGACAGCCGCACCGCCTCTTCCACGGCGGCATCATGGATATGCACCCCGTGATGGGCTTCCAGCTTCTCCACCAGCCCGCGCAGCATGGTCACCGCCCGGGCCTCGGACGGTTCTTCCACCTTCACCACCTGGAAGCGGCGGGCAAGCGCCGGGTCGCGTTCCACATGGCGCTTGTATTCCGCCCAGGTGGTGGCCGCGATGGTGCGCAGCTCACCGCGGGCGAGCGCGGGTTTGAGCAGATTGGCCGCATCCCCCTGCCCCGCCGCCCCGCCGGCACCGATCAGGGTATGCGCCTCGTCGATGAACAGAATGACCGGGTCGGCGCTGGCCTTCACCTCGTCGATCACCGATTTCAAACGGTTTTCGAACTCACCCTTCACGCCCGCGCCTGCCTGCAACAGGCCCAGATCCAGGGTCAGCAACCGGGCACGGGCCAGCGCCGCCGGCACCTCCCCCGCCGCCACGCGCAGCGCCAGCCCCTCGACCACTGCGGTCTTGCCGACCCCGGCCTCGCCGGTCAGGATCGGGTTGTTCTGGCGCCGCCGCGACAGGATGTCGATCACCTGGGCGATCTCGTCATCGCGCCCCAGCACCGGATCCAGCCGCCCCGCGCGTGCCGCCTCGGTCAGGTCGATCGCATAGGTGGTGAGCGCCTTGCCGCTCTGCAGCGAAGAGAGCGGCGCCTCCGCCGCGGCCGGGCCGCTGCCCGCCGCCTCGTCGCTGCCGTCTGCCAGCTCCGGCAGCCGCGCCAGAACCTGATCGGCCGACAGCCGCCCCAGCACCGGGATCACCTGGGCCAGCTGCTGTGACAGCAACTCGTCGCGCAGGGCCGCCACCAGCAGATGGCCCGATCCGATCCGGTCCGCCCCATCCTCGATCGAGGCCACCGTCCAGGCCTGGCGGATCATGGCGATCAGCCCCGGCGCCAGGGCCGGCGCGCGATCATTGCCGGTGCGCAGCCGGTCGAGCGCGCCATCGAGCGCGGTCAGCGCCCGCGGCACCGCGACGCCGGCCTCCGCCAGCGCCCGGGGCAGCACCGCGCCGTCATCGGCGACCAGGGCGCGCAGCCAGTGTTCGATCTCGATCGCAGGATTGCCGCGATTGACGGCATTGCCCGCCGCGGCTTCAAGCGCCTTGCGGCAGGTCCGGTTCAGCTTGTCGACCAGGGAGCGGATCTGGGTGGTTGCCATGGGGTGCGGGTCCGGAAAAATGAGAGGAAGATCAGGTACAAAAGGTCAGGCGCCGGTCTCGAACACGGCATCGTCGGGGTCGCGGGGCGGGGGTGCCGTGCCGGTCAGCCAGCCGGTCCAGCCCAGGCGCAGGCCGCCTTTGGCACCCAGTTCGGCCGGCGGCACCTCGTGCCGGTCCAGCACCAGGCGGAGCGCGAACGACATCGCCGGGCCGACATACAGCCGCACCAGATCGGTCAGCGCGCGCACCGCGGCACCTTCGGGCAGCAGCGCCGCAAAGCGCTCCCGCGACAGCGGGCCGACCACGATTTCGAACCGGCCGTCGACATCGCGGACCTTCTCGCCCGCGACCATGTCGACCCCCAGCCGGCAGAAGCCGCCGGGCGTCAGGCGGCTGCGCTCGGCCTCGTCCAGCCGCACCCAGCTGCCGGCGAACTGGCGGATGCGGACCGGCGCGCCAAGCTGGCCGGAGAGCATCGCCTCCAGGGCGGCGGCGGAACGCGGCCCGCGCGCGAAATGGCCGGCATGGCGGATCACCGTCAGATCATCGACCGCCAGCCGCCCGGCCAGATGCGGCGTGCCAAGCCCGGTCAGGGCCCGAAGCGCGCCGGTGATCGCATCCTCGCGGCCTTCCGCCGCCGCGCGCTCATGGGCCAGCGCCATGCGGTATTTCACCTGGGCGCCGTGGAAGAAGGCGCCCTGGCGGTCCAGGAACAGGTCGACGAAGCGGGCGAAACCGGGGTTGCGCCGCCGCTCGGCCTCGATCGCCGCCGCGGTCATATGCGAGGGCAGCACGCCCGAGGGGCCGAGCAGGCCCAGATGGGCGATGCGCAGCACCGCCGGCGCCCCCTCCACCTGGCCCAGACGCGCGCCGGCCACCGCACTCGCCGGAAAGGCCAGCGGCAGCACGCCCTGGAAACGCACGGCATCGGCCGGGTTGCTCCCGGCCGCGCGCTCCAGCACCCTGACCGCCTGCACCGCCTCGAACGACCAGGGCGCGCGGGCGAGATCGGCCAGAACGCCGGTGGGAGCCGATGGCGCGGGGGCCGGAACCCTTTCGGTCTGGGGCGGTTGCATGGTGGTCATGGGCGCCCCCTCAGACCAGGTCCTGCGCGCCGGCGCGCGGCGGCCAGGTGCGGATGACGCCCGGCCGGCCGCGCAGTTTCGCGGTCAGGCGGGTGAAGGAATTGATCGTGCAGTAAAGCCCGAACACCCGGTCGAGCACCGCCGCCAGCAGGTAGAGCCCGCCGGTCGCATAGCGTTCGGGGTCGAGTTCCAGCGTCACATCCAGCCCGCGGGCCATGCCGCCGAAGCGGTCGCCGGGCACGCGCGCCATGCCCCGGCGGTGCGAAATGCCGGTGATCGCATCGATCGCTGCCCGGGTTTCGGGCGCGTCGCGCAGGTCGTGCAGCGCCAGCAGTTCGCGCAAGGCCGCCGCCCCGTCGGTATCGTCGGTGAGCGACAGATGGTTGAGCGACAGGAAGGAAATCAGCCGCCAGCGGCCATGCGCCCCGGCCTCGGGCCGCAGCGTCCGGGTGGGCGGGGTCAGGCAGGTGACGCCACGGATCGCCGACATCGCCTCGGCCGGTTTCAGCACCGGATGGCCGCCGCCGAAGGGCAGCCGCGCCGGCAGGTCGCGGTTCAGGCACAGCGTGTCGACCGACAGCACGCCGGTAGCGGGCTCGGACGGATTGAAGCCGTCATCGACCAGGCTGAGATAGATCTCGCTCGCCGGATCGCGCGGCCCGGCCGGCCGGCGCTCGGCATGCCACCAGCGCCGGGTCTCGTCGGCCATCGCCGTGCCATGGGCGACCGAATGGAAGGGTTGATAGAGCTGGCGGCGGCCGCCGGCATCGCTGCCTTCGACCCGCAGGATCCGAAAAATCTCGGTCGAGAGCGGCCGGCGGGCATCGGGCACCACCCGGTAGGCAGACTGGCGCTGATCCAGCCGGATCGGCTCGGCCGCCTGGCGGAACAGGTTGACGATCGGCACGGCGCCCAGCGCAAAACTCTCCGCCGTCACCGCCCGCTCCAGATCCTGGTCGTGACGGGTGAGGAAGACATGGATCTCCAGCCGGTCGCCCACCGGGGCCAGCGTCCGGGCGTCCAGGCCGTTCAGGTCCAGGAACAGGAATTTTTCGGGGAAGGCGAAATATTCGGTCAGCAGCCGATAGGCCGGCAGGGTGCGGGCATCGTCGGGCAGCAGCCCCTCATCCCCTGCAAAGCCCACCGGCGCCACCGCCTCGGGCCCGAGCCGCACCGGCCGCGGATCATCGGGGCCGGTGGCGACCGCGATCCCTGCCACATCATTGGTCAGCCGCTCGTAAAGCCGGGTGGCCTGGGCGCCGGGGGCGGCGATGAACAGCCGCAGCCGGTCCAGGCCGAGTTCGGTGAAGCTCCGCCCGGGCTGCATGGTCTTCAGCCCGATCTTCAGCACCGCCACCGCCTGCTCCACCCCGGCAATCGCAGGCGCCGCCACCGGCCGCGCCTTCAGCGCCACGGTCTCGATCTCGACCGGCCAGAGGGTGGCCGGCCAGGCGGTGCGGAAGCGGCAGGGCTCGGGCGCGCGGCCCTCGGCGGGGGCCACGGGCCCCGTCACCAGCTCGGCCCCGGCCGGCACGGTATGGGGGCCTGAAAGGTCCGCCTGCGGCGTGAACCGCGCAATCGCCATCGAGGGCACCGGCGCCAGCCAGTGCGGGTGCAGCACCCCGAGCAGGGCATCGGTCAGCTCGGGGAAGGCATCGTCCAGCCGCAGCTGGATGCGGGCATTCAGATAGGCCACCGCTTCGATCAGCCGGGCCACGAAAGGATCATCGGCGGCATCGGCGGTCAGGCGCAACCGCCCGGCGATCTTGGGATGCGCCGCCGCGAACTCGCCCGCCCGGCGGCGGATCTCGACCAGCTCGCGCTGGTAATGGGGAAGCAGTTCGTCGGTCATGTGATGCTCATCTGCGATTCTATACCGGCCGACTTCTGTACGACATGTCCGCCGTCATCCCCGCGAAGGCGGGGATCCGGGTTCCTGTCCGCGCGAAGACTGTCGGACACACCATCTCCGGTACCGATGGCGGCGGATCTTCTGATGCCCGACATGACGACCCCCGGAAAATGATCATCGTTCATACCTGTAGAAGCCTACCTGGATCCCCGCCTTCGCGG
>NZ_NYWI01000017.1:0-89798 GCF_002684955.1 Tistrella sp. | reverse complement strand
CCCCGGCCGGGGGCGCCCTGATCATGCATGGGCGCCGGCTGCTTTCCGATGCCGGGCCTGCCCTGTCGGCAGCCGTCGACGGGCAAAGCGTGATGCCGCTGCCGGCCGCGATCGCCAGGGATGTACGCCAGTCCCGGAACAGCCCCGGCAATGACGGGCTGCGCTTCGATCGTTTCTGCGATACCTGGAAACCCGACTGGACCGGACTGAGAGAGCCCGACGCGCCGGGGGGGATCAGGGCGGGTGCGGCCGACTGGGCGGCGCGTTTCGATCGCATACTCGGCGACGGAGACCTGCTGGCAGAGGCAGATGGCCGCCGCCGCCGGTGGCTCGATGCCTGTCAGGCCCGCCACCGGCTGTTTGCCACCGACTGGCGGTTCGTGAGCGGCCTGGGCCGCGACCATCCGGTCGAGAACGGCTTCGCCTGGCATCACACGCTTGGGGTGCCCTATCTGCCCGGCAGCTCGGTGAAGGGCATGGTGAAATCCTGGTGCCGGGACTGGTTGCCCGGCGAGGAACTGCCGATGCCGATCGAGACCATCTTCGGCACGGCCCTCGAAGGTGCCGGGGACGAGGCGGCCAGCGTCGGTGCCTTCATCTTTCTGGATGCCATCCCCACCGACAGGATACGCTGTCAGGCCGATGTGATGACGCCGCATTATCAGCCCTATTATCAGTCCACGGGCCAGGTGCCGGTACCGGGCGACTGGTTCAGCCCCAACCCGATCTCTTTTCTGACGGTGGCGCCGGGGCAGGCCTTCCGTTTCGCGATCATGCCCCGAACCGACCGGGCCGCGGGCGAGATGGACTGGATGTTCCAGGCCCTGATCGATGCGCTGGAATGGATCGGCGCCGGCGCGAAGACCGCCACCGGCTATGGCCGTTTTGCACCGGCATCCGGCACGGGTGACTGATGTGGCGGGCGCGAAGGGTCAGCGTGGCGACCGCGGCAACAGCCTGCGCCCCTTGCGCATCAGCTTTTTCGGGAAATGCCAGTTGCGGAACAGGCCGCGGCGGCTCAACGGTTCGAAGATCGCCTCGGGGCCGTCGGGGTCCAGGATCTCGTTGTCGGCCAGCCATTTTTCGGTGGGGCTGAGTTCGGGCAGTTCATAGGGCACCAGCGTGCGGCCCTGGCCGCGCAGATCCTCGATCACCTTGATCATCGAGCCACAGGCGGCGTAGCGATCGGCGATGTCTTCGGGCGTGGTGTCCAGATGTTCGGCCAGCAGATCGTCGCGGATATGGGCGATGCGGGCCCCGAGTGCGGCATTGGCCGGCAGGCTGGTGTCGATCACCACGTCGCATTCGGTGTCCAGCCGCATTGACCGGTTGTTGAAATTCGACGAGCCCACCCTGAGCCAGCGATCGTCGATCACCGTCACCTTGGCGTGGACATAGATCGGCGTGCCCTTTGCCGTCAGCGGATGATAGATCCGGAAGCGGCCATGGCGGTCCAGGCGGCGCAGTGCCTCGAACAGCCGGGCGCGGGCGGTGTCCATGGCGATCGGCTCCAGCCAGCCGTCGGCGATCACCGGGTTGACCACCACTACCTCGGGCCCGTCCTCTTCCAGCAGGCGGGCGGCGATGGCGCGGGCCACCCGGCGCGAGGCGAAATACTGGCTTTCGGCATAGATCAGCCGCCGGGCGCCGGCGATCAGATCCAGATAGAGCGCCTCGATCTCGTGGATCGGCTCCACCCCGTCCATGCGCGGCTGGGTGCGGGCGATGGCGATCTCCACATCGCGTAGCCAGGGCTCCAGGATCGCGGGCCAGCAGTCGCCGGCGCCGGTCACCGCCGGCAGCGTCTCGCCCGAGGCGGCAAGCCAGCGCGCCCGGGCCAGATCGGCGATCGCCCGGGCGGCCGCGCCGTCGAAGGCGCTGGTCGCATCATGCCAGGGGGGCGAGGGCCGGCCGTCGGGCAGGGGGCGCTCGGGGTCGTCATCGGCATGGGCGCGGCGGTCCCAGCGCTGGCCGGTCATGTCGATGCCGCCGCAGAAGGCGAGCCCGTCGTCGATGACCACGATCTTCTGATGGTGCGAACTCATGAAGGGATGGGCGCCGTCGAGCCGGAGCGTGATCCGCGGATGGGCCTTCCAGCGCAGCACGCTCCACAGCGTGTCGCCGCGGAACAGGGCCTTGAAGGCGCCGGTATCCCAGCGCAGCAGCCGGATTTCCAGCGAGGGCGTGCGCCGCGCCAGCCAGAGAATGAAATCGCCCAGCTTCTCCGGCCCCTCCTGCGGGCCGGCCGGGCGGCCGAAGCGGATGCGGGCATCGAAATCCCAGCCGATCAGCAGGATGCTGTGGCGCGCCTTCAGCATCGCGGCGCGCGCGGCATTGAAATAGGCATCGGCATCGATGATCAGCGAGAACCGCTCCGCCCGGGCGGTCCGCCAGCAGTTCCGGCCATGCGCAAGCAGCGCCGTCGACGGACGGTGCTCCGGAAGGGTCTGGGTCATGGGCGGGCTGCGGGCTCCTGGTTGCGGCGATCACGATGGCGATGCCGGTATCGCACCAGATCCCGCGGGCGGGGCCAAGTGATCAGACGGTGTCCGGTTGCGGCCCTGCCCTGTCAGTCGATGGGCGCGAGGCCGGCGAAGCAGCCGTCGTGATAGACCAGGGCGGTTGCGGCGTCGCGGGCGCGGACCTCGGCCACCCGGCCGATCATCAGCGTGTGGCTTTCGAAGGTCACCGTGTCGGCCAGCCGGCAATCCAGGCTGGCGGCGGCGGGCGCCAGCAGCGGCGCGCCGGTCTTGCCGGTGGTCCAGAGGGCGTCCTCGAACCGGGCCTCGCCGGCGCGCGCCGGGTCACCGCCGGCGAACAGCCGGGCAAGCGGCCCGTGATCGGCGGCAAGCAGATTGATCGAGAAGCGGCGCTCGGCCAGGATCCGGTCATGGGCCTGGGCGGAGCGGTTGATCGCCACGGCCACCCGCGGCGGTTCCGCCGTCAGCGACATCACCGCCGTGGCGGTCAGCCCCGCCCGGTCGCCGCGATCGCCCGTCGCCACGATGGTGACACCCCCGGCAAGCCGGCGCAGCCCGGCGCGGAAGGCCGCCGGCGGCACGACATGCGCTTCGGCATCGGCAGTGCCGGCAGCCGGCAGGGTGATGGTTCCATCGGTCATGTCCGGAGACCTTTCCGTCCAGGGATCGCTGATGCCAGAGGCCATATATGCGAGTGACTATCAATTGCGCGGATCATGCCTCATCCGCTGCCCAGAAGATATGGCCGTGATGCGGCGCTGTCGATGTTGCCGCCATCATATCCCGCAAGCTAGGGTCGCCGGGAACGAGCCGGGAGAAATCGGATGGCAGGGCAGGGCGAAAGCGGTGATCGGGCAGCGGCGGGCGGCGGGCGGATGTCCCGGCGCAGCGGCGCCATGCGCGACGAGGTGATCGCCTTCAAGCGCGAACGGATTCTGGAAGAGGCCGCCGCCGCCTTTTACGAACATGGCTATCAGGGCACCACGCTGGAGGCGGTCGCCACCCGGCTGGGGGTGACCAAGCCCTTCATTTATTATCATTTCCGCAACAAGGCCGAGATCCTGTCCGAGATCTGCCGCCGCGGCATCACCGAGGCGGTGGCGGCGCTGGATGCGGCGCAGGCGGCCGAGGGCACCCCCGATCAGCGGCTGGCGGCGGCGATCGAGGCGATCACCCGCACCGTGCTGGAACAGCAGGCCTATACCGCAATCTATTTTCGCGAAGAGAAGAATTATCCCGCCGATGATGCGGTGGAGCTGAACCGCCGGCGCAAGGCCTTCGACCACAAGCTGTCGGCGCTGCTGGAGGAAGGGGTGGCGGCCGGCGTGTTCGAGATCGAGGATGTGCGCCTCACGGCGCTCGCCATCGGCGGCATGATTTCCTGGGCCTTCACCTGGTACAACCCGCAGGGCCGGCTGTCGACCGCCGAGATCTGCCGGCGCATGGCCGGGCTGGTGCTGCGGATGGTCCGGCGCCCCGAATAGGCGGGGCGCCGGTTCCACCCGTCAGGCGGCGCTTTCCAGAATGCCGCGCACGGCCGCAGGCCCGTCCACGGTGCGCGGATTGGTGCGGATCCAGATGTCGTGCATGGTCGCCTCGGCGATGCGGTCGAAATCGGCCGCCGTCACGCCCACCGCCGACAGGCTGCGCGGCATGCCGAGCGCCGCGATGAAGCGGTCGGCCGCATCGGCCGCAGTTTCGCCCGCTGCGGCGCCCAGGCTCCGGGCGATCCGGGCCTGGCGGTCGGCATTGACCGGCGCGTTGAAGCGCAGCACCGCCGGCGCCATCACGCAGGAGGTGTGGCCATGGGCCACGCCGGCCACGCCGCCCAGCATGTGGCCGATGGCGTGGCTTGCCCCCATCGGCACGCCCGCGACGATCGGGATCATGCTCTGCCAGACGCCGATCTGGCATTTCAGCCGGGCCTCCAGATCCCGGGGGTCGGCCTTCACCCGCGGCAGGCCTTCGGCCAGCAGCTCCAGCGCGCAGGCGGCGATGCCGTCGCAATAATCGTTGGAGAGCAGGGAGCCCAGCGTCTCCATGGCATGATCCAGCGCGCGCACCCCGGTCGACAGCCACAGCCATTCGGGGGTATGGCGGGTGATGGCCGGATCCAGCACCACCACGCGCGGGCCCATGCCGCGGCTGAGATAGCCCTGTTTCAGCCCGGTCACCTCGTCGGTGCTGCCGCCCAGCGGGTAGAACTCGCCACCGGACAGAGAGGTCGGCACGGCGATCTGCGGGATGTCGGGATCGGGCACCGGCGGCACCACGATGCCGCCGTCTTCCGACGGATACATGTGGTGCGGCTCCATCTCCGCCGGGTCGGTCCAGCCCATCTTCGCCGCCAGCCGGGCGACCTTGCCGCCATCGGTGATCGATCCGCCACCCACCGTCACCAGCAGATCCGCGCCGCTTTCGCGCAGGGTCTGGCCCAGGGCGATCACCCGTGCGCGGGGGCTGTGCGGCGGCATGTCGGCGCTGCTGCCGACCAGCCGGTCGCCCAGGCCGGCGCGGATGCGGGCGATCTCGTCGGTCTCGCGGTCCAGCGTGCCCGAATGCAGCAGGAACACCCGGCTGGCCCCGATCCGCGCCGCTTCCGCGGCCACCGCCTCGGCGGCAGGCGTTCCGTACACCACCTGCTCCATCGGTGCGCAGGCGATCACACCCTGTTTCATGGCCCGGTCTCTCCTCCCTGGGCGGGCGCCGGCTCGTTGCGGCTGCGTCCCGTCGTTGACGATCATATACTGATCATCATTTGAATATACTGATGAGTAGGAAGCGGACAAGAGGGCGCGCGGCCGCAAGTGGCCGCATCCCCGGCCATGCATCGCCGGCCCCCGATCTGCATGCTGTCGGATGACGGATCGCCCCGGTGCCCTCAGCGGGCCGCCCCGCGATCCCCTCATCCGACAGGACCTTTGATCCGATGCACGACCTTCTCCAGGGCCTGTGGTCGGCGATGCGTGAAACCGCCGACCTTCTGGGCCTGACCGTGATTGCCGCCTATCTGGGCCGGCTGCTCGTCCATGTGGGCGAAGTGCAGCGCGGCCGGCGGCGCTTTTTCAGCACGCACCTGCTGTGGGAACTGGTGACGGCGATCGCGATCGGCATCGTCGCCGACGGCATTGCCCATCAGCTGGGTCTGGCCGGCCCGCCCCGCACCGCGGCCATCGTGGCCATCGCCTATCTCGGGCCCCGCGGGCTCGAGGAAGTCATCGTGCGGCTCATCGCCGTGCGCCGCAGCTGAGGGAGACCGATCCCATGGACATGTCTCTGCCCGATGCCGCCCCCCGGTCGCCGCTGTTCGAGGCGAGCCTGCAGGTCGTGCTGGCCTGGGAGGGCGGCGAGACCGTCACCGACGATCCGCTCGATCCCGGTGGTATCACCCGCTGGGGGATAAGCCTGGCCTTTCTGCGCCGGATCGACCCCGGCGCCGGGCCCGACCGGATCCGGACCCTGGATCGCGACGAGGCGGCGGTGATCTATGCCCGCAACTTCTGGCGCCCGATCCGCGGCGACCAGCTGCCGCCGCCGCTCGCTCTCTTCACCTTCGACAGCGCGGTCAATCTGGGCGTGCCGCGCGCGGTGCGCCTGCTGCAGCAGGCGGTGGGCGCCGATGTCGACGGCATCATGGGGCCGCGCACCGTCAATGCCGCCCGGGCCGCCGCCCAGCGGCCGCAGCGCCTGACCCACGCCCTGGCCGACATGGCCGCAGGCCGTCTGCAGATCTATGCCACCCGCCCCGGCTTTCCGCGCTTCGGGCGCGGCTGGACCCGCCGGGTGCTCGATGTACACGGGCGAGCCGTGGCGCTCGCCGTCGAAGAAGGAGCAGCCGCATGACCGGGATCGACGATATCCTGATCGACCGTCTGGGCGGTGTCGTGGCCGAACTGGCCGGGGCCGGGGTGATGATCGCCGGCGCCTGGGCTTTGGGCCGCATCGCCGGCTGGGCGGGCGTCGCCCGTGACGACCGGGTCCGGGCCTATCTGGAAGCGGCGCTCGACCGCGCGGTCGACCGGGCACTTGGCCATGCGCCTGCGGGCGAGCTGGTGCCGGCCGCCACGGCCTATCTGCGCGAGACCGTGCCCCAGGCGCTCAAGACCCTGTCGATCGCCCCCGAGACGCTCGACCGCATGGTCGAAGCACGGCTCGCCGCCCGCAATGCTGCACCGGAACCGCAGAAGCCTGTGGCTCAGCCGTAATCGCTGGCACCGACGATCCGGTGGATGCTCAGCACCTGGCCCAGCTCGTGTTCCAGCTCGCCGCGCGGGTTGAACTGGCGCAGATGCAGCCGGGTCGCGGTGCGCCGGACGAACTGCTTGATCAGCCCGCGGGTCGGCACATGCGGGTCGCCGGTGCGGATCTGGACCACCACGAAACAACCGGGCGTGATCGGCCGGTTGGGGTTCACATGGACCAGCTCGCCGGCGAAATAGCGCGGCTCCATGCTCTCCCCCTGAACATAGACCGCATAGCCGTTGGCCACTCCGGCCAAAATCGGCGGCCGGGCGACGTATTCGTTGACCGTGCCGTTGAAATCGAACGCCCCGTCATCGCCGCCCATGGCCGCACCATAGACCGGAAGGTCACGTGGTGTGGCGCCGGGCGGCGTTGCCGTTTCATGCGCCGGCTCGCCGACGAAGCCGGTGGGCTGCGTCGGTGCGGGAAGGGTTGCGGGGGACAGGGGGGCGGCCGGGTGGGGCGCCAGCGGCGGCAGACCGGCCGTTTCGCCCAGCTCTCCGCCGGCTGTCGGCAGATGGTCGGGGACCAGCAGATCGGCCGGCGCGCAGTCCAGCGCCCGCGCAAGGCGGCCCATCCACTCGGCGGTCAGCCGACGGGAGCCCTTTTCCAGCTTGTTGATCTGTGACGCCTCGGTTCCTACGCGCTGCCCCAGCTCATGCATGGTCAGCCCGCGCCGTTCGCGCCACTCGCGGATGCGGTTCTGCATGGCCATAAAATGGTCGATGTGGCCGCAAAGTGCAATGGCCAAAACGGACATATTTTGCTTGATCAGAGGGGTGGCCATGGTCAATCTTGGGGGACGCAACCGAAACGGGAGGCAATACGATGGCACGCAGCCCTGAAGCCCTGGATTCCCTTGACGAGATGGAGGGGGGTATGTTCAGCGCGCCCCGCGCGCAGGACCTTCTGGCGCCGGTGAAGGCGCTGTTCGACGAGGCGGCGCAGACGCTGCGCCGGCTGCCGCCGGCCGAGCGGCCGCAGCGGGCACGGATCTCGTGGGATGATCTGGGGGTCGGCAGCGGCCGCCCCATGGGCGGGCGGCGAGAGGCCGAGGGCCGCGGGCTTGCCCCCGATGCGGGGCAGATCTCGCGGCTGGATCTGGCGCTGGAAATCAGCCTCCGGCTGGAGCCGGTGCACCGGCGGATCATCTGGGCGCGGGCGGAAGGCCGGCTGTGGAAAGTGATCGCCGGCGATCTGGGGCTGGACCGCACCACCTGCTGGCGCCACTGGCAGCGGGCGCTGGGCCAGGCGGCGCTGATCCACGCCCTGCTGGTGACCGAACACCGCAGCCGGGCACGCATGTAAGCGGGTGCGCCCCGCCGCCGCCGGCTCAGTCGACGGCGTTGTTCAGGATATCGACGATCACGCCGGTCGCCGCTGCAATCAGCAGGATGTCGCGGCCGGCCTGGATCCATTCATAGCCCTCGCGCCGGGGCAGACGATCGTAGAGGGGGCCCGGCAGGCGCTTCTTCGCGATTCCCGGCGGCAGCGGCTTGCCCCGCGCCAGATTGCGCGCGATGCCCGGCGGCAGCGGCTCATAGCCGAACAGGCCGCGGTGATCGCCGATATAGTCGGTGATGATCCGGCGTTCGTCGCCAGTGATGATGTTCACATTGATCAGGGCCGGTCCGCGATCGTCATGGCGATGATCCTGCCGGCCGGGGCCGCGGTCGTCATGGCGGTCGTCCCGATCATGCTTCCCATGTTTCGGCCCGCCGCCACCCTTTGCATGCGGGGGCGGGTCGGCCAATGCGGAATTGAAGACGCCGGGCCCGGCCACGATACCGGGCAGGGCGATCAGGGATATGGCCAGAACGGCCAGATGGCGCCGCACCGATGGGTGCGAGGCAGACAGGTGCTCAGACATCGGCTTCGTCCCATTCCGACCACAGCTCGGTTTCGGCGCCCCGGGGGCTGTCGAAACCGCCGCCATAGCGATCATCGTAACGGCCGATGGCGCGGCGATGCCCCGGGGCTGACGGCACCTCGAGGGCGACTTCCAGCCCTGGCACGGCTGCGATCACCCGCCTGCCGCCGTCGCCGGCGATGGCGGGCGTGCCCAGCATCGCGGCAAGGGCGGTGCCGGCGGCGACGCTGACGACGATCCGCCGGTTTCTGCGGGGGAGGTGGGGCCTGGCGCGGTTGCGCATCGGGACATCTGCTCCATCGGGTCGAGGCAGGGGCGCTGTCCCACGGAACAAGACCACACCCCATATTGATCCGATGATGCCGCAGTTTGTGGCCGCGCGGGCGTGATCAGCCGATGTGCGAACTGTGACCGGCGGGGGCCCGCCCGTGACATCGCCGGCCCCCCCCGCCCGCGGTGGGCTCAGCCGCCGGCCTTCTGCCAGCCGGCCGCGCGGGCATCGGCCTCGGAACAGAACCAGCGTTCGCCCTGGCCCTCGTCGATGCGGGTGCGCTCGTAAGACCGGCTGCCGGGCACATGATACAGCCGCCGGCCGTCTTTGGAGATGTTGCCCTTGATGTCGCAGCCCTTGGGATGGCCGCCGCTGCCGGTCGCCGGGGTGGCCGGTGCGCGCTCGGGCGTGGCCGGGGCCAGTGCCCCCGGCGGCGGGTTCAGCTTCATGCCCTTGCGATGGTCCCAGGGCATCACGAAGCGGCCCGACCACAGCCCCCGTTTCGCAGCCTTCGCCTCGGCTTCGGCCGGCACATAGTCGCGGCCGTAATTGACGTAGGCCACCGCCAGGCCTTCCGAAACCATGCGCCGGTTGATGTCTTCGCCATTCACCGCGCAGCGCCCGACCACCCGGCCATAGCGGTCGCGATCGACGATCTCGCAGGCGACGGTGCGTCCCGAGGTCAGCCGGTCGAGCAGCTGTGTCGCGTCGCGGCCGCAGCGCCAGGCGCGATTATTGGCGTCGGCGCAGATCTGCGAACTTTCCGGCGCATCGATGCCGAACATGCGGATGCGGGTGCCGTGGATGTCGAGCGTGTCGCCGTCGATCACGCTGGCACGGCCGGTGACGTCGGCGGCAAGGGCCGGTGTGATCGCGGCCGGCAGGGCCAGAAGGGCAAGCAGGGCGGCAGCCGCGGAAGCGAGGCGGGGGAACATCGGGCTCCTGGTCGGTCGGAGGGAGGGACAACAACTCGACCGGGAGCTTAATCATCATTTCGAACTTATGGTAGTAACTGTCCCGCGAAAACGCGCGGCCGCATGCAGCCGCAGCGCGCAGGCGCAGGTATGCGTGCCCTGCACTGCTGCCACAAGTATCGGGTTCGCTTGAAAAGATGTCGGGGTGTTGCGACATCTGCGGTCCTTGACCATGGCCCCTGGCGGGCCCTATACCCCTTTCTCGGAAAGGCGCGTTCATGGCCCACCCGTGTCGTATGCGGGTGCGGGTGGCGCGCCTCGCAGATGAGGACATGACCCATGGCGAGCGAGATCGCGCCGGACGTCTATGCAATGCGCCATTCCTGTGCGCATCTGATGGCAGCGGCGATCCGTGAACTCTATCCCGAAGCCAAATTCGGCGTGGGGCCGCCGACCGCGACCGGTTTCTATTACGACATCGATCTGCCCGAGCCGCTGAAGCTCGACGATCTGCAGAAGATCGAGCAGATGATGCGTAAGCTGCGCAAGAAGAAGCTGCGGTTCGACCGCCGCGAACTGCCGATCGAGGATGCGATCGGCTTCATGCGCGAGCATCACCAGGATTACAAGGTCGAGCTGCTCCAGCTGCTGCGGGATCGCGGCACCACCGCCATCGCCAAGGAGACCGGCGACGACACCGCCGTCGATGGCGACCAGTCGGGCGTGGACAGCGTTTCGTTCTACACCACGGGCAATTTCGTCGACCTCTGCCGGGGTCCGCATGTCGAGAACACCGGCCAGTGCGGCGAGTTCAAGCTGATCAACATCGCCGGCGCCTATTGGCGCGGCAACAGCGACGGCCCGCAGCTGCAGCGCATCTATGGTCTCTGCTTCCCCACCAAGGAGGAGCTGGAGCACTGCATGTGGCAGATGGAGCAGGCCAAGCTGCGCGATCATCGCAAGATCGGCCGCGAGCTGAAGATCTACCGCTTCTCGCCCGAGGTGGGCGCGGGCCTGCCGCTCTGGCTGCCCCGCGGCACGGCGCTGCGCGACGAGCTGGAATTCCTGGCCCAGAAGGAAGAGCGGCGCGACGGCTATCTGCGTGTCGTTACCCCGCAGATCACCAAGGAAGAGCTGTACTACCGGTCCCGGCATCTGCCCTATTATGCCGAGGATATGTACAAGCCCTTCGAGATCGACGGCGAGCGCTTCTATCTGCGGCCGATGAACTGCCCGCATCACCACCAGGTCTATCTGGCGGAGAAGCACAGCTATCGTGATCTGCCGGTGCGCCTGTCGGAATACGGCCAGGTCTATCGCTACGAGGCGAGCGGTGCGCTGTCGGGCCTGATGCGGGTGCGCGGCTTCTGCCAGAACGACGCCCATATCTATTGCCGGTACGATCAGGCCAAGGACGAGTTCCTGAAGGTCATGCGGCTTCATGCCCGCTATTACGACCTGTTCGGGATCAAGGACTACTATATGCGCCTGTCGCTGCCCGATCTCGACAAGCTCGACAAATATGTCGACGAGCCCGAGAAGTGGCTGGCGGCGCTGAAGATCATCCGCGAGGCGATGATCGAATCGGGCTATCCCTTCCGCGAGGTGGAAGGCGAGGCGGCGTTCTACGGGCCCAAGGTCGACTTCATGATCAAGTCGGTCATCGGCACCGAATACGCCATTTCGACCAATCAGCTCGACTTCCTGGCCACCCAGACCTTCGACCTCACCTATATCGGCGAGGACGGCAAGGAGCACCCGGTCTACGTCATCCACCGGGCGCCGCTGGGCAGTCACGAACGGTTCGTGGCCTTCCTGATCGAGCATTATGCCGGCAACTTCCCCACCTGGCTCGCCCCGGTGCAGGCCATGGTGGTGCCGATCGCCGACCGGCATAACGACTATGCCGAAGAGGTCCGCAACCTGCTGTTCGATGCCGACGTGCCCACCGGCACCGGCGGCCTTCGGGTGGAGGTGGATACCAGCACCGAGCGGATGCAGAAGAAGATCCGCAACGCCCAGCTGGAGAAGATCCCCTACATCCTGGTGGTCGGCGACAAGGAGGCCGAGACCCGGACCGTGGCCGTGCGCCTGCGCAACGGTACCGATCTGGGGGCCATGCCGATCGCAGAGGTCATCGCCCGCATGCGCGACGAGGTGGTCAACCGCCGCGACATCGAGCTGCCGGTGATCGAGACCGCCGGAGATGCCACCGCTCATTGAGCGATGCAGCCTGCGTGGTAACCGCATCTGCACAGAAGCCGCCGGGCAGTACTGCCCGGCGGTTTTTTCGTTCTGTGGTAAACCCTTGGCGACAAGGCGCGGACACGTCGTTGCATTAACCATATCCCCGGCATAACCTTCGCGCGTTTTCAGGACCTGACATCTCTTGAAGGAGGCGCGCGTGAGGCGGATGAGGATTGGGATCGCCGGGATCGCGCTGATGGCCGGGCTGGCCATGGCACTCGGTGGCTGTGCGACGCAGGGGCAGAGCCGTTACAGCTATAAAGACGTCGGCCGGGCAAGCGAGGTGGCCTTCGGCACCGTGCTGTCGTCGCGCCAGGTGGACATCACCGGCCAGAATACCGGCGCCGGCGCCGTGGTCGGTGGCACCGCCGGCGGACTTGCGATGTCGAATGTGGGGCAGGGCACCGGCAATGTCGCCGCTATTCTGGGCGGTGCGCTGGTCGGGGCGGTCGCAGGTGCCGTGATCGAACAGGCGGCGGCCGACCGGGTCGGCATCGAATACGTGCTGATCCTGGCCAACGGCAAAACCATCACCGTGGTCCAGGAACAGGATGAGGGCGACGAGATCTTCGCGCCCGGCGCCCCGGTGATGATCCAGACCAATGGCAGCTATCAGCGCGTGCTCTCCACCGCCAACCTGCCGTCGGAAGTGTCGCGCCCCAAGGAAGTAAAGATCGTCGACTGACGGCCCCGACGGCCCGCCGACGTCCAGAAGAAAGCCGGACCCGCCCATGAAGAAGCTCATCACCGTGGCCCTCGGGCTGCTGATGCTGTCTGCCTGCGCCTTCACCGAGGATTCGATCCCCGTTCACTACACCGCCCCGGCCAATCTGGAGCTGGTGCAGGGGGCATCGGACGTGACGCTGGAGGTCGTGGGCCAGGATGGCCGCGTCGCCAATCGCGACCGCATCTCCAGCAAGAAGAACGGCTACGGCATGGAGACCGCCCGCATCCTTGCGGCCAATGACGTGGTCGCCGAGGTTGCGAACGCGGTGCGCACCGAGTTGCAGTCGCTGGGCTTCACCATCGGCGAGGGCGGCATCCATGTCGTCATCGAGACCCAGACCTTCTACAACGACTTCAAGACCGGCTTCTGGAGCGGCGAGGCCGTGGCCGAGGTCGCCTTCATGCTGACCGCGACGAAGCCCGACGGCACGCTGGTCTACAGCCGCGCCTATCGCGCGGTCGGCATGAACAAGGACGTCATGATCTTCTCGGGCGACAATGCCGCCCCGGCATTGGAAGAGGCATTGCGTGAGGCGGTCCGCCAGGTCGTCCAGGACAAGGCGCTCCATGCGGCCCTGCTCGCCGCGAAATAAGGTCGGCCCACCCGCCGATCCACCCCGCCGCCGGGCAGCGATGCCCGGCGGTTTTTCGTTGGGCGCGCTGCCGCCGCTCCGCTCCTGCATCCCCGGCGCGACCGTAGCCGTGTCGTTTCTCTTCATGGTATAGTTATCGCCATAAGAAAAGCGCGGGATGCGCGCATCTGATGGCATGCAGTCAAATCATGCCCGGATGATCGCTCCGGCCCCGCGTCCAGGGAGGAGACAAGGATCATGGCCCTCGAACCCGCGGCGCGGTCTGCGCTGGCAGAGATGATCGACGCCATCGACGGGCGCGGCTTCCGGTCGCCCGAACTGATGGTGATCGGCGACAACGCGCTCAACGGGATGAGTTCCGCCACCCTCGATGGCCGCCGCGCGGCGGCGGCGCCGCCGGTGCTGGCCGCTGCGGCTGCCGGGCTGCCGATCCGGCCGGTGACGCTGCCCCGGGCGGTGCTGGCCGATATGGAGCAGGCCTGCCGCGACCTGGCGGCGGGTGCCCTGAACGTCGCCGGTTTCCGCGAGCGGATCCTGGGCGATCTGGCGCTGTGGGAGGCGGATCTGGCCGGCCCGAAGGCCGAGGGTCCGGCCTGGTTCGACGTGCTCGCGATTTCCGGCGCGGCGGTGGCCGACCTCACCGATGCGGCCTCGGGCAGTGCCGGCGGCGCGCGGCGGATGCTGGCGGGGGCCGCGAAGCGCTTCCGGGCCGCCGCGGGCCTGCCGGGTGACGAACTGGTCGAGATCCATATGGGGGTGGAAACCGTCCATACCCTCAACCCGCGCGGCCTCGCGGAACTCGACGGGCTGACCCAGGTCGACCATGTCGATCTGCGCCGGCCCAAGCGGCTGGTGATCGGTGTCGGCCAGAATGATGGGCTGGTGAGCGCGATCATGGCCGGCAAGCGGATCGACGTCTTCGACCGCCGTCTCGCCCGCCTGCCCGAGGCGATGCGCCGGCTGGGCGAGGCCCTGGCGCCGGGGCTGGAAGAGACGCAGCGCGTGGTTCTGCTGGGCCTCCCCCGGCCCGGCCTGGTCGCCAATCTTCGTCCGAAGACCCTGCACCCGGACGAGCAGGACCCCGGCCGCGACCCCAAGGCGCGCGACCACTGGCGGCGCTATGTCGGCTTCCTGGCCATGCGCGGCGACATGACCGGCCGCGAGGTGGTGGAATTCGATGCCCACGCCGCCGAAACCTGGCGCAAGGCGGTGGAGTCCTTCCGCGGTGCCATCGGCCGCACGGCCGACCGGGTGATCGAGGTCGATCCGGCTGCGGTGCTGGCACCTTACGACCAGAAGCATGGCGGCGAGGGCCTGCCGGTGGATGTCGGCGGCCGCCGTCTCGCCCTCGGCAATCTGATCCTCGATCCCGAAACCCCCGGCCTTTACGGCATTGACAACCTCAATCTCAACGGCGCCGGCCAGGCCCTGATCGCCCGCGCGCTGGCCGACGCCCTGGTCCCCGGCACGGGAGACGCGGTCGATATCGCCGCCGCCGCCCGCGCCGAACCGCTGCTCCACGATGCCCCGCCGCTGCTCAACCCGGCCGCGTTCCTGATCTCGCTGCTCTCCCCCTTCGTGACGTTCGAGCGGATCTGAGGGGGAACATATCCCGACGCCCTTGACCTCCGGCCGCGACAGGCCGATAGACGGAGACCCTCCCTCTCCGCTGCGAGCATGCCGATGGCCTTTGCCGGCTCCGCCTTCGACCAGCCGGTCCGCCGATGACCTGGCTCACCCTCGCCATCTTCCTGGCGGTCTATGCCGGCATGGCGGCCGGGCGCTGGCCGGGGCTGGCGGTGGACCGGACGGGGATCGCCGTGATCGGCGGGCTGGCCATGGTCATCAGCGGGGCGGTGACGCCCGAGGCGGCGCTGGCGGCGATCGACTGGCCGACGCTGATCCTGCTGTTCGCGCTGATGATCCTGTCGGCGCAGTTCGCACTCGCCGGCTTCTACGACCGGGTGGCGGCGCGGCTGGCGGCGGGCAGGGTGGGGCCGGCCCTGCTGCTGGGGCTGGTGGTGGCGGTCTCAGGGCTTACCTCGGCCGTGCTGTCGAACGATGTCGTGGTCTTCGCGCTTGCCCTGCCGCTGGCCCGCGGGGTGTGGGGGCGGGGGCTCGATCCCCGGCCCTTCGTGCTGGGGCTGGCGGGCGGGGCGAATGCCGGATCGGCCCTGACCCTGATCGGCAATCCGCAGAACATCCTGATCGGCCAGCTGGGTGGGCTCGATTTCTGGAGCTATGCCGCGGCGGCGGCCGTGCCCTCGCTCGCGGCCCTTCTGGCCGTGCATCTCGCCATCGTCCTGGTCTGGCGGCGGCGCTGGCATCTGGCGGCGGACAGCTTGTCCGGAACTGCCCCCGACATGGGGAGGGCGGCGGCCGTCGACCGCCCGGCGCTGATCAAGGCGGTGGTGGCACTCGTTGCGGTGCTGGTCGCCTTCTCGACCCCCGTGCCCCATGTCGAGGCCGCGGTCGCCATCGCCGCTGCGCTGATGATCAGCCGGCGGATCGAAACCCGCCGCCTGCTGGCCGAGGTCGACTGGTCGCTGCTGCTGCTCTTCGCCGGCCTGTTCGTGGTGACCGGCGCCTTCGCCGCCACCGGTCTGCCGGGGCAGGCGCTGGCCTGGCTCGCGGAGGCCGGCATCGCGCCGGACCGGCTGGCGGTGATGGCCCCGCTGACGCTTGCCGGTTCCAACACCATCGGCAATGTGCCGCTGGTGATGCTGCTGCTGGCCATCCAGCCCGACTGGTCGCCGGCGGCGCTGACCGCGCTTGCCGTGCTTTCGACGCTCGCCGGGAACTTTCTGGTGGTCGGCAGCCTTGCCAATATCATCGCGGTCGAACGCGTCCGCAGCCTGGGGCTGGTGGTGGATTTCGCGACCCATGCCCGATCGGGCGTGCCGATGACCCTGGCCGGCATGGGGCTGGCGCTGCTTTGGTTCGTCGTTTGACGCCCCTGGACAGGCACCGGCCAGTCCAGGCAGGGTGGGTGCAGTCGGCGCCCCCCCGGGGCTGCCATCTTCAGCGAGGACCCGACGTCATGACGGCTCTCACCTGGCGGTTCGACAACAGCTATGCGCGTCTGCCCGGGGCCTTTTACACCCGGCAGGGGCCGACACCGGTGGAGGCGCCGGTGATGGTGATGTTCAATCAGGGGCTTGCCGATGCGCTGGGGCTGGTGCCGCCGGGCGGGATCGACGACCGGTCTCCGGAGCTTGCGGCGCTCTTTGCCGGCAACCGCCTGCCCGATGGTGCCGAACCCCTGGCCCAGGCCTATGCCGGCCATCAGTTCGGCGGCTTCACCATGCTGGGCGACGGCCGCGCGATCGTGCTGGGGGAGCATCTGACCCCCGACGGCCACCGGGTCGACATCCAGTTCAAGGGATCGGGGCCCACCCCCTATTCGCGGATGGGCGACGGCCGCGCGGCACTCGGGCCCATGCTGCGCGAATATCTGATCAGCGAGGCGATGCACGGGCTCGGCATCCCCACCACCCGCAGCCTGGCGGTGGTGGCGACGGGGGAGCCGGTCTATCGCGAAGAGGTGCTGGCCGGCGCGATCCTGACCCGCGTCGCCGCCAGCCATCTGCGGGTCGGCACTTTCCAGTATGCCGCTGCCCGCCACGACGTCGCCGGGCTGAAGGCGCTGCTCGACTATGCCATCGCCCGCCATGATCCGGATGCCGCGCTCGACCGGGTGCCGGCGCTGGCGCTGCTCGATCACGTGATCCGGCGCCAGGCGGCGCTGATCGTGGACTGGATGCGGGTCGGCTTCGTCCACGGCGTGATGAACACCGACAACATGACCATTTCGGGCGAGACGATCGATTACGGCCCCTGCGCCTTCATCGACGCCCACGACCCGGCGATGGTGTTCAGCTCCATCGATCGCGGCGGTCGCTATGCCTATGGCAACCAGCCGGCCATCGCCCAGTGGAACCTGGCCCGCCTGGCCGGTGCCCTGCTGCCGCTGATCGACGACGACCAGGAGGCGGCGGTGGCCGTGGCGCAGGAGCGGATCCAGGGGTTCGAGGCGCTTTATACCACCGCCTGGCAGGCGATGATGCGCCGCAAGCTGGGCCTGGTGTCGGAACAGCCGGGCGATGCCGCGCTGATCGGCGATCTGGTCGCCTGGATGGTCGATCGTGGCGCCGACCACACGCTGACCTTCCGCCACCTGACCACTGGCACCCTGCCGGAAGACGGCGTCTGGGCCGATGAAGGCTTCCGCAGCTGGCATGCGCGCTGGTGCAGCCGCCGCGCGGCCGATGACGCGCCCGAGGCCGAGCAGCAGGCCGCCATGGCGGCAGCCAACCCGGTCTATATCCCCCGCAACCACCAGGTGGAAATGGCGCTGGCCG
This sequence comes from Tistrella sp., assembly GCF_002684955.1. Classification (NCBI taxonomy): domain Bacteria; kingdom Pseudomonadati; phylum Pseudomonadota; class Alphaproteobacteria; order Geminicoccales; family Geminicoccaceae; genus Tistrella; species Tistrella sp. The sequence goes on along the minus strand of NZ_NYWI01000017.1, from coordinate 72,094 downwards.
CCGTGACGGAAGAGGGCAATCTCGCCCCGTTCCGTCGCCTGCTGGAGGTGGTGTCCCGCCCCTACGAGGTGCGGGACGGCCTTGAAGCCTATGAGGCACCGCCGCCCGCGGGCAGCGGCCGCTATCGGACCTTCTGCGGCACGTAAGGGCGGCGGCTGTCGTTCAGTCGCCGTCGGACGTGGTCGAGGCCAGGGGCGTGGGCGGCACGAGCTCGGTCTGGCGGATCAGCACCTCGGCCGGGATCTCCAGCGCCTCGTGCAGCTTGCGGATCATCTCGATCGAAAGCGGGCGGCGCCGGTTCAGGATCTCGGCGACCCGGCCGCGGGTGCCGATCATGGGCTCCAGATCCTTGCGTTTCAGCCCCAGGGCGTTCATGCGGAACAGGATGGCATCGATCGGATCGGGATGGTTCCGCGCGAAATGCTGCGCCTCGTAGGCCTCGATCAGGATGGTCAGAACCTCAAGCCGGTCGCCTTCGGGGCTGCCGGCCGGGGCGCCCCACAGCTGCTCCAGTTCGGCGAGCGCCGCCGCGTGGTCCGATCCGGTGCGGATGGGCTTCAGGCTCGCGGACATGGTTCACCTCCATGACGTCGATTTTATCAAAGGCGCGGTGCCGGCCCGCCCAGCGGATCCAGACGATGCCCCTGTCGAAGTCGACGGCCGTGACCAGGCGATAGCCGCCATCCCTGATGCCGAACACCACCCGGTCGACACCGGTCAGGCTTGCGGTCGGGTATTGCCGGGTCAATGCGGCGGCATCCGGCCACGCAGCCGCCGACACCTCGGCGACCCAGAGGTCGAGCGCGGTTCTGACCGCCCGTCGGTCCCTGTGGCCCTTCAGGTCGGTGATCAGATCGTGAAGTGTGCTGCGGGCGATGATCCTCATGGATCAGACTATACGAGGGAACCCGCTTTGGGATCAATGGTCCACCGGCGGGCAGCCGTGGGGCGTCGCCCTCCGGCTGTCATGGACTCATGTCGCGGCTGCGCTATCCTTCGACGGGAACCGACAAGGGGGAGACGGGCATGGCCGGAACGGCGGCAGGCGTGCAGGTGGTCTGGTTCCGGCGCGATCTGCGCCCGGCCGACCATGCGCCGCTGACGGCGGCCGCAGAGGCGGCGCGGGCGGCGGGTGCCGGGCTGCTGCCGCTCTATGTCTTCGATCCCGATCTCTGGCGGCGGGCCGATCTGGCCGGCCGCCACTGGGCCTTCCTGCGCGAGGCGCTGGTCGATCTGAGGCGCGATCTGGCGGCGCTGGGCCAGCCGCTGGTGCTGCGCACCGGGGCCGCCGTGCCGGTGCTGGCGGCGCTGCATCGCAGCCACGGCATCGCCGGGCTCTGGGCCCATGCCGATGACGGCACGCCCGGCACTCGCGACCGCGATGCCGCCGTGGCCGCCTGGGCGGCGGGGGAGGGCATTCCCTGGCGGGTGACGACGCCCGGCCCGGCCGCCAGGGCGCCGCTGCCGGCCCCCGAAGCGCTGCCGCCGGTTGCCGGTATCGAGCCGGGCGCCATCCCCGAGACGATCGACCGGGTGATGGGCGATCGTGTGCCGGGCTGGCTGCCCGATACCTGCCCCGGCCGCCCGGCCGGGGGCAGGCGCGCCGGGCTTGCCGCCACCACCCGATTTCTGGAGCGGCGGCTGCCGCGCTATCTGCGCGACCAGGCGATCCCGGCGGTTGCGGGAGAGGCGGTGTCGCGGCTGGGGCCGCATCTGGCCTGGGGCACGCTGTCGGCAGGCGAGGTGCGGGCGGCCGCCGCCCGGCGCCGCGACGAGCTGCGCGACCTGCCCGAGGCGATCACCGGCGCCCGGCCGCGGGCGCTGGAGGTCTTCGGCGAACGGCTGAACCTGCGCGGCGCGGCCCTTGCCGATCCGCCGCCGGATCTGCCCGGCGAGTTGATGCCCCAGGCGGCCGGCACCCCGCTGTTCGAGGCCTGGAGCCGGGGGGAGACCGGCTGGCCGATCGTCGATGCGGCGATGAAGGCGCTTGCCCGCGACGGCTGGCTGCCTTTCACTTTACGGGCGCTGGTCATGCAGGTGGCGGTGCTGCATCTGGAGCTGGATCCGGTGCGGGCGGGCCTGACGCTGGCCCGCGGCCTGGTCGATTACGAACCGGCGATCCACTGGCGCCGGCTGCGCGATCAGACCATCGGTGCCCCCGGGGGCACCCTGCCGCGGCCGGGCAGCCCGGTGCGCTTTTCGGAACGCCACGACCCGGACGGCCGCTTCATCCGCACCCATCTGCCGGCACTCGCCCGCCTGCCGGCCGCCTGGCTGCATGCCCCCTGGACGGCACCGGCCGAGGTGATGGCCGCGGCCGGCATCACGCCCGGCCGCGACTATGCCCGGCCGGTCGCCGACCCTGCGGCCACGCTGCGTGCCGCACGGCTCCGCCTCCAGATCGCCGCCGCCGCGGCACCCGCCGATGCCGCCATACCCCCGCCACCCCCGCGCCGCGGCCGCCGCAAGCCGGTCGATCCGCGGCAGCTGGGCTTCGATTTCTAGATTCGCCGGAAACAGACCGGGCAAAGGGGCGCCGATGCTGATCGCGCAGATATCCGACCCGCATATCCGCCCGCGCGGACGGCTTTATCAGGGGGTGGTCGATTCCAACGCGCAGCTGGCGGCGGCGGTGCGCCAGCTGAACGCGCTTTCGCCGGCGCCGGATCTGGTGCTGCTGTCGGGCGATGTGGTCGACGAGGGCCGGGCGGAGGAATACGCCATGGCGCGGGAGATCCTGGGCGGGTTGCAGGCGCCCCTGGTCGCGCTGCCCGGCAATCACGACGACCGCGACGCATTCCGTGCGGCCTTCGCTGCGGACGGCTTCCTGCCGGCCGAAGGGCCGCTACATCTGGTGGTGGAGGACAAGGGACCGGTCCGTGTGGTCGGGCTGGACGTGACCGTGCCCGGGGCTCATCACGGCATGGTCGATGACGCGGCCGCGTCCTGGCTGGAGGCCACCCTTGCCGCTTCCCCCCACCGGCCGACGCTGGTGATGATGCACCATCCGCCGATCGAAAGCGGCATCCCCTATATCGACATTTATCGCTGCCTCGGCGCCGACCGGCTGGCGGCGGTGATCGCCCGTCATCCGCAGGTGGAGCGGATCACCTGCGGGCATATCCACCGTCATATGAAGATGCGCTTTGCCGGCACGCTGCTGGTTACCGCCCCCAGCACCGCCACCGCCATCGCGCTCCGCCCGGAGCCCGGGGCAGAGCCCGCCTCGTTTCTGGAACCGCCGGCCCTGTTGCTGCATCACTGGCGCCCAGGCACCGGCCTGATCACCCACCTGCTGCCAGTGGGGATATTTCCCGGCCCCTGGCCCTTTGCCTGATCTGGCCCTTCTTCACCTGAATGCGGCGTTTCAGGACAGTCGCGCCGTCCGACGCACCGATTGCGGCGGATGGCCGAAGGCGCGGAGGAAGGCGCGGCGCATGCGTTCGGCATCGCCGAAACCGGTCGTCTCGGCGACCCGTTCGATCGATTCGCCCGAGGACTGGACCCGTTCACGCGCAACCTCCAGCCGCAGCCGCTCGATCGCCTTCGACGGTGTCGAGCCGGTCTCTGCGGTGAAGCTGCGGGCGAAATGGCGCGGGCTCAACCCCGCCCGTTCGGCCAGGCTTTCCACCGTCAGCGGCTTGTCGAGGTTCTCGCGCACCCAGGACAGCAGCGGGCCGAAGCGGCCATCCGGCGTCTTCAGCTCCAGCAATGACGAGAATTGTGACTGCCCGCCGCCGCGGCGGTGATAGAGCACCAGCTGCCGGGCGATGTCTTTCGCCACCGCATCGCCATGATCCTCGGCCATCAGGGCGAGGGCCAGATCGATGCCGGCGGTGATGCCGGCGGAGGTCCAGATATTGCCGTCGCGCAGGAAGATGCGGTCGGGATCCAGCCTGACCTCGGGATAGCGGGCGACGAAATCCTGGGTGCGGCACCAATGCGTCGTCGCCTTGCGGCCGTTCAGCAGCCCGGCCGCCGCCAGGACATAGGCGCCGGAGCAGACGCTGGCGATCCTCACCCCCCGCCGGGCCAGATCGCGCACCAGGGCGAGGGTGGTGCGGCATCCGGTGGCCTGATCGACCCCGAGGCCCCCGGCCACGACCAGGGTGGTGACGGCCTCGGCCGATCGCAGCCCCGCCGCCAGAACCTCCACCCCCGACGAACTGCGCACCGCACCCGGCTCAACCGCGATCATCCGGGAGGTGGCGGCGGTCGGCACCAGGCGCTGCGCGATCTCGAAGACCGATGCCGGCCCGGTCGCGTCCAGAAGCTGGAAGTCGGGAAAGATCAGGATGCCGATCACGGTTCTGTCCGTTTATGAGGGAACTACGGCATTTCGGATTTAATCCGAACATGGCACCGTCATCTCGTCAAGTCGTTTCGAGGTGTTCGATGTCAAAGAATCTGCGGTTCGGTCTTCTGGTCTTTCCGAATATCACCCAGCTGGATATGACCGGGCCACTCCAGGTCTTCTCGTTTCTACCCGGGGCAGAGGTTCATCTGCTCTGGAAAAACACAGATGCAGTCCAGAGCGACGGCGTTCTGTCGATCACGCCTACGACCACCTTCGCTGATTGCCCGCAGCTCGACGTGATCTGCGTGCCCGGCGGCTATGGCACCGATGCGCTGATGACCGATCCCGAGGTGCTGGACTTCCTGCGCCGCCAGGCGCCGGGCGCGCGCTATGTCACCTCGGTCTGCACGGGATCGCTGGTCCTGGCCGCGGCCGGGCTGCTCGACGGCTATCGGGCGGCGACCCATTGGAGCGCGGTCGAGGCCCTGGCCCTGTTCGACGTGACGGTCTCGCGGGAGCGGGTCTGCATCGATCGCAACCGGATGACCGGCGGCGGGGTCACCGCCGGCATCGACCTCGGCCTCACCATCATCGCGGAGTTGGCTGACCGTCAGGCTGCCGAGACGATCCAGCTGCGCATGGAATACAACCCGGCGCCGCCCTTCGATGCCGGGTCTCCGGAAACCGCGCCGGCGGAGGTTCTGGCGGTGATGGAAGACCGCTTCCGGCTGGCCCGGCAGCAGCGGATGGATCTGGTACGGCAGATCCGGGCGGGGAGGCCTCCCCGCCCGGACTGACGAGGCCCGGCCGTCACTTGCCGGCAGCGGTCACCAGGCTGCAATCGCTCTCGCTGAGCGGGCGATAGGCATAGGCGGCCGGGATCGTCTCCAGCACGTTGTAATAGGCCCAGGGCTTCTCCAGCGCGCCCGGCTGCTTCACCTGGACGAGATAGAAGTCGTGGACGAGCTTGTTGTCCGCGCGCAGCCGGGCGCCGGGGGCGTAGATGTCGTCGACCGGCGTTGCGCGCATATGGGCGACGACCCGCCCGGTCTCGTCGGTGCCGGTTGCCGCCACCGCCTTCAGATAGTGCAGCACCGCCGAATAGACCGAGGCCTGGGGTGCCGTGGGCATGGCGCCGTGGCGGTCGAAAAAGCGCTTCGCAAAGGCCCGTGTCCCGTCGTTCAGATCCCAGTACCAGGCGGTGACGCCCGTCAGGCCCTGGGCGGTTTCCAGCCCCATGCCATGGATGTCGGTCAGGAACATCAGCTCGGCCACCGCCCGCTGGGGACCGGTGCTCATCCCGAACTCGTTCCACTGCTTCATCGAGGTGACGAGCTGGGCGCCGGCATTGGCGAAGGCGACCACATCCGCCCCCGAACTCTGCGCCTGGAGCAGGAAAGAGGCGTAGTCGGTGGTGCCGAGCGGGTGGAACACCGCGCCCATCGAGGTGCCGCCGGCGGCCTTCAGCGCGCTTTCGGACTCCTTCACCATGTTCTGCCCGAAGGCATAATCGGCGGCGATGAAGAACCATTTGTCCTGGCCCTGCGCCACCAGCCGGCGGATCGGGCCGCTGACCAGGTTGTAATTGTCATGCAGCCAGGCAAGGCCGGTGGGGGAACACTGGCTGCCGGTGATGTCGGTGGTGCCGACCGCGGCATAGATCACCAGCTTGTTCCGCTCGCGGGCGATGGACTGCACGGCCAGCGCGACCGCCGAATTGCCGACATCGACCACCATGTCGACGCCCTCGGCTTCGTACCATTTGCGCACGACCTCGACGCCGATATCGGCCTTATTCTGGTGATCGGCCGCGACGATCTCGACCTTGAGCGACGGCGCCAGCGCCTTGAAATCCTCAAGTGCCAGCCCGGCCGCGACCACCGATCCGGCGCCGGCCAGATCCGACAGCGGCCCCGACTGGTCGTTGACCACGCCGATCCTGACCACATTGTCCGAAATCCCGGCGCCCGAAGTCCCGGCGGCTTCTGCCGGCAGCGGCGCCAATGCTGCGGCCGATAGGGTTATGGCGGCGGCCGTCAGCAGCCGACCGGCCAGGCCGCGTCTTGTCGACGCGGGCCTGTCGTCCGTCTTCGTCATCATGTCGTGGTCCCCCTGTGACGTCCGTTTCCGCAGTCTTCCCCTGCGTATGCGGCCCGATCGGCAAGTTGATCCTGCATCTTCTGATCGGGCCGTCTTATACAATCGAGGCTAAGGGGGCGGGATTATGTCCACAAGGGCGGATTTCCGGCGTTTTCGGCCATCAAAGGACATGCGCCGGGGTGTTTCTGGACTTAAGGGGCGGCGGGCAGGGGGGTCAGCCCTGGCCATGCCCCCAGCCCTGGGTCAGCTGCGGCACGCCGCCGGCCGACCAGCCGCCATCGACCGGCAGGACCACGCCGCTGACATAGGATGCGGCATCCGAGGCCAGGAACAGGGCGACGCGGGCGACGTCTTCGGGGCTGCCCTGGCGGCGGAGCGGCACGCTGCGGTCGACCATGGCGTTGGCCTCGGGCGTGGGGGCAAGCCGTGCCATGCCCTCGGTGCCGGCAATCGGGCCGGGGACCAGGCTGTTGACGCGGATGCCTTCAGGCCCCCATTCCTGGGCCAGCACCCGGGTGATCATGTCGACGCCGGCCTTGGCGGCGCAGACATGGACCTGCAGTTCCATCGCCTGAAAGGCCTGCGGGGCCGAGATGTTGACGATCGCGGCCCCCGGTTTGCGCAGATGCGGATGGGCTTCGCGCATCACATGGAAGGTGCCGATCAGGTCGATATCGACCACGCTCCGGAAGCCGTTGGGCGAGATGCCGAGGGCAGGGGCCGGGAAGTTGCCGGCAGCGCCCGAGATCAGCACGTCGATCGGGCCCAGCGCCTTGGCTGTCGCCTCGAAGGCTGCGCGGACCTGGGCCACGTCGCGCACATCGCATTGATAGCCCTCGACCGCGCCGCCATGGGTGGCGAGCTCGGCAACGGCGGCCTGAACCTTTTCGGGCTTGCGGCTGGCCACCGCCACCGCGGCACCGGCCCGGGCGAAGCCATGGGCGATGCCCAGATTGATGCCCGAGGTGCCGCCCATCACGAAGACGGTCTTGCCGGTGAAATCGAAACTGAAGCCGGTCATCTGCCGGGTCTCCTCTCCTGTCCGTCCCTGCGGATGCCCCGCGGGTGTGCGCCGGTTGGGCCCGGTGTTTGATGGGGCCGGCGTCTTATGGGGCAGGGTGTTCAGCATAAGCGGGCAGGCGGGCGGCCGGAAGCGGGGCCGCATGCCCAACCCGGTTTCAAGTCGCGTTGGCATGGCGGTCGGCGGCCGGCTCCTGCATGATTTCATCCGCAACCGGACAGTCCGTGTCCGGACGATCATCCGGGAGAGGAGATGCGCCTGATGACTGACCAACCCCTGAGCGGCCAGGTCGTCTGGGTGACCGGTGCCGGCAGCGGCATCGGCGAGGCCGGGGCCGTGGCGCTGGCCGAAGCCGGTGCGGTGGTCTATCTGAGCGGAAGGCGGGCCGAGCCGCTGGAGGCCGTGGCCGGGCGGATCCGCGATGCCGGGGGCCAGGCTCTCATCGCCCTGCTCGACGTCGCCGACAAGGCCGAGGTGAAGCGGGTGGCGGACGAGATCCTGGCTGCCCAGGGCCGGATCGACATCCTGATCAACAGCGCCGGGCTGAACGTGCCGGAACGCGCCTGGAATGTGGTCTCGCCCGAGGGCTGGGATCAGGTGATCAGGGTCGATCTGGACGGCGCCTTCTACTGCACCCATGCGGTGCTGCCGGCGATGCGCAAGGCCGGCGGCGGGCTGATCATCAACGTCTCGTCCTGGGCCGGGCGCTACGACACGCGCCTGACCGGGCCCGCCTACAACTCGGCCAAGCATGCCATGCTGGCGATGAATGCCAGCCTGAACATCGAGGAAGGCCAGAATGGCATCCGCGCCTGCGCGATCTGCCCGGGCGAGGTCAACACCCCGATCCTGGACCGCCGGCCGGTGCCGGTTTCCGCCGAAGACAAGGCGCGCATGCTCCAGTCGGAAGATCTGGGCGCGACCATCCGCTTCGTCGCCACCATGCCGGCCCATGTCTGCCTGAACGAGATCCTGATCAGCCCGACCTGGAACCGGCTGAACGTGATCTGATCGGGGGCGGGTCGAAAGCCGGGCGGGTCGCCACCATTGACAGCGGCGGCCCGATCGCCGACATGCAGGGGCGCCGGATGCCTGCCGGCGCCCCGGTCCCGCCCTCTTCGCGGGCCCCGCAGAGGAGAGACGAGACTTGCGCATGCAGCACGATCCCCGCATGGCCGAGCAGCTGCGCCGCCGGCAGCCGATGTTCAACCTGCCGCGGGCGACGCAGATCCTGATCGCCATCAACGTGATCGTGCATCTGGTGCGCCAGATCCTGCCCCAGGGCACGGATTGGGAGCTGATCGCGAACGCCGCGGTCATTCCCGCCCGCTATACCTATGGTCCCGGTTTCGACCTGCCTTCGATCATCGCGCCGCTGACCTTTCAGTTCCTGCATGGCGGCTTTCTGCACCTGCTGTTGAACATGGCGCTGCTCGCGGCCTGGGGTGCGGGTGTCGAACGGGTGATCGGCCCGCTGCGCATGGTGGTGTTCTATCTGGTCTGCGGCGGGGCCGGCGCGCTGGCCCATGTGCTGCTTTACCCTGAGAGCATGGTGCCGATGATCGGCGCCTCGGCCGGCATCAGCGGGCTGTTCGCGGGCGTGCTGATCATCATGCGTCGCCACCGCGCCAGCGGCGGCGCCATTCTGCCGCTGGCCCTGCTGTGGATCGCGACCGCGGTGATCACCGGCATCTGGGGCACGCCGGGGGCAGAGGGCGAATCGGTCGCCTGGGTCGCCCATATCGGCGGCTTCCTGGCCGGTCTGGCGCTTTTCCCCTTCGCGATGCCCAGGCGCTGACCCCTCAGAGGGGGTGGGCCTTCAGCACCGCCCGCCAATGGGCGGCGCGGGCCTTCAGCCAGTCGGTGACGACATAGGGCGCCGGGGTTTCCTCGCCCGGATCCATCACCTCCAGCACCTCGAATCCCAGCCCCGCCTCGCCGTCGCCGGCCCAGGCGGCCTGAAGATCGCGCGCCCGGTGGCTGCCATGGCGCAGCGTGAACAGGATCCGGTTGCGGATCGTCCGCACATCCGGCGCCGCCCCCACCCAGACCGCACCGGTGGTGGCGGAGCGCAGGGCATAGATGCCCGCAGCGCTCCTACGCTCTTTCCAGGCGCTGATCGCCGCCTTGCGATCCTGCCGGTTCATCACATCGTCCTTTCCGTTATTTTTTACCCGGGTAAAAAATGCGATACCATCCGGCGCGTGGTTTGCCAAGGGAATAATACCCGGGTATAAAACCGGTCTCGCTCACCGAAAGGCCCGGCCGATGCCCGTCACCGCCTCCACCCCCGTCACCGCCTCCACCCCCTGCACCGCCTTCGACGGCCCGCGCCGCATAGCCGCCGGTCCTCTCGCCCGCGTCGCCGCGGCCGTGACGGTCGCGATCGAGGCCGGGGCGGGCGGTCCTGTGCTGGTCTTCGACGACCGGAGCGGCGCGGTGATCGATCTGGATCTGCGCGGCTCGGCCGAAGAGGTGGTGGCACGCCTTGCCCCCGACCCGGTGCCGGACGAGGTACCGCGCGGCCGCGGCCGGCCGAAGCTGGGCGTGGTCGCGCGCGAAGTGACCCTGCTGCCGCGGCACTGGGACTGGCTGGCCGACCAGCCGGGCGGTGCCTCGGTCGCCCTGCGCCGGCTGGTGGAAGAGGCGCGCCGCCGCGATGCCGGCCCGGCGCGCATCCGCGCGGCCCAGGCCGCCGCGCACCGCTTCATGACCGCCATGGCCGGCGACCTGCCGGGGTACGAGGCGGCGCTCAGGGCGCTGCATGCCGCCGATCGCGCGGGCTTCGATGCGGCGATGACCGCCTGGCCCGCCGATATCGCCGGCCATGCGCGCCGGCTGGCCGCCGCTGCCTTCGGCGAGGGCACGTCGGAAAAGGGTCAATCCTCCTGACCCTCACCCCGAGAAAGCCTCGTTTGCGGGGGCAGGCGGCGTGCAGGAAGATCGGGCCGTTCCAGGTGATCGGAACGCCCGTCATCCCCAGGCCGGCGGCCCCTGCCGGCAGAGGGGCGTTCCCGGCGTGCAGTCGTCCCCTCCGGCGGCTGCACGCCATTTTTTTAGGTGATACTGGTCCAGGTGCTCAACAGCATTTGCCTTTGTTGATGAAGCGTGGACTATATGGTTCATGCTGCTTTTGATCAGTCATGTGGGCGATTGTATATTCCAAGACCGCAATGGCCTGTTTGTGCCGATTGCGATTATTCGAATTAAAAAAGCCTACAATATAAAATAGGCAGAAGATGATCATGGGTGTCCATAAGACAATATTGGATTCATATTTGATCAAGGTGCTTGCTACCACAGATGCAGCCATGAGTGCAGGGAGAAGGCCGATCTTTGGGAGGTCGCCTATTCTAAGTGCAACACGCTTATCTATGCACTCCCAATGATGACGATAATGCAGTAGGTACCATTCAAGTGTAGGCTTCGTGAATCTGCTCAATTTTTGAAGATATTCGATATTATTTGATGCGTCGCTATTAATTGCCGCGAAGGTGTGAGAAGAATGATGTCGATGGAGTTGTACTATAATAATAGTGGCCGATACAATGTAGGAAATAGAAGAAAACGTGTATGTCAGATGCCCAAAAATGACAATCGCGCGCATAAAAAATGAATTGTCTGACGAAATATATATGTAAAAAGCTGACAAAATTGTCAATAATGTAGAAAATATAACAGTATAAACAGATTTTTGTTCAATTAAACGCAATGAATGTGACCATTTGAATGTATATTCATCATATTTTATAGATATCATATTAGTTATGATTGAACTAATATGCTCCATTTCTTCCTGAGAAAAGCGCAATTTTTTGTTTGTCTGAGGGGGCATATTGCATCCCGAAGTACTGAAGTGATGCGTTAAATCCGCGGGGCTGGCCATCGTTCACATGGCAACGGCTATCAGCATAACCCGAGCGGGTCGACGTTGTCCGATTCTCCTATATTGCACAGTGATTGATCAATCCCCCGTGTCCCAAGGGTAAACGGATAGAGACGGCGGTGTCGCTGCGTCAGCCACAGGCCCGCCATCGTCATTTTCTCCGAAGGCTTGCAGCGATGCTTGTCGGATGGTCCGACAATCCGTCGTGCCAGTGTGCAGGTATGCAGACTATACAGCGATATTTTCGCAGACAGCGCCCCGTCGGATCCAAGGCGGGCTGCGGCTTTCAGCCTGCGTTCAAGAATGCTGCACCTGCACAGAAGGTCCATATAACGGATCATCCGACCTGATCCATTGACCCGCCCTGTCTCAGGCTCCTAAGATGACCAGGCAATATCCTTACAAAAAGAGCGGCCGAGTCGACATCCGAACACTGTTTGAGGCGCCATCCGGGAGGTAACCGGAATGTGGCGCCTTGGGACATGGGATGACGGGATCGGCGGCCGATGCATCGAACGGACGCTTGTTCGAACAATGGCAGGGCCGGCGGGGGCTCCCGGACGGCGCCTGAAGGGAGGAACCACCAATGACCATGCGCACGCGCCTGGGCCGCCTCGTCTGCGGTCTGGCCGGCGGCGTCGCCGCCGCGGCCCTTGCCCTCGGGGCGGTTCCCGCCTCGGCCGAGACCTTCAAGCTCGGCATCGTCACCTTCCTGTCCGGCCAGGCCGCGGAAGCCTTCGGCGTGCCGGCGGCGAACGGTGCCAAGACCATGATCGCCGGGCTGAATGCCGGCCAGCTGCCGGCCCCCTATGCGACCAAGGGCTTCGGCGGGCTCGAGATCCAGCCGGTGATCATCGACGAGGCCGGCGGTGCCACCAAGCAGGTGCAGGAACTGCGCAACCTGATCCAGCGTGAGCAGGTGGACGCGGTCGTCGGCTATATCAGCTCGGGCGATTGCCTGGCGGTCGGGCCGGTGGCGGAAGAACTGAAGGCGCTGCTGATCCTGTTCGACTGCGGCACGCCCCGCATCTTCGAAGACAACAAGTTCAGCTACGTCTTCCGCACCGCCGCTCATGCCACCATGGACAATGTCGGTCTGGTCCGCTACCTGAAGGACCACGACGTCAAGGTCGGCACCTACAGCGCCATCAACCAGGACTATGCCTGGGGTCATGACAGCCGCAACGACTTCGTTGCGTCCATGGGGCAGCTCTATCCCGAAGCGAAGTTTGAGGCTGATCTGCTGCCGAAGTTCGGCGCCGGCCAGTACGGCACCGAAATCTCGGCGCTGCTCCGTCAGGGCTCGGATCTGGTCTATTCCAGCGCCTGGGGCGGCGACCTTCAGGCGCTGATCCTGCAGGCCGGCCCGCGCGGCCTGTTCAAGCGCAGCCAGGTGGTGTTCTCGGCCGCCGACCACGTGCTCCCGGCGCTGGGCGACAAGATGCCCGACGGCACCATCATCGGCGCCCGCGGCGCCTATGGCCTGATGAGCCAGCCCAGCCCGCTCAACGACTGGTGGCAGAAGACCTACACCGCCGAGCACGGCGTCTATCCGGTTCAGGCGCCCTACCGCATGGCCCAGGCGCTGCTTGGCCTGAAGACCGCGGTCGAGAAGGCGATGGCATCGAACGGCGGCAAGAAGCCGACCCCGGACGAGATCGCGGCCGCGCTCAAGGGCTCCAGCTGGGAAAGCCCGGCCGGCACCATCACCATGGCCAATGGCGACGGCCATCAGGCGATCCAGGACATCGCTTTCGGCCGCACCCGCTATGACGCCGACAAGAAGATGGTGGTGATCGAGGATGTCGGCCGCTATCCGGCGAAGTGCGTCAACCCGCCCGCCGACATGAAGGCGATCGACTGGATCAAGGCCGGCTTCCCCGGCGCAGAGTGCAACTGACCTGATCCTTCCTCCGCGGCCGGTCCGGCCGGTGGGCAATCCGCCCCGCCGCCCGGACCGGCCGTTCCGTCTCGGGCGCAAGCCCCACCCGTCGTCTTCCCGGAGACCTCTCCGATGGAGCTTCTGCTCACCGTCCTCGTGGACGGGCTGATCTATGCAGCCTGGCTGTTCATCGTGGCGCTGGGGCTGACCCTGGTCTTCGGCGTGCTGAAGATCCTGAACATCGCCCATGGCAGCTTCTACGCGATCGGCGCCTATGCCGCCGCCTCGACCGTCGGCTGGTTCGCGAGCCTGGGGCTCGCGCCCGAATGGTCGCTGTTCGCCATGCTGCTGGCGGCGGCCGGTGTCGCGGCGCTGCTGGGGCCGCTGCTGGAACGCGGCCTGCTCCGGCTGTTCTACGGCCGGGACGAGGTGCTTCTGGTGCTGGTCACCTATGCGCTGTTCCTGATGCTCGAAGACCTGGTCAAGCTGGTCTGGGGCGTCGATCCCTATTATGTGTCGGAGCCCTATATGCTGTTCGGCAATATCGAGGCCGGGCCGCTGTTCTATGTCGGCTACGACATCGCGCTGATCGGGCTGGCCGTGCTCTGCGGCCTGGCGGTCTGGTTCGGGCTCAATCGCACCACCATCGGAAAGATCGTCCTCGCCGTCATCCACAACCCCGAGATGTCGGCTTCGATGGGCGTGAACATCAACCGGGCCTATGTCGGCGCCTTCGTCTGCGGCGTGTTCCTGGCAGCACTCGGCGGTGCCTTCACCTCGCCGCAGATCTCGGTCCAGCCGGGGCTCAGCGTCGGCGTGATCATTCTGAGCTTCGCGGTGGTGATCATCGGCGGGCTGGGCTCGATCGAGGGGGCCGCGGTGGGTGCCCTGATCGTCGGGATCGCCCGCGCCGGTGCGGTGCATCTGGTGCCCGATGCCGAGCTGTTCATCATCTATCTCGTGATGGCCGCGGTGCTGGTCTTCCGTCCGGAAGGCCTGTTCGCCCGCGCCCAGGCGCGCAAGATCTGACGGGGGTGCCTCTGATGTCGACCCGATCCGCCGTCCTGCGCCCGCTTGCTGTCGCCGCCCTGGTGGTGGCGGCGCTGGCCGCGGCCGGCCTGGCGCTGCCGTCCTGGCTGCTGTTTCTTTCGACCATGGCCATCGCCCATGCGGTGGTGGCGCTTGGTCTCGTCTTCATGATGCGCGGCGGCCTGGTCTCCTTCGGCCAGGGCCTGCCCTTTTGCCTCGGCGCCTATGCCGCCGGTCTGGCCGGGCCGTGGCTGGGCCTTGCCGATGCGGTCTGGCTGCTGATCCTGGGCGGTATCACCGCCGGTGTGGTCGCGGCCGTCTTCGGCCCGCTGCTCTCCCGCTATCGCGGCATCTTCTTCGCCATGCTGACGCTGGCGCTGTCGATGGTGCTTTACGGCCTGCTGGTCAAGGCCACGCCGCTCGGCGGCTCCGACGGCCTCAACATCGCCCGCCCGGCCATTCTGGGCGTCGAGCCCACGGCCGAGACCGCCGATTACGCGCTGTTCCTGCTCGCCATCGTCACCGCCGGCATTCTGTCGGCAATCGCGGCTGCGCATTTCAATTCCGTGCGCGGGCTGATGTCGCTGGCGGTCAAGGAGAACGAACTCCGCGTTGAATATATGGGCGCCTCGGTGCGCTCGATGATGGCGGTCAACTTCGTCGTCGCCGCGGTCTATGGCGGCATCGGCGGCGCCCTCGCCGCCATCGCGCTCGGCCATATCGAGCCGACCTTCGCCTACTGGACCACCTCGGGCGAAATCGTGTTCCTGGCGATCCTGTCGGGCCAGGTGAGCGTGGTGGCGGTGTTCGTCGCCTCGCTGATCCTGGAACTGGTGCGTTCCTTCGCCAATCTCTATTTCCCCGAGACATGGCAGCTGGCGCTGGGCGCCTTCCTGCTGGCGGTGATCCTGTTCCTGCCCAAGGGCATCGGGTCGATCTGGCATCGCGGCCCCGCGAGCCGCCGCGGCCCCGCCGCCGACGGGTCTGTCGCCGATGGGCCAGTCACCGATGGGCCAGTCACCGATGGGCCTCTTGCCAAGGAGAGTGGCCGATGAACAAGGCGACCCCGGTGCTGGAGACCCGCAATCTCCAGAAATCCTTCGGTGCCGTTACCGCCGCGCGCGACATCTCGGTCGCGGTGGAGGCGGGCACGCGGCTCAGCGTCATCGGCTCCAACGGCGCCGGCAAGACCACCTTCGTCAACATGGTCACCGGCTATCTGAAGCCCGACGAAGGATCCATCCTGCTGGCGGGGGAAGACGTCACCCGGCTGGACCCGCGGCGGCTGACCCGCCGCGGCATCGCCCGGTCCTTCCAGATCCCCCAGCTCTGCGCCGAGCTGACGGCGCTCGAGAACATGCTGGTGGCGCGGGCGGCGGCCGAGGGCGGGCTGCCCTTCTTCCGTCCGGCGCGGTCGGCCGAAGCGCGTGATGCGGCCCTCGCGGTGCTGGAGCGTTTCGGCCTGGCGGCGATCGCCGACCGGCCGGTGCTGGAACTGGCCGGTGGTACCCGCAAGCTGCTCGACATCGCCCTCGCCATGACCGGCCGGCCAAAGCTGCTGATGCTGGACGAGCCGACCAGCGGTGTGTCGGCGGAAGAGAAATTCCCGTTCATGGACCGGATCATGGCGGCGCTGGATCGGGACGGGGGGACCGTGCTGTTCGTCGAACACGACATGGACATCGTCGGTGCCTATGCCGACCGGGTGCTGGCCTTCTATGCCGGCCAGATCATCGCCGATGGCGCCCCGGACATGGTGATGGCCGACGAGGGCGTGCGCCGGCACGTCACCGGCCACTGACGGCGGAGGAGGGATCCCCATGCTCCAGATCGATCACGTCTCCACCGCCATCGCCTCGGTCCGGGTGCTGCGCGATGTGAACCTCACCGTCGGCACCGGCCATATGGTCGGGCTGGTCGGGCGCAACGGCGCCAGCAAGACCAGCCTGATGCGCACGGTGATGGGCCATCTGCCGGTGACCGGCGGCCGGATCACCTTCGAGGACATCGACCTGTCCACCCGGCCCAAACACGCCCGGGCGGCGCTCGGCATCGGCTTCATGCAGGAAGATCGCGGTCTCGTCCCCGAACTGACGGTGGAAGAGAACATCCTGCTGCCGGTCTGGGTGTCGAAGAGCCTGAAGCCGAGGCCCCGGCTGGATCTGGTCTACGGCTACATGCCCGAGCTGACCGAGATGCGCGACCGCCGGGCCTTGCAGCTGTCGGGCGGTCAGCAGAAACTGGTGGCGCTGGCGCGCGCTCTGGCCGTCGGCACGAAACTTCTGCTGCTGGACGAGCCTTTCGAGGGCGTCGCCCCGGCGCTGGCCCAGCGCCTGGCCGATGTCATCGGCCGGCTGCGTGCCGAGAAGCAGTCGATCCTGATCTCGCATTCCGACATGAACCACGACAAATCGCTCTACGACGACGTGACCGTCATCGAACGCGGCGCCAATGCCGCGGCCGGTGCCGCGGCGCATTGAGCTGCCGCCCTCCGCTCCCCAGTCAGATGCGAAGCCAGACCGATGTCCCAGACTGATCAGACCTCTCCCGCCCCCATGCTCCGGCGCGAACTCCATTTCGGCGACCGCGTCCTGCCCTGTTACGCCGATCGCCCCGCCGATCTGGGCGCGCTGGTCCGCGCCACCTTCTTCCGCATGGCCGAGGCCGAGGCGGTGATCGACGGCGACCGGCGGATGACCTATGCCGGGCTCGAAGCCGCCTCGGACCGGGTGGCGGGCGCCCTGGCGGCGGCGGGCGTGGCCCAGGGGGACCGGGTCGGCCTGCTGCTCGGCAATCGGGCCGAGATCGTGACCGCCTGGCTGGCCTGCATCCGGCTGGGGGCGATCGCGGTGCCGCTCAACACCCGCGAGCAGAAGCCCGAACTCACCTATGTTCTGGGCAATTGCGGCGCGAAGGCGGTGATCTTCGAAGACGAGCTGGCCGACCGCCTGCCCGATGCGGCGGATGTCCCGACGCTGGCCCTGCGGATCGCCGTGGGCGATGGTGACGGCCCGGCGCCCGCGGGCGCGCTGCCCTGGTCGGAGATCGAGGCCGGTCAGCCCTTCGGCGGCTGGGCATCGGTCGCCGAGGACGACACCGCCGTCATCCTTTACACCTCAGGCACCACCGGCAAGCCCAAGGGCGCCGAGCTGTCGCACATCAACATCGTCCATTCCTGCGAGCATTACGTCGACCACATGGCGCTCACCATGGACGGGCGCGAGCGCTCGGTGCTGGCGGTGCCTGCCACCCATGTCACCGGGCTGGTGGCGGTGGTCGCGCTGATGATCCGGGTCGGCGGTGCGACGGTGATGATGCGCGCCTTCAAGGCGCCCGCCTTTCTGAAGCTCGCCGAAGCCGAGCGCATGACCTATGGGATCATGGTGCCGGCGATGTACAATCTCTGTCTGCTCCAGCCCGATTTCGCCGGCTACGACCTCGCCGCCTGGCGGATCGGCGGCTATGGCGGCGCGCCGATGCCGATGGTGACCATCAACCGTCTGGCGGAACTGCTGCCCGGGCTGATCCTGGTCAATGCCTATGGCGCGACCGAGACCACCTCGCCCAGCACGATCATGCCGCTGGGTGAAGGGGCCACCCGGGGCGACACCGTCGGCCGGCCGGTGCGCTGCGCTGAAATCCGGATCATGGACGAAGCCGGCCGCGAGGTGGGCCCCGGCGAAGCGGGCGAGCTGTGGATCCGCGGGCCGATGGTGGTGAAGGGCTATTGGGCACGGCCGGATGCCAATGCCGAGAATTTCGTCTCGGGCTTCTGGCGCTCGGGCGATATCGGCTCGATGGACGAGGCCGGCTATGTGAAGGTCTTCGACCGCCGCAAGGACATGATCAATCGCGGCGGCTATAAGATCTTCTCGGCCGAGGTCGAAAGCGAACTCTCCTTCCATCCCTGGGTATCTGAAAGCGCCATCGTCTCGCGGCCCTGCCCGGTGCTGGGAGAGCGCACCCATTGCTTCGTGATGCTGAAGGGCGAGGGGCTGGAGAAAACCGAGGACGAGGGGGCCGCCACCCTGAAATCCTTCCTCGCCACCCGGCTGTCGGACTACAAGGTGCCCGACTATTTCACCTTCGGCGCCGACCCGCTGCCGCGCAATGCCAACGGCAAGCTGCTGAAGCGCGATCTGCGCGACCGGGCGCTCGCCGAAGCGGCCGCCTGATCCCGACCGGTATTGCAGACAGCCACGGAACACCGTCCTCGTGACCCGACCTCTCCCCGATCTGGCCGCGGCGCTTGCCGCCGCGGCCGCCTCTGTCGAACATCCGGGCCCCTTGATCCCCGAGGGCGCGCTCGGCCCCGCCTTTCCGGCCGCCCGCCGCGCCGATGTCGAACTGGTGCTGAGCCTGCCCTTTCAGCGGCTGATGGGGTTCGAACTGGTACGCATCACCCGCGACGGTGCCGAATCGCGCCTGCGCCTGGATGCCCGCCATGCCACCCCCGCCGGCACGGTCCATGGCGGCGTGCTCTACGGTCTGCTGGATCCTGCCGCCTATCTGGCCCTGCTGCCCCATCTGCCCGAGGGCGCCAACGCCTCCACCCACGACATCTTCGTCAGCGTGATGCGCCCGGCCCCCATCGGCGCCGATCTGCGCTTCCACGCCCGCGTCATCCGCAGCGGCCGTCGCGTCGCCTTCCTCGACGCCGAGGCCCGGCTGGGCGACACGGTCTACGCCGCGGCACGGATCACCAAGACGGTGTTTGGGGCGTAAGGCTGCTCTGGCGTCTTGCAGGCGGTGCATGCCACAGTTGCCGCATGCCCTGACGTTTCGGCTCTTCCCTCAAACCGACAGATGCGCATGACCCAGGTGCCGAGCCTTTATGATCCGGCAGAAGACCTGCTTTCCGAGGACGGTATCGCGCTGTTCGTGGCGGAGGCGCTGGAAACGGGCGATGCGGCCTATATCGCCAATGCCCGGTGTGTCGCTGCCCGCGCGAGGCGCCTGCTCATGACGAGAGATGGGCCGGCTGAGGAAGTGGGTATGCAGGCTCCGGGGTATGAAGAGGGCAGGGCCTGACCTCGTGGCCAGGCCCCACGCCGGCTGACGGCTCAGAAGCGGTACGAAATCCCCCCATAGATCGCGGCGCCGTTGCCCGGATAGAACAGGGCGGCGTTGGCATCCGCGGTGGGGGCGACGCTGGTGGTGGCGATGTAGTTCTCGTCGGTCAGGTTGCGGCCGTCCAGGAACAGGGTCACCCCGGCGACCGGTTCCCAGCCGGCGCGGATGCCGAGCAGGGTATAGCCGGGGGCGTCCAGGCTTTCGGCATTATCGACGGCATAGTCGACCGGCACCCATTCGACATTGGGCGCGATCCAGGCGCCCTGGACCGGCTGCCAGCGCAGTTCGGCATAGATCCGGTGCGGCGGCACGCCCGGCAGAGCGTTGTCGCCATAGGTCGGGTCGCCGTCGAAGCGGAAATCCGACCAGGTGTAGGAGGCCTTAAGCGCCAGCGCCTCGGTCAGCGTCAGGTCGAAACCGGCTTCCAGCCCGCGATGGATCGTGCGGTCGGCATTGATGGTGGTGGTGCCGCCGGTGATCGTGCCGAAGGTCTGAAGTTCGTCGCGGATGCGCGATTCGAACACGGCCACATCGAAGCCCAGCCGGCCGATGTGGCCGCGGCTGCCGATTTCCAGCGTCCAGGCGGTCTGGGCGTCGATATCGGCGAAGCCCGGGGCCGTGCTCGGGTTCACCTCCGACAGGGTCGGGGGCTCGGCACTGCGTGACAGATTGCCATAGAGCTGCCAGTCCGGCGCCGCCTGCCAGATCAGCCCCAGGCGCGGGTTGAGTTCGTCATAGCGCGCCTCGCCCGAATCGTCGCCATCCGACAGGAAGGCATCGTCATAGCCGCGGGTCGCATGCATCGCCTGCAGGCCCAGCACCAGGGTGAGGGCGGGGGTCAGGCCGATCGCGTCTTCCGCCCAGGCCTCGTAGGTGCGGCCGCGCTCGGTGCCTTCGGCGGTGAGTGCGCCGCGACTGCCGCCGATGTTCACATAGCGTCGGGCATCGGTCTCGCCGCCGGCCAGCCGTACGCCGAAGGTGAGACCGTGCGACATGCCGGCAAGCTGGGTGGCGGTGGAAAGCTTCGCCTGCACGCCGCCATCCAGATAGTCGTGGTCGAGCACCTGGAAGATCGGGTGGTAGAGCGATTTGTCGAGCACCCAGCCGCCGAGTTCCAGTTCCGTCGCCTCGCCCAGCGAGATCGACCAGCGATTGGCCAGCCGGACCGAACTGATGTCGCGGCGCTGGTCGCCGGTGATGTTGCCGGCCGCTGTGCTCCGCGGCCGGTTCAGCGCCTGATCCAGGGTGAGCGCGCTCGGCAGTTCCTGCCAGAGATCATCATACCCCAGATAGAGCCGGGTCTCGACCGTATCGCTCACCCGCCAGCCGAGATTGCCGGCGAAGGTCTTGTTGTCGTGGGCCGAATGCGCGCGAAACCCGTCCTCACGATTGAGCGTCGCCGAAAGATGGGCATCCATCCGGCCTTCGGCCACGCCGAAACCCGCATGGGTGCGCACGAAGCCGAAGCTGCCGGTCTCGGCCCGGGCGGTGACGCCGGGATCGCTCAACCCCGTCCGGCTTTCCATCCGGACCTCGCCGCCCAGCATCGACACGCCGTCCGACATGGCGTTGGCGCCCTTCAGCACCTCTACCTGGCGCAGGGTCAGCGGGTCGATCTGCTGAAAATCGCCGGCACCGTCATTGGTGTTGATCGGCAGGCCATCCAGGCTGAGCTTCACGCCGCGCATGTGGAAATTGCGGCTGAGGCCGGATCCCCGGATCGACAGCTTGGTCTCGGACTGGCCGAAGCGCGACTGGGCATAGACGCCGGGCACGGTCGCGATCATGTCGCCCAGGGTGAAGGCGCGGCTGTTCTCGAACGCGGCGGCCGGCAGCACGGCGAAGCTGCCGGGCAGGCGGGCCTCCAGCTCGGCCGTGCGGGTTGCGGCATCGGGCGCCGTGCGCGAGGCCGTGGCCGGTGCCTCGACCTGAAGCCGGGGCAAAGTGGTTGCGGCATCCTCGGCCTGGGCTGCAAGCGGGGCGAGGGTGGTGACGGCCGTGGCCGACAGCAGGCGGCGCACGGCCGGCCGGGTACGGCCGCCGCGGGGCGGAAAGCGGGTGATCATCTTGTCTTTATGTCCTGATCCTGGAAACCGGAAAGGCCTCAACCGGAAAGGCCTGGCGGATCAGGAGGCGGGCGGTGCGCGCGGACGGCGGCGGCGGGCCGGCCGGTGGCGACAGGCGGGGCGCGCCGGTCGCGGGGCCCGGACATGGGCCTCTCCTGGCCGCGGCACCCATGGCGACGGGGCCGGCGTGACGGCGGTGCACAGCGCGCAGTGATGGCCGCCGGCGCCGTCATGGGCGGGCGCGGCCGGATCGCCTGAGGCATCGGGCACATGGCAGATCGAGGCCGGGTCGAACAGCCCGTCGGGCAGGCCGGCGGCGCGGGCGACCGCCGGGCCGGCTTCCGCCATGGTCATGCCGGCCAGCATGGCCGGCTGGGTCAGCAGCAGGGCAAGCAGCGCCAGCCAGCCGGCTGCGCGGCGCAGAAAGCGCCGTGCCGGCTGGTGAACATGCCTGCCCTGGTCTGCGGTCCGCCGTCCGTGCCCCGTCATCGGTGCAGTGTAGGGATGCGGGGCGCCGCTCAGATCTGCGGCATTACGTCGCAGTACCTGCCCGGGCGGCATCGATCCGTCGGATGAACTCCTTCAGCACGATGCGGTACAACTCGTCCTTCAGCACCGCATCCTCGACCCCGGCATCGATATTGGGGTTGTCGTTGACCTCGATCACGAACACGCCCTCGGCATTCTGCTTCAGATCGACGCCATAGAGCCCGTCGCCGATCGGGGCGGCGGCGCGCAGGGCGGCATCGATCACCTCGGCCGGGGCCTCGTCGACGCCGAAGGTGCGGAAGCGCCCCTCGTCGATCCGGCCGTCGCCGCCATGCTTCACGATCTGCCAGTGGTTGCGCGACATGAAATACTGGCAGGCATAGATCGGCTGCCGGTTCAGAATGCCCACCCGCCAGTCGAAGGCGGTGTAGACGAAGGACTGCGCCAGCGCCAGCTCGCTGCGGGCGAAGACCCGGGCGCCCAGCGCCACCAGCTGTTCGCGATTTTCGGCCTTGAAGACGCCGTCGGAGAAGGCCCCGTCGGGGATCTTCAGCACGATCGGATAACCCAGCGTCTCGGCCTCCAGCAGCCGGTCGCGGTGCAGGATCATGGTGCGCGGCGCCGGCAGGTTGTGGGTGCGCAGCAGCTCGGCCAGATAGATCTTGTTGGTGCAGCGGACGATCGACTGCGGATCGTCGATCACCGGCATGCCTTCCTGCTGCGCCCTGGTCGCGAAGCGGAAGGTGTGGTGGTCGATCCGGGTGGTCTCGCGGATGAACAGCGCATCGTATTCCGCCAGCCGCGGATAGTCGCGCCGGGTGATCAGCTCCACCTCCATGCCGAGGCTCCGGCCGATCTTGCGGAACCGTTCCAGCGCCTTGGGGTTCGACGGCGGCAGCGGGTCGGCGGGGTCGTGCAGGATCGCCAGGCTGTAGCGGCTGCTGGCCCGGGGTTTCGGGTCGCGCCAGCGATCGGTGGTGAAACGGTCGAGCGCGGTGTCGAACCGGCCGCGTTCGGCCACATCCAGCCCGCGCAGGCTGCGGCTGCGCATGGAGCGCACCGTCCAGCCCAGCCGGCCGCCGGCCGCCGGTTCCGATGCGCCATAGGTCAGGTGCAGCGCCATCAGCGGCAGGCGGAACAGCTCGAAGGCCCGTCGGCCCAGCGCCGCGGTCTCGGCCTCGCAGGTCTCGCCGAAGATCACCGTGACCGTGCGGGTGACCGCGCCGCCGTCTGCCGGCGCCAGCAGATGCCGCCGGGCGATCGCCGTCAGCTCGGGCAGCGCATGGGCGTAGATGCGCTTCGAGGAAATCTCGGTCAGGGCATGGGGGGTGGGGATGACCTTCTCGCCCCGGCCTTCCGCCAGCAGAGAGGCGTAATAGCCGAGCGAGAGATAGTGATGATCCCTGACCAGGTTCACCACCTTGGCGCCGGGCTTCTCGGGCGGCGGCGCCTCGACGAATTCGCGCGCCGTCAGCACCACGCGGCCCGTGGCGGCAGGTACCGATGCCCGATCCTCGGGGCGGTCGACGATGACGATATGCCGGTGCATTGGCTCAGGAACCCGGTGTGGGAAGGGAGGAGATGAAGAGCGTGGCACGCAGCCCCGCGCGGCCGTAGCGCGACATGCGCTCGAAATCGCGGCGGGGGACGGGGATGCGGATGCAGTCGATGGGGGCGCGGCCTTCGTCGCGGTCGACGAAGGGATCATGAATGTGGACGCAGGCGTCGTCCACCGCGACCACCACCACCCAATGCGGCGCCTTCTGCCGGTCGAAGCGCCAGGAACTGACCAGCTGCAGCGGGATCTCGCCCTGGCCTAAGGCCGTGGCGATGTCGTCGAGCGTGGCCGGGCGCTCGTCGAGGGTGATCAGCGGCTCGCCCGCGATCTCGCGCGCGAATTCGGCCTGGACCATCTCGATCACCCGCTTCTTTTCCGGGCTCCGCACGCCGTCGACGAAGGGCACGCCCTGGCCGGTGACGTGCAGGCGGACGCCGAAGCCGCGGGCGGCGGCCGCCAGCGCCAGACCATGGGGCGAGCAGCCGCCATGGCCGGAGGTCATGAAGATCGTGGTGGATTCGCGCCAGATCCTGAGTTCCTCCTCAGGGCCGGTGGCGCGTTCGGGGTCGAGCGCATGCATCGCCATGATCAGCGCCGCCGGCCCGCAGGTGAAGGGCAGGCTCTGTTCCACATAGGGCACGCGGTCGCGCGACGGATCCAGGCGCCGGGCCAGCGACTTCTCCATGCGGATCGCATCTACCGCATCTTCGTAATAGGCGACATAGCGGCCGAAGCGGCGATAGCCGGCATGTTCATAGATCGCCGCCACATCGGGCGCGTCGGCACGGACTTCCAGGCGGATGGTGGTGGCCTCGGCCGCCCGCGAGCGGGCCTCCACCTCGGCCAGCAGCCGGCCGCCGATCCCCGCCCCGCGCCAGCCTGGGGCGGTTGCGATGGAATAGAGCCGGGCGAGCCGGGTGCCGGTGTTGTAGAGCACCATCGCATAACCGGCGACGACCATCCGCCCGTCGGCACCCGCCGTTTCGGCGATCACCGTATCGGCATGGGCGCGGGTCAGCAGATGGCGGAAGCTGCGGCGGCTGATCCGGTCGTGGACGAAGGAGGCGTTTTCGATCGCGAGCAGCGCGTCGATATCGGCAAGGGTCGCGTCGCGGATGGCGATGGCGGGGCGCCGTGCCGCCGGGGCACCGGGTGCCGCCACCGCCGCACCCGCCGCATATCTGCCTGCCCCACCGTCATCCATGCCACCCGGGCTCCGTTCCGGCTCTGCCGTCACCGGATGGCAGAGATCTGTCTTGCCCAGACATGTTCACCGTCGACGGCGCCGGTTCAAGTGGCAAGATCGGGATGGCCGCCCTGCGGATTCCGCCGCGACCTTGTCAGAGGTGCAGCAGCGCACCGCCGTCCAGCAGGGCGAGCACGCCCAGCACGATCAGCAGGGCGGCCGCCGCCTTGCGGACCAGGCCCAGCGGGATGACCCGGGTGATGCGGTCGCCCAGGAACACGACCGGCAGGTTGGCGATCATCATGCCGATGGTGGTGCCGATGACCACCGCGATCAGCGGCGCATAATCGGCGGCGAGGGCCACGGTCGCGACCTGGGTTTTGTCGCCGATCTCGACCACGAAGAAGGCGAGGGTGGTGGCCAGGAAGGCGCCGCGGGCGGTGCTGCGGGGGGCTTCGTCCTCGTCCAGCCTGTCCGGCAC
This sequence comes from Tistrella sp., assembly GCF_002684955.1. Taxonomy (NCBI): domain Bacteria; kingdom Pseudomonadati; phylum Pseudomonadota; class Alphaproteobacteria; order Geminicoccales; family Geminicoccaceae; genus Tistrella; species Tistrella sp. The sequence continues at coordinate 47,026 of NZ_NYWI01000017.1, read as the reverse complement.
CAGAACCCACAGGCCCATGGCGATGAACGAGGCGCCCAGGATCCAGCGCATCCATTGCGGATCGACATGGGCGGCGACGGCGGCACCCACCGCGCCCGCCACGGCGTGGTTGGCGAGCGTTGCGACCAGAATGCCGGCCGCCACCGGCCAGGGGCTGCGATAGCGCAGCGTGAGCGCGAGTGCGAGCAGCTGTGTCTTGTCGCCGATTTCCGCCAGGGCCACGACGAGCGTGGAGACCGCGAGCGCTTCCATGATGTGATCTGCCTCCGAGGGTGGACGGCCGGACCTGAATTCCTGGCGCGCAAGCAGCGAGCACGATCGGACACGACACGCATCGGCCGGTCCGGCCGTCCCGTCGCGCTGGTGTCGACGGTCGATGCGATCGCGTCCGAAGGTCTCGCCGGCGCCGGGATGGTCCCCGTCGCTCGCACGCCATGCCGGATGCCGGGCCACAACCCTCGCGGGCCAACCCTGCGGGCAAGTCTGTTGACGTGCGATCCGTCCTGTCAGGCCGTCTGGCCTGCGCGCGGTCGGCTACTCCCCCTCGGAAGTGGGTGGAGCATGCCCCGGAGGCGGCTCGGGTGTCAATGTTTGCGGGGGATCATGAGCGGTCCGAGAGGGGGCGGAGGCGGTGCGCGCATTTTTTTTCGAGGGGGCGGATATGGCATTTTCATTACAGGTCAATGGTTTGGATTCAGGCATGCCCCGGCCCCCTCAGAAATGTTGCGTCCCCATGAAAAAGACCTCTTGCGCTCCTCCCGGAGTATTGGCTATAAGACCGCCACGACGACGACGCCCGATGCGACCGTGGCGGAATTGGTAGACGCGCTAGTTTCAGGTACTAGTGTCTGTACGGACGTGTAGGTTCAAGTCCTACCGGTCGCACCACTCTCCAAAAGGAGGGTGACCATCGGGAAGCGTCATCGTCAACGAAACGCCCGCCTAGGTTCGGCGGGTTTTTTGTTGGCAAAGCCGAAATACCGGATCTTGTGTCGTTTTTCTGACGACGATGCTTGCATCCGGGGCGGTTTTGCGTATAACCACGGACCACACGACACCGCTGCGACCATGGCGGAATTGGTAGACGCGCTAGCTTGAGGGGCTAGTGCCCGAAAGGGCGTGCAGGTTCAAGTCCTGCTGGTCGCACCACTCTCCCGAAGCAGGGCGAGCTGAAGATTCGGATCAAGCCGGCACCGTTCATGGTGGCCGGATTTTGTCGTTTTTAATCCCTGTCCTGGCGCACAGAGTTCCGGCGCAGCCGCTACCCAAAGCGGGCAAAACCGGGTACGGTCGGCGAAACGGCCGTGTGCGCCCCTGCCGCCGGCCCATTTTCCCTGATCTCATGCCGGTCGGAGCCCCATGCAGACCATCTTCGTCCTTATCAAATGCGAACTCGGCAAGGCCTATGACGTCGCCCATCAGGCGGTGGCGACGATCGAGGAGATTTCCGAGGTGCATTCGATCTCGGGTCAGTACGACCTGCTGATGAAGTGCTATCTGGCGCCCGGCCGCGACATCGGGCATTTCGTGAACGAGAAGCTCCACGCCATTTCTGGCGTCAAGGACACCTTCACGATGATCACCTTCAAGGCCTTCACCTGATCCCGGGCCACCGGGACGGGCAGGCGGGTCCGCGGGGAGCGCGGGGTCGCCGGCAAAGGCTTGGCCACACCTCGCAGGGACGGGACGGGAGATGACGACGAACAAGGCGGCCTCGCGGATGATCGCGGCGGCGACGGGTATCGTGATGGGCTTCGGGCTGGCGGCGGCCCAGGCGGCCGATCCGGTGAAGATCGGCCTGCTCACCACCTTGAGCGGTGATGGCGCGGGGCTGGGGGTCGACACCCGCGACGGCTTTATGCTGGCGGTGACGGAAGCCGGCGGCAAGCTGGGCGGCGTGCCGGTGGAGGTGCTGACCGTCGACGACGCCCGCAAGCCCGAAACCGCCGTGCAGGCGGCCGACCGGCTGGTGAAGGAAGACGGCGTCAGCCTGATGACCGGCATCGTGTTCTCGAACCTGGCGCTGGCCGTGGTGCCCAAGGTCACCCGCGACGACGTGATCTATGTCAGCTCCAATGCCGGCCCCTCGCAGCTGGCCGGTGCCGGCTGCAGCCCGAACTATTTCAACGCCGCCTATCAGAACGACAATCTGCACGAGGCGACCGGTGCGGCCGTGGAACAGGCCGGGCTGAAGCGCATGTTCCTGATTGCCCCCAACTATCCGGCGGGCAAGGATTCGCTGACCGGCTTCAAGCGCTATTACAAGGGGGAAGTGGTCCAGGAGGTCTACACCAAGCTGGGCCAGCTGGATTACGCGGCGGAAATCGCCAGCATCCGCGCGGCCGACCCCGAGGGCGTCTTCATCTTCCTGCCCGGCGGCATGGGCATCAACTTCGTGAAGCAGTTCGATCAGGCCGGTCTGAAGGGCAAGATCAAGCTCTACGGCCCCGCCTTCTCGTTCTCGCAGGACATCCTGCCGGCGGTCGGCGATGCGGCGCTGGGCGTGATCAACGGCGCCCAGTGGTCGACCGATCTCGACAACCCCGCCAACAAGGCCTTCGTTGCGGGCTTCGAGAAGGCCTATGGCCGTCTGCCCTCGGTCTATGCCATGCAGGGCTATGAAGCGGCGCATATCATGGGCGCGGGTCTGGAAGCGGTCGGCGGCGACGTCGCCAATCGCGACGGGCTGCGGGCCGGGATGAAGGCCGCGAAGTTCGACAGCGTCCGCGGCGAATTCCGCTTCGGCAACAACCAGCATCCGATCCAGGACCTCTACGCCCGCGAAGTGGTGAAGGACGATCAGGGCCGGCTGGTCAACCGCATCGTCGCGAAGGTGTTCGACGACCACGTCGACGCCTACGCGGCCGATTGCAAGATGTGATACCGGACCGGCCGGCCGCGGGCGGCGGGGGCAACCCCGGTCCGCGCCCCGCGGCCGCCGGCGGTGTTCCTGCATCCGCTGATGTCTTCCCTTGTCCTTGAGCAGGTCCTGAACGGCCTGCAGCTCGGCGTCATGCTGTTCATGATCGCTGCCGGCCTGACGCTGGTTTTCGGCGTGATGGGCGTGCTGAACCTTGCCCATGGCGCGCTCTATATGTGCGGCGCCTTCGCGGCCGCTTTCGTTGCGGCGGAGACGGGCTCGGTCCCGCTCGGCATCCTGGCGGCGCTGCCGGTGGCGGCCCTGCTCGGCTTCGTCATCGAACGGCTGGTCATCTCCCGGCTCTATGCCCGCGACCATCTGGACCAGGTGCTCGCCACCTTCGGCATCGTGCTGTTCGCCAATGAAATGGTGCGGATCCTGTTCGGGCCGCGGCCGCTGTTCCTCGACGTGCCGGCCTTTGCCGCCGGCACGGTGGAGGTGCTGCCCGGCACGCCCTATCCGGCCTGGCGGCTGGCGATCATCCTGGCCGGCCTGGTGGTGGCCGGGGGCCTCGCTTTGCTGATCGAGCGTACCCGCCTCGGCATGCTGATCCGCGCCGGTGCCCAGAACCGGCGGATGGTCGCGGCCTTGGGCGTCGATATCGGCCGGCTCTATGCCGTGCTTTTCGCGCTGGGCGGGCTGCTGGCCGGCCTTGCCGGCGCCATGGCCGGGCCGGTGCTGGCGGTACAGGTCGGCATGGGCGAGCCGGTGTTGATCCTGGCCTTCGTGGTGATCGTGATCGGCGGCATCGGTTCGGTGAAGGGCGCCTTTGCCGGCGCGATCATCGTCGGCCTTGCCGACACGCTCGGGCGGGCCTATCTGCCGCAGCTGGCGCGCGAGCTGCTGCCGCCGGCCGCGGCCGACCAGATCGGCGCCGCACTTGCATCGATGACGATCTATCTGCTGATGGCGGTGGTGCTGGCCATCCGTCCGAAGGGGGTGTTCGGTGGCCGGGACTGAGCGTGAGCCCGAAACTGCATCGACGTCGATGCATCCGGCCGGGGCGGGTGTTGCAGATGCATCCACATCGATGCATATCGGCGCACCCGGGCGCGGCGGTCGTGCCGCTCTGGTCCTGATCGTCCTTCTGGCCCTGGCACCGCTGGTGGCCGAGGCGGCCGGGGCCGGATATCTCGTCTCGCTCACCACCCGGATCGCGATCTGGGGGCTGGCGGCCGCCAGCCTGCAATTGCTGATCGGCGGCGCCGGGCTGCCCTCGCTCGGCCATGGCGCTTTCGTCGGCATCGGCGCCTATGCGGTGGGCGTCGCCTTTCACCATGCCCAGGGCATGGACGGCGCGCTGGGCTTTCTGGCCGGCGCCGGCGCCGACAGCCTGCTGGTCACCCTGCCGGCGGCGGCGGTCGCGGCGGCGCTGATCGCGCTGCCGATCGGGGCGGTCAGTCTGCGCACCGGCGGCGCCTATTTCATCATGATCACGCTCGCCTTCTCGCAGATGCTCTATTTCGTCACCATCGCCTTCGCCGATTATGGCGGCGAGGACGGGCTGTCGATGTGGAGCCGCAACACCGCGGCCATCGGCGGGCTGGGCCTGGATACCGGCGACGATCTCGTCTTCCACTGGATCTGCGTCGCCCTGCTCGGGCTCTGGCTCGGCATTGCCCACCGGATATCGGGCAGCCGCTACGGGCTGGTGCTGGCGGCGGCGCGCGATGACGAACGCCGGCTGAGGGCGCTGGGCCGCAGCCCCTATGGCCTGAGGCTGGCGGCCTTCGTGACGGCGGCCGCGGTGGCGGGGGTGGCGGGTGCGCTCAACGCCAATCTGATCGGCTTCGTGAGCCCGACGCCGCTGGCCTGGACGACATCGGGCGAACTGATGGTGATGGTGGTGCTGGGCGGGGCGGCGACGCCCGCCGGTGCCGTGGCCGGTGCCGCGATCATGGTGGTTCTGGAAGAGATGCTCGGCCGCTGGACCGAACATTGGGCGGCGATCCTGGGGCCGATGCTGGTGCTGGCGGCGATCTTCAACCGGGGCGGGGTCACGGGCACCTTCGCCCGGGCCTGGAGCCGGATCCGGCGGCGGGGGCGGCCATGACCGCGGCCCTGCTGGAACTTGCCGGCGTCACCCGCCGGTTCGGGGCGCTGGCCGCCGCCGACGACCTGTCGCTTCAGGTGATGCCCGGGCAGATCCATGCCCTGATCGGCCCCAACGGTGCCGGCAAGACCACGGCCTGCGCGCTGATTTCGGGCGAAATCATGGCCGATGCCGGGCGGATCCGCTTCGACGGCCGCGATGTCGGTGCCCTGGGCGTGGTCTCCCGCGCCCGGCGCGGGCTGGTGCGCGCCTATCAGATCGTGGCGCTGTTCCCCAGCCTGACGGCGGTGGAAACCATCGAGGTCGGGCTGCTGGCGCCGACCCGCGCCGTCTGGCGGCCCTTCGCCGCGCGGGCGCGGGACCGGGATCTGACGGCGCGGGCGGCGGCGGTGCTGGCGCGCTTCGGGCTGGACCCGGCCGACCGGCGGCCGGCGGCGGTGCTGTCCCACGGCGAGCGGCGGCGCCTGGAAATCGCGCTCGCCGTGGCGCAGCGCCCGCGGCTTCTGCTGCTGGACGAGCCGCTGGCAGGCCTTGGCCCCGACGAGAGCGCCGCCATGGTCGAAACGATCCGCGCGCTTGGCCGCGAGACCACCATTCTGATGGTCGAGCACGACATGGAGGCGGTGTTCGCGCTCGCCGATCGGGTGACGGTGCTGGTCGCGGGCCGGGCGATCGCCGCGGGCAGCCCGGACGAGATCCGTGCCGATCCGAAGGTCATCGCGGCCTATCTGGGCGAGGACGAGGCATGACCGCGGTTCTGGAGATGGCCGGCGTCACCGGCGGCTACGGGCCGGCGCAGGTGCTGTTCGGCATCGATCTGGCCGTGCATGCGGGCGAGGTGGTGGCGCTGATCGGCCGCAACGGCATGGGCAAATCGTCGACCATCGGCGCGGCGCTGGGGCTGGTGACGGTGACGGGTGGCCGGGTCAGGGTGGACGGCACCGATGTCACCGGGGCCGCGCCGCATCGCATCGCCCGCGCCGGGCTGGGCCTGGTGCCCGAAGGCCGGCAGGTTTTCCCCGGCCTCAGCGTGCACGAGAACCTGGTCGCCACCGCACGCCCCGGCCCCTGGACCGAGGCCCGGGTGCACGAGCTGTTCCCGCGCCTGGCCGAGCGCACCGGCCAGCGCGCCCGGCTGCTGTCGGGCGGCGAGCAGCAGATGCTGGCGATCGGCCGCGCCCTGCTCACCAATCCCCGCCTGCTGATCCTGGACGAGGCGACCGAGGGGCTGGCGCCGCTGATCCGCCGCGACATCTGGGCGGCGCTCGCCCGGCTGAAGGCCGAAGGGCTGGCGATCCTGGTGGTCGACAAGGATCTGAAGGCGCTGGCGCATCTGGCGGATCGTGCCGTCGGCCTGGAACGCGGCCGTGTCGCCTGGGCGGGGCCGGGGGCGGCGCTTGCCGATGCCGGGGGCGAAGCGCGGCGGCTGGTCGGGGTCTGACGGTCAACGACCGGCGACCTCGGGCCCGATCGGGGCTGGCGGCGCGTGGCTGAACCGGCCATGCTGGTCGCCATCGGATTCAGGAGTTGCCGACATGACCACCGAAAAATCCCCCGACATCGCCGCCAATCAGCCCGCCACCGACGACGCCCTGCCCGACGAGGCGCTGGATCAGGCCGGTGGTGTGACTTACACGATCAATTTCAACAATCAAAGCAGCAATCAGAACGGCTTCTTCATCTTCCAGAAGCCGGCGACGCCGGATTCGGGCTATATCCCGATTGCATGGCAGGTGATCCACCGCGGATCGTAAGGGCCATTACCCCACGATCATCACCGCCGCCCCGGCGATGAGCGGCAGGGCGGCCAGGCCGAGCAGGGCCGGGGCGGCCCTGCGGGCGAGGGCCGGGCGGCGGCGCAGCACCGCCTGGCCACCCAGGCCCACGGCCGATAGGGCGGGCACGGTGCCGAGGCCGAAGGCGATCATGGCGAGCGCACCGGCCAGCGGCCGGCCCGAGGCGAGCGCCGCCGCCAGCGCCGCATAGACCAGACCGCAAGGCAGGAAGCCCAGCACCAGCCCCGTGCCGACGCCGCGGCAGCCGCCGCCGGCGAGCCAGGGCCGCACCCGGGTGAGCATGCGGGCGGCGAAGCCGGCGATGCCGCCGGCTGCCGGAGGGCGCTGGCCGCCCGTGATCGCAGGCTGCGGCCTGACATGCAGCCGGCCGAACAGGCCGAGCCGCGCTGCGGCCGAGGCGAGCAGCACCAGCCCCGCCAGCCCCAGCGGCACCGCCGCCCAGTCGCGCAGCCGGCCCACCATCGCCAGCCCGTCCCCCAGGCCCTGGCCGACCAGCCCCGCCACGGCACCCAGCCCGGCATAGGTCGCGATCCGCCCCAGATGATAGCCGGGCAGCAGCCCGGCACGCAGCCGGCTTGTTTCCGACATGGCCGCGACCGGCACCCGGGCGAGCCGGGCATCGACCTGGGCCAGCACAAAAATCCCGCACATCGGCGCACAGTGCATCAGCCCGCCGGCAAGGCCGGCGAGGGCGAGCGCACCCATGAGCGTCGCAAGCCCGCCCCAGCCTGCGGCATCGCCGCTGAAGGCCGGGCGGCACAGCGCCGCAAGCGTGTCGAGATCGACGAAATCGAACATGGGGACCGGCCATTCGGGTGATCGCAGGGCGCGGGCGGCGGTCGTGCGACCATCCGCCGCGGTCCTGAACGCCATCCTGACCGATCCTCACCAGCCCTGTCACGATCCGCCTTGACCTGTGTCAAGGCTGTGAGCTTCCGGCCGGAATAGGGTCGCGGTCATGGAGACGGGCAGGGGCGACGTGTGCCCCGGGTTCCGTCGAAAGCCGGCGGGGCGAAGCGGGCCCTTGACGCCGCCGCACCCGCAAATGGGCCAAGACTCGAGGATACGGGCATGAGCAACAGCGACAAGGGCGAGAAGAGGCCGATCGGCGCCGACGGCGTCTCGATCGTGATCGGCGCACTGCTGACGGTGGCCGGTGTGGTCGGCCTGTTCATGGCGGGGCACGCCATGGACATGGGCATCCGCATCTTCGGCCTGGGCCTGGGCGTGCTGGCGATCGTCTACATCGTCGGCGAGATCAACCGGCACTACGCAGCGGTCGAGACCGATGGCGAGGGGCATCTCCCCGCCGACGGTCCCGATCTGTGATGCGCGCCCTCTGACACCGGAGCGGTGACCAAATGACGATGACCGCAACTTATGGCGACGGCACGACGCGCGCATCCGCGCCCGTGCGCAGCGCCGCCCGCTACGACGAAGAGACGGTGCGTCTGTTCGTGATCGCCGCGATGTTCTGGGGCGTCGCGGCCTTTCTGGCGGGCACCTATATTGCCTTCCAGCTGGCCTTCCCCTCGCTGAACCTCGGCCTGGAATACACCTCGTTCGGGCGCCTGCGGCCGCTGCACACCTCGGCCGCGATCTTCGCCTTCGGCGGCAACGTGCTGATCGGCACCTCGTTCCACGTGGTGCAGCGCACCTGCCGCGCGCCGCTCTTCGGCGGCCCGGCGCTCGCCCGCTTCATCTTCTGGGGCTACAACTTCTTCATCGTCCAGGCCGCCCTCAGCTACCTGCTGGGCTTCAGCCAGGGCAAGGAATACGCCGAGCCGGAATGGTATATCGACCTGTGGCTGACCATCGTCTGGGTCTGCTATTTCGTGGCCTTCATCGGCACGGTCGTGCGCCGGCGCGAGCCCCATATCTATGTGGCGAACTGGTTCTACATCGCCTTCATCGTGACCATCGCGATGCTGCACATCGTGAACAACCTCGCCATCCCGGCGAGCCTGGTCGGCTCGAAGAGCTATGTGGTGTTCTCGGGCGTGCAGGACGCGCTGGTGCAGTGGTGGTACGGCCATAATGCGGTGGGCTTCTTCCTGACCGCCGGCTTCCTGGCCATCATGTACTATTTCATCCCCAAGCGCGCCGAGCGGCCGGTCTATTCCTACCGTCTGTCGATCGTCCACTTCTGGTCGCTGATCTTCCTCTATATCTGGGCCGGCCCGCATCACCTGCACTACACCGCGCTGCCCGACTGGGCGCAGACGCTGGGCATGGTGTTCTCGATCATGCTGTGGATGCCGTCCTGGGGTGGGATGATCAACGGTCTGATGACGCTTTCGGGCGCCTGGGACAAGCTGCGCACCGACCCGGTCATCCGCTTCCTGGTCACCTCGGTCGCCTTCTACGGCATGTCGACCTTCGAAGGCCCGGTCATGTCGATCCGCGCGGTCAACGCGCTCAGCCACTACACCGACTGGACCATCGGCCATGTGCATTCCGGTGCGCTGGGCTGGGTCGCCTTCGTCTCCTTCGGCGCGATCTACATGCTGGTGCCGACGCTGTGGAAGAAGAAGGAGCTGTATTCGCTGCCGCTGGTCTCGTGGCACTACTGGATTTCGACCCTGGGCATCCTGCTCTACATCACCTCGATGTGGGTGTCGGGCATCATGCAGGGCCTGATGTGGCGCGCCTATGACGAGCTGGGCTTCCTGCAGTACAGCTTCATCGAGACCGTCATGGCCATGCATCCCTTCTACATCATCCGCGGTCTGGGCGGCGTGCTGTTCCTCGTGGGCGCCCTGATCATGGTCTACAACCTGATCATGACGGTGCGTGCCGGCCAGCCGGTCGCTGCCCGCAAGCCCGCGGCCGCCGCAGCGGTGGAGGCCTGATCCGATGGCGCTCACGCATGACAAGATCGAGAAGCGCACCGGGCTTCTGGTCATCCTCACCCTCGGCACCGTCGCCATCGGCGGCATGGTCGAGATCATCCCCCTCTTCACCATCGAGACCACGGTCGAAGCGGTGGACGGGGTGCGCCCCTACACCCCGCTGGAGCTGGCCGGGCGCGACATCTACATCCGCGAAGGCTGCTACACCTGCCACAGCCAGCAGGTGCGGCCCTTCCGGGACGAGGCGGAACGCTATGGCCATTACAGCCTGGCGGCCGAAAGCAAGTACGACCATCCCTTCCAGTGGGGGTCGAAGCGCACCGGTCCCGATCTGGCGCGCGTCGGCGGCAAGTACTCCAACGAATGGCATGTGGGCCATCTGATCGACCCGCGCGCCCTGGTGCCGGGCTCGGTGATGCCGACCTACGCCTTCCTGGCGGAGCGGCCGCTGGAGACCAACAGCCTGAAGGGCCGGCTGGAAGCCAATGCCACCGTGGGCGTGCCCTATACGGCGGAGATGATCGACAGCGTGAAGGCCGATCTCGCCGCCCAGGCCGACCCGATGAGCGATGCCGAAGGCCTGCTCGCCCGCTATCCCGGCGCACGTGTCGACAACTTCGACGGTGATACCGCGAAGCTGACCGAGATGGACGCCCTCGTCGCCTATCTGCAGGTCCTTGGCACCATGGTGCGGTTCAACGACCTGACGGAAGACGAACTGCAGCAGTGAGGAGGCCACATCCATGCCTGGCTATGAGGAACTGGTCGCTGTCTATCAGTTCGTCCGCTCGTGGTGGATCGTCGCCGTCATGATCCTGCTCGTCGTGATCGGTGTGAGGGCCTTCCTTCCCGGCCAGAAGGCCGCGATGGACAGCGCCTCCCGCATCCCGCTTCGCGACGACGACGCCTGAAGGACTGGCGCCATGCCGACCAAGATCGAAAAGGATACGGCCACGGGCCGTATGACCACCGGCCACGAATGGGACGGGATCAAGGAGCTGAACACGCCGCTGCCCAAATGGTGGCTCTACGTGTTCTATGCCTGCATCGCCTTCTCGGCGGTCTGGGTGGTGCTCTATCCCGGCATCCCGCTTGGGACCACCTATTTCAAGGGGCTGCTCGGGTATTCCACCCGCGTGGAGCACGCCCAGAACCTGGCGGCCGTTGAGGCGGGCCGGGCCGACATCCTGGCCAAGATCCGCGGTACCGACGTTGCCGACATCCTGAAGGATCCCGAGACCGCCACCTATGCGGTGGCGGGCGGCCGGGTCGCCTTCGCCGAGAACTGCGCCGCCTGCCATGCCGCCGGCGGTGCCGGTCAGGCGGGCTATCCGGCGCTGGGTGACGACGACTGGCTGTGGGGTGGCGACATCCACGCCATCCGCCAGACCCTGCTCCACGGCATCCGCTCGGCCACCGATGCGGATACCCGGACGTCGCAGATGCCGGCTTTTGGTGAGATTCTTGACAGGAATCAAATCCAGACCGTCGCGACCTATGTATTGTCGCTGTCAGGCGCAGCGGATCCGGCCCCGGCGGTGAAGACCGAAGGTGCCCAGATCTTCGCAGACAACTGCGCCTCCTGCCACGGCGAGACCGGGCATGGTGGCCGCGACTTCGGCGCGCCGAACCTTGCGGACCAGGTCTGGCTCTATGGCGGCAGCCTGGATCAGGTCATGGCCCAGGTGACGCAGCCCCGCCACGGCGTCATGCCCAACTGGGGCGGCCGCCTGGACGACGCCACCATCAACATGCTCGCAGTCTACGTCCACAGCCTGGGCGGCGGCGAATAACCGCTTCCCCCGTCCGGCCGGTCCCATCAGAAGGGCCGGCCGGGCCGACCTCTTCCCCGAGGAGCCAGGACCATGTCCACCTCCGGCATCGATATGGGCGGTCACGACGACACCACCGCCCCGCCAGCCTTGTTCGCCAACCGCCTGAAGGTCTATGCCAAGGCGGTTCAGGGTCCGGTCCGCCGGATCAAATGGGCCCTGCTGGTCGTGATGCTCGGCATCTATTACGTTCTGCCCTGGATCCGCTGGGATCGCGGGCCGGGACGTCCGGACCAGGCCCTGCTCCTCGACCTCGAAGGCCGGCGCGGCTATTTCTTCAATCTGGAGATCTGGCCCGACGAGATCTACTACCTGGCCGGCCTGCTGATTTTCGGCGCCGTGCTGCTGTTCCTGGTGACCAGCCTCTACGGCCGCCTCTGGTGCGGTTATGCCTGCCCGCAGACGGTCTGGACCGACCTGTTCATGTGGGTGGAGCGCCAGATCGAAGGCGATCGTGCCGAGCGCATCCGCCGCGACAAGGCGGCCCTCAGCTTCGACAAGGCCTGGCGCAAGGTCGCCAAGCATGGCGCCTGGGTGCTGATCGCGGCCGCCACCGGCGGCGCCTGGATCATGTACTACCGCGACGCGCCGACCGTGACCGTGGAGATCCTGACCGGCCAGGCCTCGGCCACGGTCTATTCCATGTTCGCGCTGTTCACCATCACCACCTATACGCTGGCGGGCTGGGCGCGCGAACAGGTCTGCACCTATATGTGCCCCTGGCCGCGTTTCCAGGCGGCGATGCTCGACGACCAGACAGTCACCGTCACCTATCAGGCCTGGCGGGGCGAGCCGCGCGGCAAGTACCGCAAGGGTGAAAGCTTCGATCTGCGCGGCGATTGCGTCGACTGCACCCAGTGCGTCCAGGTCTGCCCGACCGGCATCGACATCCGCGACGGCATCCAGCTGGAATGCATCAATTGCGGCCTCTGCGTCGACGCCTGCAACAATGTGATGGACAAGCTGCACCGGCCCAGTGCCCTGATCACCTGGGACACCTTCGCCAATCAGACGGCGCTGGCCAAGGGTGAACAGCCGCGGCACATGAAGATCATCCGCCCGCGCACCCTGATCTATGCCGGCCTGATCGTGGTGCTGGGGGCGGTGATGATGACCGCGATGCTGACCCGCACCCGGGTCGACGCCACCGTCATCCGCGACCGGGCGCCGCTGTTCGTCACCCTGTCCGACGGCTCCATCCGCAACGGCTATACGCTCAAGATCACCAACCGCCGCCCCGAAGGGTCTGAATTCGCGGTGACCGTCGACGGCCCCGAAGGCCTGGTCGCCAGCGTCCACACCCCCGACGGCCGCGAGCTGCCGGCCGACAATGTCGAGGTGCGCGGCGACACCCAGGGCGCGCTCCGGATGTTCATCGCCATGCCGCGCAAGGTGATCCCGGAAGAGCAGACCCCGATCGACGTGCATATCCGCAACCTCACCACGGGTGAGGAGGCGAGTGTGGCCACCGTCTTCGTGGCCCCGCCATCGGGCGGCGACCGCACCCAGCGCGTGAACAGCGTGGCGCCGGTCCAGGTGCCCTGATCACCGGAACACCCTCCGATATCCCTCCAGGTGCCCCCGGGCACCTGGAGCTTCTTTCAGAGCCAGGAGACGAGCCCATGGCCCGCAGTCTTCCGATGCAGCCCCGCACCAAGGCTTCCGGCCGCAAGAGCGCCTGGATCCCCTGGGTTTTCGTTGGCGGCTTCCTGGTGGTGCTGGCGGTGAACACCACACTGATCGTCAAGGCGCTGGACGGCTTCACCGGCGTGGTGGTGGACAAGCCCTTCGAACGCGGCCTGGATTACGACCGGCTGGTCGCCGCGGTCGAGGCTCAGGACCGGCTGGGCTGGACGGTGACCACCGCCGTCGAGCCGGGCACGCCCGCGGGCGAGAGCGATTTCGCCCTGCCCCTTGCCGGCCCCGACGGGCCGCTGGCCGGTGCCACGGTCGATGCCCGCCTGCAACGGCCGCTGGATGGCGAGCGGGTGGCCCTGATGGCCATGCCGCGCCCGGGCGGGCCGGCGGGCGCCTGGCGGCTGGTCGGCCCCGGCGTGCGGCCGGGGCAGTGGGATCTGCACGTCATTGTCACCAGGGGCAAGGATCGCCACATTTCGACCCACAGGCTCTGGATCGCGCCCGCCACGGGCGAGGCCGGGGCGAAGTCGGGCGAGACGGAGTGACCTGAACCATGAGCATACCCTTGACCGGTGCCGGCCGCGAGGACGCGGCCGCGGTCGCCTGCGCCCATTGCGGGCAGCCGGTGATCGGGCGGGGAACCGCGGATGCGGCCGGGAAACGGTATTGCTGCACCGGCTGCGCCGCCGCGGCCGATCTGGTCCGCGAACTGGGCCTCGACGGGCTTTACGCCCGCCGCACGCTGGACCCGACCGCCCGGCCGCCCAGGCCGGACGAGGAACTGCCCGAGCTTGCCTCTCATGTCCGCACCGACGACCGGGGCCGCAACACCATCGATCTGATGGTCGACGGGCTGCAATGCGCGGCCTGCGTCCAGCTGATCGAGCGGGCGATCGCCGCCGACGACCGGGTGGCGGATGCGCGCATGAACATGACCACCCGGCGGCTGCGAGTCGCCTGGCAGGGCGCGCCGGAGCTGGCCGACCGGCTGGTCAACCCGGCCGTGCGCCTGGGCTATCGCCTTCTGCCCTACGATGCCGAGCGCATGGCGGCCGCCGATGACGCCCAGGGCCGCGAACTGATCCGCGCCATGGCGGTGGCGGGTTTCGCCGCCGGCAATGTGATGCTGCTGTCGATCGGCATCTGGGCGGCCGGTGACGCGGGCATGGGCGAGGCGACCCGCAGCCTGCTGCACTGGGCCTCGGCCCTGATCGCCCTGCCGGCCATCGCCTATGCCGGCCGGCCCTTCTTCAAATCGGCCTGGTCGGCGCTGTCGCGCGGGCGGACCAACATGGATGTGCCGATCTCGATCGGCGTGATCCTGACTGCCGCGGCTTCTCTGGCCCATACCTGGCGCGGCGAGCTGCATGCCTATTTCGACAGCGCGACCATGCTGCTGTTCTTCCTGCTGATCGGCCGGGTGCTGGATGCCCGTGCCCGCGGCCAGGCCCGCCGCACGGTGGCGGAGCTGATCGCGCTGGCGCGCCAGCCGGTTTCGATCCTGGACGAGGCGACGGGCGCGCTGCGCCGGCTGGCGGCATCCGATGTGCGGCCGGGCATGATCGCCCGGGTGGCGGCGGGCGAACGGATCGGCGTCGACGGCGTGGTGCTGCGCGGCCAGGGGGAGATCGACCAGAGCCTGGTGACCGGCGAAAGCCTGCCGCGGATGGTGGTGCCGGGCGACCGGGTCACCGGCGGCGCCGTGGTGCTGGGGGCGCCGCTCGACATCCGGGTCGATGCCGCGGGCGAGGACGGCCAGCTGGCCGAAATGGCCCGGCTGATCGAGGCGGCCGAGCAGCGCCGCGCCGGCCGGGTCGCCTTTGCCGACCGGGTGTCGCGGGCCTATGCGCCGACCGTGCATCTGGCGGCCTTGCTCACCTTCTTCGGCTGGTGGGCGCTGGTCGGGATCAATTGGTACGATGCGCTGTCGCATGCGGTGGCGGTGCTGATCATCACCTGCCCCTGCGCGCTGGCGCTGGCGGTGCCGGCCACTCAGGTCGCCGCTGCCTCGGCCCTTGCCCGCCGCGGCGTGCTGCTGCAAAGCCCGCTGGCGCTGGAACGGCTGGGCCAGGTGAATCATGTCGTGCTCGACAAGACCGGCACGCTGACCCTCGGCCGGCCGCGGCCGGTGGGGCTGGAGGCCCTGCTCGGCGATGCGGATGCCCGTGCGCGCCTCGGCCGGGCGGCGGCGCTGGCGGCGATGAGCCGCCATCCGCTCTCCCAGGCGCTGGCGCAGGCGGTGCCGGCCGATCTTCTGCCCGTGGCACCGGCGGGGGAGGGCGGGGAGACCGCCGTGGAACATGCCGGCCATGGCATGGCGCTGGGGGCAGTGCGCCTGGGCAAGGCGGCGTTCTGCGGGCTGAGTGACGAGACGGCGGCGGCGATCCGAGCCGCGACACCGCTTGCCGGCGACGACATTCCGGGGCCCGAACTCTGGTATGTCGAGCCGGGCGTCCGGCCGCTGCTGATCCGCTTCGCCGACCCGCTGAGGCCCGCCGCGGCAGAAACCGTGGCGGCGCTGAAGGCGCGGGGCATGGGTGTGGAACTGGTGTCAGGCGACCGGCCCGAGGCGGTGGCGGCGATCGCCCGCGCGGTCGGCATCGAGCGCTGGACGGCCGAGGCCCTGCCGGCCGACAAGGCCCGGCGCATCCGCGATCTGGCGGGCGAGGGCCACAAGGTGCTGATGGTCGGCGACGGGCTGAACGATGCCCCGGCGCTGGCCGAGGCCGCCGCCTCCATCGCCCCGGCCGGCGGTGCCGATCTTGCCCAGGGCGCCGCCGATGCGGTGTTCCGGGGCGAGCGGCTGGATGCCGTGATCACCACACTCGCCATGGCGCGGGCCGCCGAACGCACCGCGCGTCAGAATGTCGCGGCGGCCATCGTGTACAATATGATTGCGGTACCGGCGGCGGTGGCCGGTTTCGTCACGCCGCTGATCGCCGCCCTCGCCATGAGCGGCTCGTCGCTGATCGTGATCCTGAACGCGGTCCGGCTGGGCCGCGGCGTGCGGTCCTGACGTCCCCCTCCGGAAGGCCATCGTCCCATGGACGTTCTCATCTATCTGATCCCGGCCAGCCTGCTGCTTGCAGGCGGTGCGCTCGCCGCCTTCCTGTGGTCGCTGAAAAGCGGCCAGTACGACGATATCGAAGGCGCCGCCCATCGCATCCTGATGGATGACGATGATCAGCCCGCCGACGAACCGCCGGCGGAGAGACGGCGGCGGGGCTGATCCACCGCCGGTTCCGCTGACGGGACCGATGGTCCGTCATATGGTCCGGAGACCGCGGCAACGGCTGATCTTCAAGATTTCATGGGGGCCCGGGTCCATTTGGCGGACCCGGGCCTCTGCGTATGCAGGCCGGGGCTGTTAGGCTGACCCTTCACGGCCATGGCGATCGACGACCGGACAAGAAGCGGGTCGCGCACCATGGCAACCGGCGCAGGGAGGAAAGCCCGGATGCTCAGGACCATGATCGGTCGCGGCCTCGCGACCTGTGCGACCGTGCTCGGTATCGCACTTGCAACCACCGGTGTCGCGCGCGCCGAGGATATTGTCCTCAAGATGGCGCATGTCTATACCCCCGGCAACATCTGGTACGAAACCGCCGAAGCCTACAAGAAGGCGGTCGAAGACCGCACCCAGGGCAAGGTGAAGATCCAGATCGCCGATTCCGGATCGACCGGCGACTGGCCGCAGTCGATCGAAGGTCTGGCGATCGGCACCAACGACATCGTGCTGCAGTCGATCGGCACGCTCGACCGCTATGGCATCGTGGCCGGCGTCGAGGCCTTCCCCTATCTGATCCGCGATCTCGATCATTTCCGGAAAGTCTATAACGGCCCGATCGGTGCCGAGCTGGCCGATGCGATCGCCGCCCAGACCCGCTTCCGCATCGTCGGCGCCGGCTATCGCGGTGCCCGCCATCTGACCGCCAACCGCGCCGTGCCGACGCTGGAGGATCTGAAAGGTCTGAAGCTGCGCGTGCCGCCGCTCAAGATGTATTCGATGACCTGGGCCAAGCTGGGTGCGAGCCCGGTGCCGATGGGCGTGGCCGAACTCTTCACCTCGATGCAGCAGAAGGTGGTCGACGGGCAGGAGAACCCGCTCGAGATCATCGAGAGCATGCGCTATGACGAGGTGCAGAGCCATGTCATGGAGACCGCCCATGTCATCGGCGCCATGACCTTCATCTTCTACGACGCGCGGATGAAGCGCCTGCCGGAAGACGTGCGCACCGTGCTGATCGAAGAGGGCCGCAAGGCCATGGACGATGCCAGCACCCGCATGGCGGCCATGGAAGCCGAGATCAAGAAGCGGCTTCAGGACAAGGGCATGACCTTCGTCGCCGTCGACCGCGACGCCTTTGCGGCAAAGCTCGCCGACATGCCGGATGCCTTCCCCGATCTGAAGCCCTGGGTCGAAAAGATCCGCGCGGTCAAGTAAGCGCATGACCCCGAAGCGCACGTCCGGCCCCGGCGGCGTCGCCGCAGGGGCCGGACGTCTGGGGCGCCTCGTCGAGCGTGTGCTCGACGGGGTGCTCGCCCTCATGATCGCGGCCATGACCGGGGCGATCGTCTGGCAGGTTTTCGCCCGCTATGTGCTGGATGCAGCCCCCTATTGGAGCGAGGAACTGGCGCGGTTCCTGATGCCCTGGATCGCCATGGTCGGATCGGCCGCGGTGCTGCGCGGCGGCGGCCATGTCGCGGTCACCGCGCTGATCGAACGGCTGGGGTCCGGCCCGGCGGCGGTGCTGCGGATCGTCCGCGACCTGGTGATGCTGGGCGTGGCGGCGGTGCTGGTGATCCACGGCCTGGCCTTTGCCGATCTCAATTCCTTCCAGGACAGCCCCGCTTTCGAGGTGCCGATGTCGGTGCCCTATATGGCGATGCCGGTGGGCGGCGTGCTGATCGCGATCATGGTGGTGATCGCGCGGCTGTCGCGGCCGGGCGCCGACTGGGCGCTGCCCGATCCGGATGCCCCGGTGGAAGACGAGGGCGAGGGCTTCGTGCCGGTGGCGATGCGTGCCGCCGAAGCGGCGCGTGACGGAGAGGTCCGCCGATGACCCTGGTCGAAATCCTGCTGATCCTGATCCTGGGGCTGATGGCGATCGCGGTGCCGATCGGCTTTGCGGTGATCGCGGGCGTGGTCGGCGTGCTGCTCTGGGTCGGCGACATCAATCTGATGGTGGTGCCGCAATCGATCTTCGGCGGCATCGACGGCTTCACCCTGCTCGCCATTCCCTTCTTCCTGCTTGCGGGCTCGCTGATGACCGCGGGCGGCATGACCCGGCGGCTGCTGGAACTGGCCGATGCCATGCTCGGCCACAAGCCGGGTGGGCTCGCCATGAGCGGCGTGGTCGCCTCCACCCTCTTCGCCGGCATTTCGGGATCGGCCGTGGCCGATACCTCGGCGCTCGGCCGGATCATGATCCCGGCCATGGTCAAGGTCGGCCACAGACCCGCTTTCGCCGCCTCGCTGATCGCGGCTGCCAATGTGGTGGCACCGGTCATCCCGCCCTCCATCCCGTTCATCGTGATGGGGGTGCTGACCAATCAGTCGATCACCAATCTGTTTCTGGCCGGCGTGATCCCGGGCCTGCTCTACACCGTCGCCATGCTCTGGATCGCGCGGCGGCTGGCGATCCGCGATGCGCCGGCCGTGCGCACCGGCAAGCGGCCGCCCGGCACCGTCCGCCGGGCGCTGGCCCGCGCCGCCTTTGCGCTGCTGATGCCGGTCTTCATCCTGGTCGGCATCCGGATGGGCGTGTTCAACATCACCGAATGTTCCGGCGTGGCGGTGGTCTATGCCCTCTTCGTGGGGGGCGTGGTGCATCGGGAACTGGATCTGAAGCGGATCTATGCCGCCCTGGTCTCGGCCGGCCGCTCGACCGCGGTGATCATGATCGTGGTCGGTGCCGCCAAGCTGTTTTCGTGGCTGCTCGCCTATACCGGGGTGCCGCAGGCGGTCTCGGCCTTCGTGCTTGCCAATGTCTCCGATGCGCTGGTCTTCCTGCTGGTCGTGAACGTGCTGCTGCTGATCATCGGCATGTTCCTGGAAGCCAATGCCGCCCTGGTGATGCTGGTGCCGGTGCTCTACCCGATCGCGCTCGCGCTGGGCGTCGACCCGGTGCATTTCGGCGTGGTGGTGGTGCTGAACCTGTGCATCGGCCTGATCACGCCGCCCGTCGGGCTCTGTCTGAACATCGCCTGCATGATTGCGCGGTCGCCGCTGGAACGCGGCTCGGTCGCCATCCTGCCCTTCCTGGCGGCGGCGCTGGCCGTGCTGCTGCTCGTCACCCTGGTGCCCCAGGCCTCGCTGCTGCTGCCGGGCCTTGCCGCCGGCTGAGGCCGCGGGCCCGAAAAACTGGAGCTTTCCGATGACCAAGCGTCTGGAGAACAAGACCGCCCTCGTCTTCGGTGCCGGATCGAGCGGCCCGGGCTGGGGCAACGGCAAGGCCACCGCCGTGCTCTTCGCCCGCGAGGGCGCGCGGGTGGTCTGCGTCGACCGCGTCGCCGAGGCGGCCGAAGAAACCGCCGGCATCATCCGCGATGAAGGCTTCGAGGCGATCGCGGTCACGGCCGACGTCACCTCTTCGGCCGAGATCGCAGCGGCGGTGGCGAAGACGGTCGAGACCTTCGGCCGGCTCGACGTGCTGCACAACAATGTCGGCATCACCGAGATGGGCGGGCCGGTGGAACTGGACGAGGCGCGCTGGCGGCGGGCCATCGACGTCAACGCCACCTCGGTCTTTCTGGCCTGCAAGCATGCCATCCCGGAAATGCTGAAGGCCGGCGGCGGCGCCATCGTCAACGTGTCGTCGCTGGCGGCGATCCGCTGGACCAACTATCCCTATCTCGCCTATTACGCGGCCAAGGCGGCGGTGAACCAGATGACCGTCGCCATCGCGCTCGAATATGCAAAGCAGGGCATCCGCTGCAACGCCATCATGCCCGGCATGATGGACACGCCGCTGATCCGCACCCAGATCGTCGGCCAGTATGCCGATGCCGAGGACATGATCGCGAAGCGCCACGCCGCCTGCCCGACCGGGCGGATGGGCGATGGCTGGGACATCGCCAAGGCGGCGGTGTTCCTCGCCTCCGACGATGCCGGCTACATCACCGGCCACTGCCTGCCGGTCGATGGCGGGCTGTCCTGCCGCGCGGCCTGACGGCGATCCCGGACAAGGAGACGATCATGACCGGAGAACGCGACGAACATGGCTTTCATGACGGCCGCGTCGCGGTCGTAACCGGGGCCGCAAGCGGGATCGGCCTCGCGACCGCCCGGGCCCTGGCCGAGGCGGGCGCCATGGTCGTGGCGGCCGACCGCGATGCCGAGGGTGCCGCCCGGGTGGTAGCAGAGCTGGAGGCGCAGGGGCTGCGTGCGACCCCTGCCGCCTTCGACGTCTCAGACCCCGAGGCGGTGGCCTGGGCGATGGCGGCCATCGCCAGCGATCACGGCCTGGTCCGGGTGCTGGTCAACAGCGCCGGAATCGGCGTCGACGTGCCGTTTCTCGACACCGATCCGGCGCTGCTCGACCGGATCATCGGCATCAATCTGCGCGGCACGATGATGCTGGGCCAGATCGTCGCTCGCGGGCTGATCGCGGCGGGCCGGCCGGGCGCGATCGTCAATGTCGGTTCGGTCTCGGGACTGCGCGGCAATCGCGGCCGGGCCGCCTATGGCGCGTCCAAGGGGGCCGTGCATCTGCTGACCCAGGTGATGGCGCTGGAACTGGCGCCTTACGGCATCCGGGTCAACTGCGTCGCGCCGGGCCCGATCGACACGCCGCTGACCCGTGCCGTCCATCGCCCCGAGGTCCGCGCCTCGTGGGAAGAGCGCGTGGCGCTCGGCCGCTATGGCACGCCCGAAGAGATGGCCAGCGTGATCCGCTTCCTGGCCGGCGATGCCGCGGGTTACGTCACCGGCCAGATCGTCGCGGCCGATGGCGGGTTTCAGGCGGTCGGGATCAGGGATTGATGATGCCCGGCCTTCATCTCTCTTGAATTGATTTTCATGCCGCGGCATGATCTCGCCACGTTGGCGGGGTAAGGGGTGTCCCAACTGCATGAGGGCCTGAGACCGATGAACATGATCTTCGACGCCATCATGCCCTACGTGCTGGTCCTGGGACTTCTTGGCCTGTTCTCCTGCTTCTGGATGGCGGAGCAGACCCGCCGCAGCCTGGCGGCCAAGGGGGGAGAAGACGGCGTGATCAATGCGCTCAGCTGGCCGTGGCGGCTGATGCTGCGTGCGGCCGGGCGGGCCTGAGCCGGGGCGCGTCGTGGATGACGTCCTGACCGCCGGCACGGTGCTGGCGGCCGGGCATGGTCATGATTGCCGGGCATCGTCATGATTGCCGGGCATCGTCATGATTGTTTTGGTCCTGCTCACGGCATATATCGTGGACATGAGGATCGCTGTCTCGGAAAGCGGGGAGGACGTCATGCAGCCTGACCTGATCAGCTTCCTGCTTGTCGTATCGGGGGCGCCGGTCATCTTCCGGATGGCGGAGCAAACCCGCCGCAGTCTGGCCGCCAAGGGGGGAGAAGACGGCGTGATCAATGCGCTCAGCTGGCCCTGGCGGCTGATGCTGCGCGCGACCGGCCGGGCCTGAGCCGGGGCGCGTCGTGGATGACATCCTGACCGCCGGCACGGTGCTGGCGGCACTCGATCTGATCGGCACCTTCGTCTTCGCCCTGTCGGGGGCCGTGGTCGCGGTGCGCCGGGGGCTGGACCTGTTCGGTGTGCTGGTGCTGTCCTTTGCGGCCGCGAGTGCCGGCGGCATTCTGCGCGATCTGCTGATCGGCGCGGTGCCGCCGGCGGCGATCAGCCAGCCGCGCTATGTGCTCACCGCCTGTGTGGCGGGGATCTTCACCTTCTATCGTCATGCCCTGATCGAACGCTTCCGCAACCCGGTGCAGGTGAGCGATGCGGCAGGGCTTGCGCTGTTCGCGGTCTCGGGCGCGCAGAAGGCGCTGGGGGCCGGGCTGGAGCCGGCGATGGCGGCGCTGCTCGGCATGCTGACGGGCATCGGCGGCGGCATCGTGCGCGACGTTCTGGTCGCCCAGGTGCCGGCCGTGCTGAAGGCTGATCTTTATGCGGTGGCGGCCCTTGCCGGTGCCGGGGTGGTGGTCACTGCCCATGCGCTGGGCCTGCCGGCGGCTCCGTCCATGCTGGCGGGTGCGGCGCTCTGTTTCGGATTGCGGGTCATGGCCATCCGGCATGGCTGGCAGCTGCCGGTGCCCCGGCAGCCGGATCGGGAGGACCGGAGCTGACGACAGAACGGAGCAATGGGCTTGCCGTATCGGATTTCCGACACAGATCCGTATGGCAGGGTGCCCCTGCCCTGAGACCGTCTGCCGGAGATCCACCCCGATGACGGACAAGCCCATCAGCCGCCGACAGTTCCTGTGCAGTACCGCTGCCGGACTGGCGGCGTTCACCCTGTCGCCCGGTCCTGCCGGTGCCGCCGGATCGCTGTCCGGCGTATCGGTGCCCGGTGCCGGCACGCCGCTGCTGCGGGCCATTCCCTCGACCGGTCGCGCCGTCCCGGCGGTCGGGCTCGGCACCTGGATCACCTTCAATGTCGGCCGCGACGCGCAAGCCATCGCCGGCTGTACCGAGGTGATGCGCGCCTTCTTCGACGCCGGCGGCCGGGTGATCGACAGCTCGCCCATGTATGGCTCGTCGCAGATGGTGGTGGGCCAGGGGCTCGCGACACTGGATGCCCGCGACCGCGTGTTCTCGGCCGAGAAGGTCTGGACCTCGTCGGGCCGCGACGGACCCGGGCAGATCGAGGAGACGCGCCGGTTCTGGGGCGTGAAACGGTTCAGCCTGATGCAGGTCCACAACCTCCTCGCCTGGCAGGATCATCTGGAGACCCTGTTCGCGATGAAGGCCGAGGGCCGCCTGGACCATGTCGGCATCACCACTTCGGAAGGCCGGCGCCACGACGGCTTCGAGCAGGTGATGGCGACGCAGCCGCTGGACAGCGTGCAGGTCACCTACAACCCGCTCGATCGCGAGGTCGAGGCGCGGATCCTGCCGCTCGCGGCCGATCACGGCCAGGCGGTGATCGTGAACCGGCCCTTCCGTCAGGGCGCGCTGACCCGGCGGCTGGCGGGGGTGCCGCTGCCCGGCTGGTCGCGCGAGCTGGAGGTGTCGAGCTGGGCGCAGGCGCTGCTGAAATTCATCCTGGCCCATCCGGCGGTGACCTGCGTCATTCCGGCCACGACCCGCGTCGACCATGTCCGCGAGAATCTGGCGGCGGCATCGGGCCCGCTGCCGGACCGCGCCTTGCGGGAGCGGATCGCCGCGGATGTCGAGGCGGCAGTCTGATGCCCTGGACCGACTACACCCTGAACGACTTCCTGCTGTTTGCCCCCGAAACCTATCAGCGCCTGTTCATCCGCTATCACGAGGCGATCTGGCCGCTGCAGATCCCGGTGGTCATCGCCATGCTGGTGATCCCCTG
This sequence comes from Tistrella sp., assembly GCF_002684955.1. NCBI lineage: Bacteria > Pseudomonadati > Pseudomonadota > Alphaproteobacteria > Geminicoccales > Geminicoccaceae > Tistrella > Tistrella sp. The sequence goes on along the minus strand of NZ_NYWI01000017.1, from coordinate 23,454 downwards.
GCTGATCCTGCGCCGCGGCGGGGTGGAGCCGCGGATGATGCGCATCGCCCTGCCGATCCTGGCGGTGGTCTGGGTGTGGATCGGCACCGATTTCCTTTATCAGCGCTATGGCGAGATCAACTGGGCGGCGGTCTGGCCGGCCGCCGGCTTCATGCTGCAGGGCGTGCTGCTGCTGGCGACGGCCTTCGCCGAGCCGGAACAGCCCCCGGATGTCCGCGTCCCGCCCGCCGCCCGCGATGCCGGCCTGCTGGTCATGGCCGCAGCCGTGATCCTGCTGCCGCTCGCCGCGCCGCTTTCGGGCCGGCCCTGGCTCTCGGCCGAACTTGTGGGCGTGACCCCGGATGCCACCGCGCTCTTCACCCTGGGCCTGCTTGCCCTGAAACCGCTCCGCCTGCGCCTGCTGCTTTTGCCGGTGCCGCTGCTCTGGTGTCTGCTCTCGACCCTCACCCAGATCGCCATGGACTGGCCCGACGCCTGGATCCTGCCGGCCCTCGCCGCGGCCGCGGTGGCGGCAACGCTGTTGCCGCGGGAGAAGGGTATCGGTCGTTAGCCCTTCGTCTCCGCCCCCACCGGCAGCAGCTCGACCAGGGCGGCGGCGATGATGCGGGTGGCGCGGCGGAGGTCGTCGAGGGTGATGCGTTCATCGGCGCGGTGGCCGTGGGCGTCCTCGGGGTCGCGGGGGCCGGCGCCATAGGTGACGGTGGGGATGCCGGCGGCGGCGTAGTGGCGGGCATCCGAATAGAGGGCCGAGCTGCTCTCGCCCACCTCTTCGCCCATTTCCCGCGTGGCGGCGCGGCGGATCGCGGCCGACAGCCGGGCGACCTCGCCCACGGGGGTGAGGGGGCGGGCGAGCAGCAGGCGCGTGCAGTGGGTCTTGAGCGCACCGGCCCCGGCGCCGGTCCGTTCGACCAGGCGGATCAGCTCGGCCTCCACCGCTTCGGGATCTTCATCGGGGGTGATACGGCGGTCGATCACGAAGCGGGCGCGGTCGGCGACCATGTTGGGGTTGGTGCTGGCGGCAAGGCTGCCGATCACCAGCGGCGGACCGCCGTCGGCGGCGAGCCGGTCGCGCAACTCGTAGACCGCCTGCATGATCCGCAGCGCCGCCTCGATCGCATCTGCGCCGCTTTCGGGCCGGGCGGCATGGGCGGAGCGGCCCTCCACCGTCACCTCCAGATGCAGACAGCCGTTCTGCCGGGTGCCGACGGCGTAGGAGCCGCCCGAGCAGATCGCGAAATCGGGCCGGGTTTTCCGCCGCTCCAGGATCAGCGGCGGCCCGACATCGCCGCCGCTTTCCTCGTCCCAGGTCAGATGCAGCTCGATCGTGCCGCCGAGGCTGAGGCCGGCTTGTCTGATCGCCCTGAGCGCCAGCGCATAGGCGACGATGTCGGATTTGGCGACCGCGGCGCCCCGACCATGCATCCGCCCGTCGCGGACCACGGCCGCATAGGGTTCGACCGACCAGCCATGGCCCGGCGGCGGGACGTCGCCATGGGACGCGAGCGCGATGGTGGGGCCGGGGCCGAATTCCGCGCGCACGATCAGGTTGGGCGCAGCGGCGACGCCAGCCACCCCGAAGGCCGCTTCGGGCACGGGCACGCGCTCCACCTCGAAGCCCAGCGTCTCCAGCCAGCCGGCGGTGACCTCGGCGATGGCGGTGCAGTCGCCGGGCGGCGCGTCGGAGGGCGTGCGCACCAGTTCGGAGAGGAAGTCGATCGCGGTCTCGTGGTTGCGGTCGACGATCCCGGCGAGGCGGGCGGTATCGGTGCTGGGACTGGCTGGCACGCTCACGGCTGGGGGCTCCTTGAAGATGGCCTGCCCCTTCAACGCCGGCGCAGCCTGAGCCGTTCCCCGAAAGCGAGATAGAGCCCGGCCGCGACCACGATCGCGGCCCCGGTCAGCGTCCACTGATCGGGCAGATGGCCGAAGATCACGAAGCCGACCGCGGTCGCCCAGATCAGCTGGGTATAGCTGAAGGGCGAGATCAGCGAGGCAGGGGCGAGGCGGAGCGCCGAGATCAGTGCCAGATGCCCCAGGGCGCCGAACAGGCCGAGCAGCGCCATCATCACCCAGGTGCGGGCATCGACCGGCGCCCAATAGAACGGCACCGCGATCGAGGTGAGCGTGAAGCCGAACAGGGCGGCGTAGAACAGCCCGACCAGCGGCCCGTCATAGGGCGAGATCTGGCGGGTGATGATCTGATAGACCGCGAAGCTGAGCGCCATGGCGAAGGCATAGAGAATGCCGGGGTCGAGATTGCCCGGATCGGGGCGCACGGCGATGAGCGCGCCCCCCAGCCCGAGCAGCACCGCCGCCCAGCGCTTCGGGCCGATCGCTTCGCCGAGGAGCGGCCCCGACATCAGGGTCACCATCAGCGGCGCCGTGAAATTCACCGCATAGAGCTGGGTGAGCGGCAGGCGGTGCACGGCCAGATAGGCGAAGACGGTTGACGAGATCAGCAGGGCCGAACGGGCGAGCTGACGGCCGGGCACGCGGGTGGAGATCATCCGCCTGAGCCCGAAAACCGGGATCAGCGGCAGCATCCACAGCAGATGGAAGCCATAGCGCGCCCAGACCAGCTGCGGCACCGGCTGGGTTTCCGAGAGCAGCTTGGCGATGGTGTCCATGGCCACGAACTGGCCCACCGCCACGATCATCAGGCCGATGCCCTTCAGACGGTCAAGCGACGGGTTGGGGGCGAGCGACGGGTTGGAGGCCCCAAGCGACTGCGTTCCGACCGGCTCCGGGCCGGCGGGCGGGGTGGGGGTCGTGGTCATTGTCGGAACCGATCTGGCGCAGGGTCCGCAGTGCGGAGAAAGATGGTCCGCCAAGCTTGCCGGGGATCGGCGGCCAGGTACAGCGCTTCGTCCGCAAGGGTCCATGATCCGGCACCGGACCGGCATCCACCGGTGTTTACGCAGGATCTTCAATCCACGCGCCGACAAAGCCGGACTGGTGCATACTGCATCCCAACCGGTCGCACGGGACGACGACGGCCGGAGAGGGGATGTGATGGGTGATGTGATGGCACATGTGACGAGACGCGTGCGGGCGGGTGTCGCGGCGATCGCCGTGGCGCTGGCTCTGGTGAGCCTGCCGCCGGTGGCGGCCAGGCTGAATGCCGCCGAGGTGCCGGCGGTGAGCTTCACGATCGAGGGCCGGGCGTTTTCGCTGGATCGCGAGGCCCTGCTGAAGCGGCCCGATCTGACCGTGATCGATGTGCCGGACGACGTCTCCTATCACCGGCCCATGCGCTATAAGGCGGTGCCGCTGGCGCCGATCCTGGCCGATCACGGCCTGGCGGCCGACGACCATCTGGAGGTGGCGGCGCTGGACGGTTTCGTGGCCCAGCTGCCGGCGGCCCTGGTGCTGGAAACCCGCCCCGACCGCGCCCGGGCCTGGCTGGCGCTGTCCACGGCGGATGGCCCCACGGCGGATGGCCCCACGGCGGGTGGTGATTGGCCGACCCTGCCCGACAAGGATGCCGATCCGGGCCCGTTCTATGTGGTGTGGACCAATGCGGCGGCGAGCGGGGTGACCCAGGAGCAATGGCCCTATCAGGTGGCGAGCTTCACCGCTACCGTGCCGCTGCTGGACCGCTTCCCGCCGATGCGGGTGGCGGAGACGCTGCCGGCCGATGCGCCGGAGCGGAAGGGCGAGCAGGTCTTCGCGGTGCAGTGCGCCGCCTGCCACAAGATCAACGGTGCCGGCCCGGCCGAGCTGGGCCCCGATCTGAACCTGCCGATGAACCCGACCGAATACTTCCAGCCGGCAGCGCTGAAGAAATTGATCCGCAATACGAAATCGGTGCGCAGCTGGCCGGGATCGGTGATGCCGGCCTTTTCTGCCGACGAGCTGAGCGATGCCGATATCGACCATATCGTGGCCTATCTGACCCATATGGCCGGCCGCAAGGCCGGGCCCGCGAAGTGACCATGGCGGCCGAGGGGCGTGGCGCGCCTGCGCCAACAGGCGTAGGCTGACCCGGCGCGCGGGCGACAGGGACGGCGCCGGAATAACAGTCAGGGGCGGTTGAGGGAATGCAGCTTCGGAACGCAATGCGGGCCCGTCGGATGGTGGCCGGAGCCGCGGTGGCGGCGGCTCTGGTGACGATGGCAACCCTTGCGGCGGCACAGACCGGGCTGCCGCCCCTTTCTGCGGGTGGGGCGTCTTCGGGTGGGGGCGAAACCACGGCCGCGCCCCGCCAGCTGCCGCCGATCCTGTCGGCCGCCCCGGTGCCGGGGCCGGTGAAGACCGGGCCGGATGCGCCGTCGCCCGAAGCCGCGCGCGGCGTGCTGGAGCCGGCGGCGGAGGCGGTGATTTCGGCCGAGATCGCCGGGCGGATCGTCGATCTGCCGGTGACCGAAGGCGCGGACTTTGCCAAAGGCGCCCTGCTGGTGCGGTTCGACTGCACGCTCTACGAGGCCCAGCTGGCCCAGGCCCGTGCCCAGGCGGCGGGGGCCAAGGCCGCACTCGACAACGCCCGCAGCCTGGCGAAGCTTCAGTCGATCGGCGTGCTGGACGTGCAGCTGGCCGAGGCGAAGCTGGCCGAGGCATCGGCCGCCATCCGGCTGAGTTCCGCCACGGTGGAGCGCTGCCGGATCGAGGCGCCCTATGCCGGCCGGGTGGTGCGCCGCCTGGCACAGCCGGCCGAAGGCGTCGCTGCCGGTGACGATCTGCTGGCGATCGTCTCGGACGGGCTGCCACGCATCCGGCTGATCGTACCGTCGACCTGGCTGGCCTGGCTGGTGCCCGACATGCCGTTCGATTTCGCGGTCGATGAGACCGGCGGCACGGTCAAGGCGCAGGTCACCGCCATCGGCGCCCGGGTCGATCAGGTGTCGCAGACCGTGCCGGTGCTGGCGGCGATCCAGGGCCGGCCCGGTGATCTGCTGCCGGGCATGAGCGGCACCGCCCGCTTCGACCCTGCCGCACGGCCTGCGGGCCCCGCCGAACCCGTGCCGCAGGCTAAACCGCAAGGGACGCCGAAATGAACGCCGACCCCCGGCCGCAGCCACCCAAGATCGATCTGCAGAAGCTGGCTGCCGCGGCGGCGAAGCCTGGGGCATCCTCAGCCGGGGCATCCTCGGCGGGGGCGGCAGCGGATCCGGCGCGTGGCCGGTCGGCGATCCTGTTCTCGATCATGCTGTCGCTGGAACGTGCTGCCCGGCGCGCGCCGGATGTGCAGAGCCTGCGCTATGTGATCGTCAACGAAACCCGCCGTCTGCTGCCCTATCGCCAGGCGGCGCTTGCCGAGGGCGCGATCCGCCCGAAACCCGTCGCCCTGTCGGATGTGCCGGGGGTGGAGCGCACGGCGCCCTATGTCACCTGGCTGGAACGGGTGCTGGGCCATCTGGCCGCCGCCCATCGCGACCAGGTGAAGGCGCTGAAGGCGGCGCCGGCGCCTGTACCGGCAGCACAGCCGCTGGCCGGAGCCGCACCGGCGCCGGCACCCGAGGCCGAGCTGCTGAAGCCGCGGCTGGTGACGCCCGCCGATCTGCCGCAGGAACTGGCCGAGGCCTGGCCGGAGCTGGCCGCCCCCCATGCGCTGCTCTGCCCGCTGGCCGATCGCGAGGGCCAGGTGCGCGGCTGGCTGTGGCTGGCCCGCGATACCGGTTTCGCCCCCGCCGATCAGGTGCTGGCTGCCCAGCTGGCCGATGCCTATGCCCATGCCTGGCTGGCGCTGGCCGGCCGCGGTGCCGGTCGGCGGCGGCTGCCGCGGCCGCGCTGGCTGGTGCTGGGGCTGGTGGCGGCCGCCGTTGCCGCCGGCTTCATTCCGGTGCCGCAAAGCGTGCTGGCGCCGGCCGAGGTGTCGGCCAGCGATCCGGCGACCGTCGCCTCGCCGCTGGACGGGGTGGTGCAGGCGATCGAGGTGCAGCCCAACCAGCGGGTCGAGGCCGGCGACCTGCTGCTGACGCTTGATCCGACCAATCTTCAGGCCGAGGTGGCGGTGGCCCGGCGTACGCTGGAAATCGCCGAGGCCGAACTGCGCCGCGCGCGCCAGGGCGCCTTCAACGACCGCGATGCCGGCGCACAGATCGCCCTGCTGGAAGCCCGCGCCCGGCTGCGCCAGGCGGAGCTGGAGTATGCCGAACAGCGCCTGGCCCGGGTGGAGGTGCGTGCCGAACGCCCGGGCATCGTGCTGTTCACCCGTGCCGACGACTGGATCGGTCGGCCGGTGCAGACCGGCCAGCGGATCATGACCATCGCCGATCCGTCCCGGGCCGAGATCCGCGTGGAACTGCCGGTGGGCGAGGCGATCCGGCTGGAGCCGGGCGCGCCGGTGCAGCTGTTCCTGGATGCCCGGCCGCTGGAGCCGGTGGCCGGGCGGATGACCAGCCTGAGCTATACGGCTGAGCAGACCCCGGGCGGCATTCTGGCCTATGAGCTGAAGGCCCGGCTGGACCAGAAGGCGGGGGAGGCCCTGCCCAGGGTGGGGCTGCGCGGCACCGCCAAGGTCTATGGCGCGGATGTGCCGCTCGCCTTCTATCTGTTCCGCAGGCCGCTGGCGGCGCTGCGCCAGCATACCGGGTTCTAGGCCATGGTCGCATCCGTGCAGGGCAGCGCGCCGGGGGGGCCGACCATCTCGTTCGGGGGCGGCGCGGGCGGCCAGCAGCAGGCCAAGCCGGTGCCGCGGCTGCGCGAGGATCTGAAACTGCTGCCGGGCCCCACCGATCTGGACGGCAGCCCCAGCTGGACGATTCTGGATCCGGCACGCGGGCGCTATTACAGCCTGTCGCCCCAGGCGGTGGCGCTGCTGGGCGCCTGGGATCAGGGCATGCCCGACAGGGTTCTGGCCCGGGCCATGGCCGCCTCTCGCCTGCCGCTGGAGCTGAGCGATGTGGACGAGCTGGCCCGTTTCCTGATCGCCAACAATCTGGTCGCGGGCGACGAGCCGGGGATGAGCGGCAGCTATCTTCGCCAGCGCAAGGCCGCGAAGCGCAGCGCCTTTTCCTGGATGCTGCACAATTATCTGTTCGTGCGCGTGCCGCTGGTCCGCCCCGATATGTGGCTGGACGGGCTGACGCCGCTTGGCCGGATGATGTTCTCCAAAGGGGCGGGGCTTACCCTGCTCACTTTGGTCGCCGTCGCGCTTTATCTGGTCGGGCGGCAGTGGGATGTGTTCCTGCACACCTTCACCAGCTTCCTGACGCTTGAAGGGGCGGTGTGGTTCGGCCTGGCGATGGTCGTGGCCAAGGTGCTGCACGAGATGGGCCACGCCCTGGCCGCCAAGCGCTTCGGCTGCCGGGTGCATTCCATGGGCGTCGCCCTGCTGGTGATGATGCCGGTGCTTTATACCGATGTCAGCGACGCCTGGCGGCTGCCGGAACGCCACCGGCGGCTGATCATCGGTGCCGCCGGCATGGCGGTGGAGCTGGGCATCGCCGCAATCGCCACCATTCTTTGGACGATGATGCCCGACGGGCCGGCACGCTCGGCGGTGTTCTTTCTGGCGGCGGTGTCGTGGTTCATGACCCTGCTGGTCAATCTGAATCCGCTGATGCGCTTCGACGGCTATTACCTGCTGTCGGATCTGATCGGCGTGCGCAACCTGCAGGGCCGCGGCTTCGCGCTGGCCCGCTGGCATCTGCGCGAAACCCTGTTCGGCCTGGGGCGCGAGCCGCCGGAAGTGCTGCCGCCGCGCACCCGCCACGCCGTGCTGCTTTATGCCTATGGCGCCTGGATCTGGCGGTTCTTCCTGTTCCTGGGCATCGCCGTGCTGGTCTATCACGCTTTCTTCAAGGTGCTGGGCATCATGCTGGCGGCGGTGGAGGTGTGCTGGTTCCTGGCGATGCCGGCGCTGCGCGAAATCGGCGAATGGTGGAAGGCGAGGGACGAGATGCGGATGAACCGGGCCATGGCCCGCAGCCTGGCGGTGCTGGCGCTGCTGATCGGGCTCGCCTTCGTGCCCTGGCAGGGCGATATCGGCCTGCCGGCGATGCTGGAGGCATCGGCCAGCCCGCGGCTGCATCCGCCGGCGCCGGCACGGGTGGTGGAGGTGCCGGTGGCGGCAGGGGCGCGCGTGACCGCCGGCCAGCCGGTGGTGGTGCTCGACAACCCCGATCTGGACCGGAAGATCGAGATGATCCGCCTGGAGCTGGACGTGACCCAGAGGCTGATCCAGCGCCAGGCCGCCAGCGCCGCCACCGCCGCCGAGGTGGGCGTGCTGGAAGGGCGGCTGGCCGCCCGGCTGGCGGAGCTGGACGGGCTGATGGCAGAGCGCGCCCGGCTGGTGGTGCGCGCGCCGCAGGACGGCATCTTCCGCGACCCGCCGGCCGATCTGATGCCGGGATTGTGGGTGTCCCCCGCACGGGTGCTGGGGCTGGTGGTCGCCGCCGAGGGCGGGCGGATCGAGGCCTATGTCCGGGGCGAGGATCTGCCGCGGCTGCAGGTCGGCGCCCGCGGCCGGTTCGTGACCGACGACCCCGCGCGCGACCCGCTGCCGGTGGTGGTGACGGCCGTGTCCGAAACGGCCGTCGATGCCCTGGATCAGCCGGCCCTGGCCAGCCAGAATGGCGGGCCGATCGCGACCGAGCTGGACCACGAGCGCCGCCCCGTGCCGCGCGGCGCGGTCTATCGGGTGTGGCTGGAACCCGATGCCGGCGCCGGGCTGCCCGCCGGCCAGACGCTGGCCCTGCGGGGCATGGTGCGGATCGACGCACCGGCGGAAAGCTTCGCCGCCAGCCTGTGGCGCCGGGTGATCGCCGTCGCCATCCGCGAAAGCGGCTTCTGATCCGCATATCCGAGGGGCGACGAAAAAAGCGCGGCAGGACGCATGTCCGCCGCGCTCAAGTCGGTGTCGCATCTACACCACACAAGTTCGGGTAAACCTGTACGGTGGGGCCGGCGGCATCGCGTCATGCCCTCCGTCCCATACATCCCCCCGCGCCATCGCACGACCGGGCTGCGACCCCGACTATAGGGTGCCTGCCCGGAGATGTCCATCGCGTTTCGATGGTGTGGGTGATGATGTTCGCGCCCAGGGTGGGGCATGGCGATCCGGGCGGGAGAACCCCGGCGAACCCTGACCGAAAGGGTGGGGCGGGGACGGGTGAATATTGCACCGCATTCACCGGAAGCCGGGCCCGTCCGGCCCTGTCCGGGCGATCGCCCCGGCATTCTGCACCGGTCGGATCGTCGCTTGCGGATGCGGCGTTAACCATGATGTGACGCCGTCCTTTTCCGGATATGTTCCCGTTTTATACGGATCGACTACAACCCTAAGGAGAGTAATTACAACCAGAATTGGAACATATCGGGGATATATCAGGAAAATCAGGCCGGTCGGGGGCTTGCAGCCTGCGGCTGTCGATCACAGTGCGATGATATGTCACTCAGCATCCGGCCGGTTGCGGTGCGGGCGTTTACCTTTTGGAAATGCTGCAATGCAGCATGGCGCCGCGACATGTTTCTTGTTCTTGTGAATTGTGCAGTTTCATGTGAGGTATAGCACACGGGATGTCCGGCGCTTTAAGGAAATTTAAATAAAATGTTCAATGCTTGCCCCCGCTCCGATGCCGATTGCCCCGGAAACACGCCGAAAACGTGTATGATTCTGTGCCTGTACGCGCCTTGTTCCGATGGTTTTGCGGCGCAAGACGAAACCGTTATGTTCTCGTCGGGCAGAGCAGGGCAGGCGGGCGCGCGGCCTGTGCCCGCGCGCCCGCAGGGGCCGGGGGTGACGGTCGGGCAGCGGGTCAGAGGGTGGCGCGGATGATCGCGGTGGCCGCCAGCCAGGGCGCACCCAGCGGCACCGGCACCCCGCCGCCGGCCGGCAGAACCGCCAGCCCGCCCTCGATCGCCGGGGCCAGGAAACGGCCATCGGCGCGGCTGGCATCGGCATAGGCCTGGACCGGAACGGAGACTTCGACGCCCTGATTATCAAAGATCGTGTGGCCATCGCCCGGGATCAGCCCGGTGGCCGGGGTGGTGAACGTCGCCTGCGCGCCGGCGGCCGGCAGCTGAAGCCCGATCTCGCGCAGCGTGATGTCGTGGTCATGGGCGGGCAGCTGGTCGGCGGTCAGCACCAGGGCCTCGGCACCGCCGCTGTCGGCGGGGGCGTAGGCCGCCGTGTCGGGGCCCTGGCCGGCCCCCAGAAACTGCCGGCCGCGGAGGTCGGGCAGGGCGAAATCGGTGACGCCGTCACCGCCGAAACGGCTGCCGATGGCGGCGAACAGCTCGGCCCGAATAAAAGGGGCACGCGGATCGTCTCCGCGTGCCCCCCTGATGCGTCGTCGACGGTGTGGCGCCCGGTCAGCCCCGCGGCGGATAAATGCCATAGAGCGGGGTGATGTATTGCAGCACCGCGAAGGGCTGCATGATCTGGACCGGGACGTTCATGCCCGACGAGCCGACGGCGACCTGGCCGTTCATCTGCACCGGCAGGGTTGCTTCCGGGTCCTGTTTGGCGACGAACAGATTGGCGGGCCGGGTGGGGGAGCCGGGCGCATTGGTCTGCACGAAATTGCCGTTGCTCAGGATGACGTTATTGGCCGGCTCGGACTCGGTCGCGTCGGTGGTGGCGACCGGAATCGCGGCCTGCAGTTCTGCCGTAACGGTATGGGTGTGATGGGCCAGATTGTTGCCGGTCAGCGTAATGGTCTCGGTGCCGCCGGTCTGGCCCAGGGCATAGTTCGACAGGCCGGGCCCCTGGCCCGCACCCAGGGGGGTGCGGCCGATCAGGTTGGGCAGGGCAAAGGTGGTCTGGCCGTCGCCGCCGAAGGTGGTGCCGATCAGGGCGAACAGGGCGTCGTTCTGTGCGATCGACAGCAACTGGCCGGCGCAGAAGGCATAGCCGCGCGGTGCAAAGCTCGGCGCCCAGAGGAACACGGCCCCCAGATAAACTCCGTCCATCGGTTCTCTCCTGTTTTCGCGTCGGGGGCCGGTCAGCTGCGCGGCGGGAAAATGCCGTACATGGCGATGATGATGTTCAGGCCCAGATAAGGCTGGGTGATCGGGGTCTGGGCCGTGTGGCCGGTCACCCCGAAGGTGACGGTGCCGCCGGCCGCCCCCGTCGCCGAGGTGACATCGGCCGGGCCGGCTGCGTAGGCGTTGACCGGGGCAGAAACTTCGACGCCACTATCCTCGTAAGTGGTATGCGCCATGCCGAAGGCGAGCCCTGTGGCCGGCCCGTTGGTGTCGGCCTGGGTGGCGGTGGCCGGCAGGGTGCCGGTGACCGGGCTGACCGCATGGGTATGGGCCGGCATATTGGTCGTCAGCAGGGTGGTCTGGTCGGTGCCGGCGACTTCGCCTTCGACATATCGGGTGCCGGTGGTCGAGCTGCCGGCGGCCAGGCCGGCGCGGCCACGCAGATCGGGCAGGGCGAAGGTCTGGATGCCGTTACCGCCATAGGTGGTGCCGATCAGCGAAAACAGCGCGGTGTTCTGGCTGATCGCGATCAGCTGATTGGCGCAATAGGCCCAGTTGCGGGGGGCGAAATCCGGCGCCCAATGCATGCAGAGTCCGATGAAGGGGGTCATCTTTCCGAAACCTTATGGATGGTGGAAACCATGTGGATGGCGACCGGGCCCCTGGATGGCGACCGGGGCGGTGCCGGCCCGGCGGCGCGGCGGAAACCGGTCAGCTGCGCGGCGGAAAGATGCCCTGCATCGCAAAGATGAAGTTGAGCGCCGTATAGGGCTGCATGATCGAAAAGGGTTGGGAGTTGCCGGTGGGGGTAGCGGTCAGATCCCCCGGCATGGTGACCGGCAGCACGGCATTGGCCTGGGCGGTGGTGAAATTCGACACCGGGTAGGTCCGGGCGGAGGGGCCGCTGCCGATGCGGACCGACCCGGTGGCGAGCACGCCGGTGGCCGGATCGGGCGCCGTGGCCGGGGCGGTCGACAGCGGCAGCACCGGGTGCAGCTGGGGGACGGTGAAATGGGTATGGGCCGGCAGGGTCTGATCGGTCATGGTCTGGGTTTCGCTGCCGGCCGCCTGGCCCAGAGAGACCGGTGACAGGCCCGGGCCGTCGCCGGCACCGACGGGGATGCGGCTGCGCAGGTCGGGCAGGGCGAAGGTGGTGCTGCCGTTGCCGCCATAGGTGGTGCCGATCAGCGCGAACACCGCCTGATTCTGGGCGATCGAGAGGATCTGGCCCTGGCAGAAGGCCCATCCCTTGGGCGCGAAATCCGGCATCCAGGTCACGATGCTGGCGATGAAGGGTGAATCCATATCCGGTCTCCGTCCTCGTCCTGTTCCGTCTTGTTGTCGACATGGCTGTCGTCGCGACGTGGTGATGCGGTCGCCCGGCCGGGCCGCAGCCGGTGGTTTCGGCAGGCGTTGGTATCAGCAGGCCTTGGTATCAGTGGGGGGCGTCAATTGAAGATCGCTTCGTAGTGATTGCCCGGCACCGGCCGCCCGGTCGACGGATCGACCGGTGCGATCACCGGGCAGATGAACATCATCTTCAGCAGCCCCAGCCGGGGATGGGCGATGTCGTAGCTGTTGGCCGGCAGATAGATCTGGGGGGGGCCGCGGAAGATCAGGCTGAAGCCCAGGCGGCGCTGGCCGGTCAACATGGCCTGGATACCGGGCTGGGCGGACACCAGGGTCAGCGGCAGATTGCCCTGGGGCAGGCGCACATGGAATTCGGTGCCGACATGCGGCGCGAAGGTTTCAAAGGTGAAGTTCTCGAACATCCCACATCCCGATGGTTGACCGGCGGCAGACCCGGCGGGATGCAGTCCCACACCAGCCTGGATTGCATGCATCTGCGGCGCATTCCCGCCGTTTCGCTTGGCGGTTGCCGTGCGTGATTAATGTCGCATGGTTTGCGACAGGAGTCTTGCCCGTCATGTGAGGGCGAGGTTAATGGCCGTTGATATAGCTCAAATGCTTGGGATCGTTGAAAAACGCGCCGAATCAATCTTCTGGAGCACTGCTTTGCCGGGCGCACGCCCCGAAAGCCGCTTTTCGGGTCAGTAAGGTTCAGCTAGGTTAACCAAAACCCGACGAAGGTACGCTGCGTCCGGCCGGACGGGTGTATCGTTGCGATATGCGGCACTTCGTGACGAAGAACCGCCGGCGCCGCGGGAATGACAGTCAGACCGGGTGCGGAGATCACGTCGCCCGGTCGTCACGGGGTTTCGGGGGACGGGTATCATGCGCCGCTTTCGTCGTCGGGGAGATCATGCCAGCCGTCACATCACCGGGCCGCGCCGCCCGGGCCGGCGGGGGGCGCTGGCCCAGGCGCTTGAACCACGGATGATGTTCGATGCCGCCGGTGTCGCCACCGCGGCAGAGGCGCTGCAGGATCAGGCGGCCCAGGATGCCGCGCAGGAACTGCACCCCGATACCGCCGGCGACGGCAGTGCGGCCGATACCGGCCATCAGGCCGATGCCCATGACGGTGCCGCCCTGGTGGAAACCGCTGCCCAGGGCGGCGATGACGGATCGGATGTGACGGCGGCCCCCGCCGCGGCGGGTGACCGGCGCGAGGTCGCCTTCATCGACACCCGCGTCACCGACTGGCAGACCCTGGCCGCCGGCCTGGCCCAGGATGTCGAAATCGTGGTGCTGGATGCCGGCCGCGACGGGCTGGAACAGATCGCCGACTGGATGGCCGAACAGTCGGGGGCAGTGGATGCCATCCACATCATTTCGGAAGGCAGCGTCGGCGAAATCTGGCTGGGATCTTCCACCCTTTCGGACAGGAATATCGACGACCGGGCCGGCGACCTGGCGGTGATCGGCGCCGGCCTGGCCGAGGATGGCGACATCCTGCTTTATGGCTGCGACGTGGCCGGCGGCAGCGACGGCCTGGCCTTTCTGGGCCGGCTGGCAGAGCTGACCGGCGCCGATGTCGCCGCCTCGGACGATGCCACCGGCAGCGTCGCCGCCAATGGCGGTGGCCGTTTCGGCGACTGGGATCTGGAAGTGTCGATCGGCCAGGTCGACACCATGATCGCGGTGACGGAAGACACCCGCGCCGGCTATGACGGCCTAATGGCGACCTTCACCGCCGGTACGGCGGCCCAGCTGGAAACCGCGATCACCAATGCCAATGCCGCGGCCGGCACCGATCAGATCGACATCACGGCCAATCTCACGGTCTCCGCCAGCTTCAGCGCCATCACCGACAATGTGCTGATCCGGTCGAACGACACCACCACCCGGGTGCTGGATGCGAGCAGCCTGACCAATGGCAGCGTGTTCACCGTCACGGATGCCACGGTCACCTTTGCGCGGCTGCAGATCGAGAATGCGACCAGGACCTCGGGAGGCGGCGCCGGCATCAATTTCACCGCCTCCGGCTCGGACACGCTGACGCTGACCGACATCACCATGAACAATCTGACGGCTACGGCGGGCGGTGCCGTCTATATGGCCGGCGGCCAGCTGGCGATGACCGGCACCAACAGCTTCGTCGACAACCAGGCGACCAGCGGCGCCGGTGGCGCGATCTATATTTCCGGCGGCAATTTCATCCACACGGTCACCGGCCAGTTCACCACCAACACCGCCACTACGGAAGGTGGCGCGGTCTATCAGACCAGTGCGGCCGGCGCCACGCTGAACGTCACCGACAGCAGTTTCGATCAGAACAGTGCGACGAATGCCGGTGGTGCAATCCGGATTGAGGGAAATACTTCCGGAAATATTACCTTCTCGGTGACCGATAGCAGTTTTACCAACAATACGGCTGCGTCGGGCGGCGCTATCTCTTCGCGAACGGGTGGAGGGGCTACGACGGTTACACGGGCGACCTTCACGAGCAATAGTTCGACCAGCAGCTCTCCCTCTGCCGGAGGTGGGGCTATCGCGCTCGCGGATACGGCGACGGCGTCTGATGCCACTATAAATGACAGTACATTCACGCAGAATACAACCAATAGCAACGCAAACGGCGGCGCTGTCTTCGCAAATGATGGTACAAGAATTTCTCTGGATATCGCCCGCTCGACCTTTGATCGGAACACCGCTGGGATAGGCGGTGCGATCGCGATGCTGGGTACCGACAGCACCACCTCGGTGGTGAACTCTACCTTTTCGGGTAATTCGGCAACTTATGGTGGTGCGATCGAGAATTCCTCGGCGCTCACCGTGGCGCACAGCACCTTCTCGGGCAACAGCGCGAGCGGTGCCCCCTATAACGGCACGATCGATTCCTATGGCGGCTCGGTCAGTGTCAGCCATACGATTCTGGCCAACAACACCGGCAGCGGGGTGAACGTCACCGGCGGCAGTGCGACCAATGTCGGCTGGAACATCTATTTCGGCAACAGCCTTGCTAATAACGGCTGGGATGCGGGTCCCGGTACCGATCTGACCACTGATCCCAATCTGGGGGCGCTGGCGGATAATGGCGGCTATACCCAGACGATGAAGCCGGGCACCGGCAGCTCGGCGATCGATGCCGGCAATGCCTCGATCACCGGCCAGCCCGCCACCGACCAGACCGGCGCCACCCGCATTTCCGGCAGCGCCATCGATATCGGTGCGGTCGAAGCTGTGAACGACACCACCCCGGTGCTGGGCGGCCCGCGGACCGTGAGCTGGACCGAAGGCGACGCGCCGGTCATCCTGCTGCCCGATATCACGGTCGCCGATGACGACGGCGACCTGATCACCTCGGCGCGGGTCTGGATCTCCAACCCGCATGATGGCGATGTGCTCGCGATCACCTCGCCCGGGCCCTACAGTGCCAGCGTGGCGATGGAAGGCGGCCTTCTCGTCCTGACGCTGACCGGCAGCGGCACGGCGGCGCAGATGCAGGCGGCGCTGCGGACGGTCACCTATTCGTCCACCTCCGACGCCCCCACCTGGGGCAATACCGGATCGGCCTATACCCCCGATGCCGCCGGCTCGCGCATCCTCCGCGTCACCGTCACCGATGCCGACGGCGCCACCTCGGACGAGTTGGTCGGCAGCGGCGTCCAGGTTACCAGTGTGGACGACGATCCGCCGGCGATTTCGGCCGACACCTTCGTCTATACCCCGGGTGCCTATGGGACAGACAGCTATGCGTACTTCGCGCCGGACCTGTTCCTCATCGACGACACGACGATGATGAAATCGGTGACGGTGGAGCTGGTCAATCGCCCGGACAGTTCCGCGGAGCGCCCGCGCATTCAGGGAACCTATGCTGGTGTCAGCGTCTCGTATAATAACTACAAGCTTACCTTCACCGGCACCGCATCGCTCAATACGTACCAGAATATTCTCCGCAACATCGAGTACAAGAACACGTCGTCGGGGGCCACTGTCGATACGACCGACCGTATCATCCGCTATACGGTCACCGATGCCAATGATCAGGTCGGCACCTTCGATCTGACGATCGAGATCGACAAGACCCCGACGGTCGCCACCAATACCGGCACCACGGTTGCCGAGGGCGGATCGGGCAGCATCACCACCGCGATGCTGGAAGCCTCCGACGATTACGCCACCGGGGCGGATCTGATCTATACGGTGGCGGCGCTCAGTCATCTGACCGTGTCGCTCAACGGCAGCACGCTGTCGACCAACGGGACCTTTACCCAGCAGGATATCGACGACGGGCTCGTCACCTTCCAGCATGACGGCGGGGAAACTGCCGGCACCCTGACCTTCACGCTGAAGCAGTCGTCCGGAAACTATTCGGACTCGGTGCAGCATACCTTCACCGTCAACACGACGCCGGTGAACGATGCGCCGGTGGTGAACGACACCTCGGCGTCGCCGCTCTTCAGTGCCGGCGGCTCGCCGGTGGCGGTGGCCGAATCCGCAACGATCGTCGACGTCGACTCCGGCAATCTGACCAGCGTGGTCCTGACCCTGACCACCCGCCCGGGCGGGACGTCGGATCGTATCGCCATGTCGACCACGGGGGCGGACGATGCAAGTAACTACGGCATCAACGTCGCCTACAACAACGCCACGGGCACGCTGACCCTTTCGGGCACGGCCTCGGTCGCCCAATATCAGACCGTGCTGCGGGGCGTGGTCTATGCCTATACCGGCGCCACTGCCTCCATGCCCGGCGGCGACCGTGTGGTTTCGATCGTCGCGACGGATGACAGCGGCGACAGTGCGACCCAGGCCAGTGCCGCCTTCGAACGCACGGTCGAGGTCGATGCCCCGCCGAAGGTCGACACCAATACCGGTACGACGCTGGACGAGGGCGGCTCCACCACCATCACCTCGGCGATGCTGTCGTCGTCGGATATGGAAGACGCCGATCCGGCCGATGTCACCTATACCCTGACCACGGCGCCGGCCGCGGGCACGCTGAAGCTCAACGGTACCGCCCTGTCGGTGAATGACACCTTTACCCAGAAGGACATCGACGACGGGTTGCTGACCTACGAGCATGACGGCTCGGAAACCACGTCGGGCAGCTTCGGCTTCTCGGTGAAGGATACGACCAACCACACCGTCAGCAGTCAGACCTTCGCGATCACCGTAACGGCCGTGAACGACGCGCCCGAGATTACGGCGCCCGGGTCGATCGCCGTGACCGAAGACACCGAGACTGCGCTCACCGGCATTTCGATTTCGGATGCCGATGCCGGCACCAGCGATGTGACGGTGACCTTCACGGTGGGTGAGGGGGAGCTGGCCGCGACCAGCACCGCCGATGTCACGGTGGGCGGGACGGCGACCGCGCTGACGCTGACCGGCACGGTGGCCGACATCAATGCGTTCATCGCGGCCAGTGCGCTGACCTTCACGCCCGCCGCCGACGCCACCGGCAACGTGACCCTGACCGTCGATGTCGACGACGGCGGCAATACCGGCTCCGGCGGGGCAAAGACCGACACGGCCACGGTGACGCTGGCGGTCTCTGCGGTGAACGACGCGCCGACCATCGACGGATCGCAGGTCGCGCTGACGACCACCAATGAAAACACCATGTCGACGACCTATTCGGTCAGCGACTGGCTGACCGATGTGAATTATGCCGATCCCGACAGCGGCGCGGTTTCGGGCATCGCGATCACCGGTATCGTCGGCAACGGCGCCTGGCAGTACACGACCGACGGCAACAACTGGTACGGGCTGGGCACGGCGGCATCCGACAGTGCGGCCCTGCTGTTCGCAGCGACCACCCAGTTCCGTTTCGTGCCCGACAACAACCGCGGCGGCCCGGCATCGCTGACCTTCCGGGGCTGGGACCAGACCTCGGGCACGGCCACCAGCGGGTCCACGCTCCAGACGGGGGATGCGTCCAGCACGGGCGGCAGCACCGCCTATTCCGTGGAAGATTCCCGCGCGGCGATGGTCGTCACCCAGATCAACGACGCGCCGACGCTGTCGACCACCGACATCACGCTGGATCCGGTGGATCGCAATGACGTGTCGCCCCCCATCACCGTCAGCGACCTGCTCACCGATGGCGGCTATGGCGATGTCGATGCCAACCCCGAATCGGGTATCGCGATCACCGCGCTGACCGGCACCGGCCGCTGGGAATATTCGACCGACGGCACCAACTGGTATGCGGTCGGCACCGTGTCGGTGAATGCCTCGCTTCTGCTGGCGGCGGATGCCCAGCTCCGCTACGACCCGGCCGGCAACACGGCCGAGACCGCGACCATCTCGTTCCGCGCCTGGGACCAGACGATCGGTACCGCCACCAGCGGTTCCATCCGCGGCACCGCGGACACCACCATCACCGGCAGCTCCAGCGCCTATTCCTCGGCGCTCGCCACCGGCAGCATGGAGGTGACGGTCGTGAACGAGGCACCGGTGCTGACCGTGCCGGGCTCGCTGACCGTGAACGAGGACACCGATCTTCAGATCACCGGCATTTCGATCGCCGACACCGACGATCTCGGCCAGGATTACGTGCTGACGATCACCGCCCCGGGCGGTTCGTTCACCGCCACCGGCACCGCCGACGTCACCGTTGCCGCCGGCGGCCAGACCCTGATCCTCACCGGCAGCCGGGCCGATATCAACGCCTTCATTTCCGGCGGCAATGTGACCTACCGGCCGGGGGTGAACGTCACCGGTACGGTCGATCTCTCGGTCAGCGTCAGCGACCAGGACGCGGCCCTGCCGGGCACCGATGCCGACACGGTGACCGTGACCGTCGATCCGGTCAACGACGCGCCGGATGTCTACACCATCAATGACGGCGTCGATGTGGTTGCCGCGCCCGAGCCGCTTTCCACCCCGACCTGGATGCTGGATGCGCCCGGCGGCGGCCATTATGTGGTCAGCAGCCGCACCACCGGTGGGGATGCGTACCAGAATGTGCTGGTCTATCGCTACAACGCCGATGGCAGCATCGATACCAGCTATGGCACGGATGGTGCGGCCTATTTCGCCGGCACGGTTCCGAACGCGGTGAAGGTGCTGGCCTCGGGTGAACTGATCATTGCCGGCCGTGCGGTTTCCGACAGCTCGCTGGTGGTGACGCGTCTTGCGACCGATGGCAGCGTGGTGTCGGGCTTCCCGATCACCGTCATCCAGGCCTCATCGAGCTTCGGCCCGGTCGATATCGAAATCGACGGCAGCGACCGGATCTATGTCACGGCGACGCTGACGCCCATCTCGGGCGATACCAGCACCGTCGTGTTCCGCTTCACCGCCGACGGCACCGCGGATGGCGTGTTCAATGTCGGCGCCAGCATTCCGGGCAGCGAGCAGGCCCTCGATTCGGTCATCCAGCCCGACGGCAAGGTCGTGACGCTGGCGGCCCAGGGCCGCGATCTGATCGTCTATCGCCACAATGCCGATCGCACGCTGGATACCAGCTTCGGAACCGGCGGTTATCTGATCATCGATACCGATCTCCTCGGCGGCGCTGGCGCCCAGGGGGTCAGCGTGCAGGCCGATGGCAGCATTCTGGTGGCCTCGGCGACCGAGGATTCCGGCTTCCCCGGCCAGCAGGTGCCGGTGATCTGGCGGCTGACCGCCGATGGCGCGCTGGATACCGGCTTTGGTGTGAACGGTGCCGTGACGGGCGAAGCGGCGCACACCGTCTCCTTCGCCTTCGCCCCGGATGGCGGCATCATCGTCGTCGGCACCATCTCCTTCGCCGCGGATATTTCGACGACGGTTCAGCGCTTTACAGCCGATGGCGTGCTCGATGCCGGTTTCGGCCGGGATGGCGGGTTCACGATCGGCGGCACCGAATTCCCGCTCAATCACACCTCGGTCCGGATCGACGCCGACACCGGCGAAATCCTGCTGGGCGGCATCCATTACGACCAGGCATTGCAGCCGGCCGATATCTACTTCGCCCGCTATGACGCGACCGGCCAGCCGGTATTCGATGCCGATCCGGCGGCCTATACCGAAAACGGCGCGCCGGTGGTGATTGCACCGACGATTGCGGTCGACGATGTCGATCTGGGCGATGCCGACACGCTCGACGGTTTCACCGTCAGCCTGACGCGCGACGGCGGTGCCGACGGCCAGGATCAGTTCTCGGCGGCCGATGGCGGCACGCTCGATGCCCTGACCGAGGGCCAGGCCCTGGTCGTCTCGGGCACCACCATCGGCACGGTGGTGACCAACTCGGCCGGCGCGCTGGTGCTGTCGCTCAATGCCGCGGCGACCCGTGCGCTGGTGAACGAGGCGCTGCGCCAGATCGCCTATGCCAATTCCAGCGACGCGCCGCCGGCCTCGGTCGATCTCGTCTGGACGGTGAATGACGGCAATAGCGGCACGCAGGGGACCGGCGGTGCGGCCGAGGGCACGCTGACGACCACCGTCGCCATCACCACCGTCAACGACGCGCCGGTGATCACCGTGCCGGCTGGTGCCACGATCACGGTCACCGAAGACACGGCCACGGCGATCACCGGCATTTCCTTTGCCGACGCCGACGCCGGCAGTGGCACGGTCGAGGTGACGCTGAGCGTCGACAAGGGCACGATCACCGCCACCAGCGGGTCGGGGGTGACGGTCACCGACGGCACCAAGGCAATCATGCTGTCCGGCACGATCGCCGACATCAACGCCTTCATCGCGGCCCAGGGCGTCACCTTCCAGACCGATACCGACGATACCGGCGATGTCACCCTGACCGTCGATATCGACGATCTGGGCAACAGCGGCGGCGCCTCTGAAACCGCCAGCGAGACGGTGACCATCACGGTCGACCCCGTCAATGATGCGCCCGACATCACCACCATGCCCGATGGCATCGTCACCGATGACGGGCCGTCGGATATGGACAGCATCGGCGGGATCGTGGCCCTGCCTGGCGGCGGCTATTATCAGGTCGGTGCCGATACCGATCCCACCTCGGACCTGATCGTGGTTGCGCGTTACGATGCGGATGGCCGGCTCGATACCAGTTTCGGTACGGACGGTATCGTCACCATTGACAGCGGCGGCGAATACACGCCCTCCACGGCCCTGCTGCAGAGCGACGGCAAGCTGCTGATCTCGGGTACGGTCGATACGTCCGGCATCCACGTGGGCGCGATTCTGCGTCTGAATGCCGACGGCACGATGGACAGCAGCTTCGGGGTGGAAGGCGTCGCCCTCCTGAATGACCCCGGTGTGGCGTTCTCGCTGACCAGGATGGCGCTGGACGACACCGGCCGCATCCTGGTGGCGGGCATGAATTTCACCGGCGCCGCCGGCACCACCGATGGCCTGCTGTACCGGCTGCTTGCCGATGGCAGCATCGACACCGCGTTCAACGGCGGTGCGCCGGTTGCGATCGATCTGGGCGGCAACGAGACGCTGCTGAGCGTCGCGGTCCAGGACGACGGCAAGATCGTCGTTGCCGGCGCCAATGACGATGGTGCCATCCTTCAGCGCTACAACGCCGATGGCACGCTGGATACCGGCTTCGGCAGCAGCGGCACCGTCACGATCGACGATCCCGATATCCTGGAGAGCAGCCAGATCGTCCTGCCCCAGTCCACCGGCGGCATGATCGTCGTGAACATGCATGTCGATGCGGATACCGGCCTGCCGGTCACCACGCTTGTGCGCCTGACTGATGACGGGTCGGTGGATGGCAGCTTCGGCAGCGGCGGCAGCCTGGTCTTCACCGGCAATCTGACCACCGATGCGACCCTGCTGGCCGATGGCAGCATGGTCTTCGTCGGCACCCATATGACGATCGACGGGGGCACCCCGTCCGCTACGGCTTCGATCATCAAGATCGGCGCCGACGGACAGCTGGACACCAGCTTCGGGACCAATGGCGAAGTCACCTTCGGCGACGATCTGCGCAGCTTCACGATTTCGTCGCTCACCATCGACGACAATGGTGATCTGCTGCTGGGCGGCAGCTATCTGGGCTGCGGCTGCGGCGGCGACGAGATCTTCGCGGCGCGCTTCACCACCGATGGTACGCCCGTCACCGGCTTCAACATGGATCCGACCCATGTCGAGGATGGCGGCTTCACCGCCATCGATCCCGAGATCGACATTTACGATCCCGAGCTGTGGCTGGTCGACAATCATGATGGCATGGTCATCACCATCACCCGCGATGGCGGGGCCGATGCCGACGATCTGTTCGGGGCGATCAGCGGCGGCACGCTGGGTGATCTGACCGAGGGCGGGGATCTGACGGTCGGTGGCACCGTGATCGGGACCGTCACGACCAATGCCGGCGGGACACTGGTCCTGACGCTCAATGCCAACGCCACCTATGATCTGGTGAACGAAGCGGCGAAGCAGATCGGCTATGCCACGGCGAGCGACACGCCGCCGGCTTCGGTCGATCTGCTCTGGTCGGTCGATGACGGCAATACCGGCGCCCAGGGCTCGGGCGGTGCGCTGACCGGCACGCATGTCACCACCGTGAACATCCAGGCCACGAACGACGCGCCGGTCGTGACCGACCTGTCTGACTCGTCGGTCTATACGGCGGGCGGTGCGGCTGTGGCGGTTGTCGGCTCTGCGGCGCTGAGCGACGTCGATTCGGCCAATCTGACCAGTGTCGTGGTGACCTTCACCACCCGTCCTGGTGGTACGTCTGACTATATGGGCCTGTTCGTGGACGCGGCGAATTACGCCAACGACCACGGCATCAGCTACACCTTCAATGGGGCTGCGGGCACGTACACGCTCTCGGGCACGGCCTCGGTTGCCGACTACCAGACGGTGCTTCAGGGGCTCGCCTTCCTCTATACCGGCGCGTCGTCGACGATGCCGGGCGGCGACCGCGTGGTGTCGATCGTTGCCACCGACGACAGCGGCGATACGGATACGCAGACGAGTGTGGCGTTCGAGCGCACGATCGAGGTCAACGCCGCGCCGAAGGTCGACACGAACACCGGCACGACGGTGGACGAGGGCGGGTCGACCACGATCACCGCGGCGATGCTGTCGTCTTCCGACAGCGAGGATACGGATCCGGCGGACGTCACCTACACGCTGACCACGGCGCCGGCGTCGGGCACGCTGAAGCTGGATGGCACCGCGCTTGAGGTGGGCGATACCTTCACCCAGAAGGATATCGACGACGGGCTTGTGACCTATGATCACGACGGTTCGGAAGGGGCGTCGGGCGGCTTCGGCTTCTCGGTCAAGGACACGACCAATCTG